>CAZDPE010000140.1:0-5491 GCA_964507235.1 uncultured Lachnospiraceae bacterium
TGACCTTTTTGCCGTTCCGGATCCCGACCTGGGCATAATAGATAGGATCCTTGCTACTTTTATTATAGAAGAGTTTCATCCATTTTCCCCCAAATGTAGATATTACTATAATTATACAACATAATGTTAAGCGAAATTTGATAAAAAAATACTGCATTTCTGCGGTTTGTAGGAGTTTTATTCAATTACAAGTGTTGAAGACCCGTGTTCCGCTGTGGTAATGAAATATAACCTTCATACTTTGAATATATAGAAGGCTGGTATAACCGCAAGCTGTTTTTACAAAAGTAAACTTTTAAATTATTCTGAAGACTTGCAGTATTGATTGACATAAGGAGAAGGAAAAGAATATAATAATTGATACACGTACTGAAAGAAAACAAATGGTAAAGACAGAATATGAATCCTGAATTCATATATGAATGGAGTAAAAGATGCAGGAAAAGAAAAAACATCCGGTGATAGTTGCAATGCTTTGGATATGTTTTCTGGCAGCAATCAGTCTGGTTGCCTATCTTTCCTTTCAAAACGGAGAGGATGCAAAAGAGGTTGGGAAAAGCGCCATACAGTTTATTGCACAAAAGAACTCTTCGGGAGAAGGGGCTTCCCAGCAGGATATTGATGCATTGACCTATATCATCCGTCAGGGGGGACGCACGGGGGCATTTTTTGTAATCGGGGTTCTGGGAACACTGGCAGTGTATGTTTCCTTTAAAAAATGCAACTGGTTTCTTAAGGCCGGCATTACAGCGGCAGTGCTGATTGGATTTGCTTACTTAACGGAGAAACTGAAGATATTTATTCCCGGCAGACATTACAGCTATGACGAAATGATGCTCAGCATTATAGCAGTTGCAGCGGGTTTTATGCTTGTAACTGTTATCAGCCTTATTTTACATGCGATGAAAAGAGTTTCAAGACTGCTTGCAGCAGTCCTAAATTCATAAAAAATATGAAGCAGGTGTATCACAAATGAAGAATTTAACTTCAGGAAGACCGCTTAAAATAATATTGCTCTTTGCAGTTCCGCTGTTTATCGGACAGCTTTTCCAGCTGTTTTACAGTCTTGTGGATACAAGAATTGTAGGTTCTACTTTGGGAGAAGTGTCCCTGGCGGCAGTAGGGGCGACAACTACCTTAAGCGATATGCTGACGGGGCTTTTAAACGGTCTGACAAATGGGTTTGCCATTATCATTGCGACCTACTTTGGAGCAAAGGATGAAAAACATATGAAAAAGGCCATAGGCGGAACCATTTTGCTGGGTTCGGCCTTTGCTGTTGTAATCAGCGCCGGCTGTCTTTTATTCCCGCGTGCAATGAGTCAAAGTCATGCTTGCATGACCTTGGCGAATGCCGCGAGGGTCAATACCCCGTCCCTTGGGGCACTTCAATTTTCATGCCCCGCTGCTTGCGGCGGGGTTATTGACTTTTGCCGTTTATTTTGCGGTTCCTTAATATATCTTCCGAAATACTTTCCCAGGCAAAGTCATATATTGCTATTATTCTGGCAGGGCTGATAGCGGCTGCGCTTTACAATGTTTGTGCGGCGGTGCTGCGGGCTATCGGCGATTCCTTTACCCCGCTTTTGTTCCTTGTAGCGGCTTCTTTTATGAATATTTTCCTGGATTACATTTTCATTCTTCAGCTTCATGCAGGGGTAGCGGGAGCAGCCCTGGCAACGGTGATTTCACAGTCCGTTTCGGCATTGTTTTGTTTTGCATATATGAGGGAAAAATATCCCATGCTTACGCTTCGGAAAGAAGACTTTGCATTTGCGCCTGAAATATATAAAAAACTGCTTTCAGCCGGAATGTCCATGGCCTTTATGGTGTCCTTCGTCAGCCTTGGGACGTTGGTGCTGCAGACAAGCATTAATACCTTCGGAACGGAAATTATTGTTGCGCATACCGCGGCGAGAAAAGTCACCTCGATTTTTATGCTGCCGTTTTCCGTTCTGGGAACCACGCTGGCAACCTATTGCGGACAGAATCTGGGAGCGGGAAAATATTCGCGGATTAAAAAAGGACTGCGGGACACGGTGCTTCTGACCTTTGGATGGTGTATCTGCGTAATTATTCTGGCATATACAGTTTCGCCTGCGCTGGTAAAACTGATAACGGCCACTTTTGATAAGAAGGTGATTAGTACAGCTTCTCTTTATTTAAAGGTAAACACTTCTTTTTATTTTGTTCCGGCTGTTATCTGCCTGTTCCGAAACAGCATGCAGGGGATTGGCGACGGCAGGACGCCTGTACTTTCCAGTTCTTTGGAATTGATTGGTAAGGTGATCATAGCCCTTTTGCTTGCGCCTGCCATAGGGTATATGGGTATTATTGCAGCCGAACCCATTGTCTGGGTAATTATGGTGATTCCCCTGATTGTGAATATGGTCCGCAATCCTGTTTTCCGCATGGAAGATAAACAGGGATTATAATCAGCTCAGCATTCCGCCCAGCATTCCGCTTCCGGTGCAGAGTGCAAGAACAGTAAAGAAGCTGACAGACAGCCCTGAAATGCTGTGGTTTACAATAAGAGAAACCAGGGTAAGAACCAGAAAATACAGACAGCCCATCATAAGACCCCAGAGGAATTTGTGGGTGCCTTCTCTTTTTCCTGCCAGAAATCCGGCAAGAAAGGTAACAATAATGTAAATGCCGATAATACATACGGATACAATTTTTTCCGTAAGGGAAAAACGGTAAAGCAGCAGGGCCAAAAGAAGCAGAAGCCCGGCAGTAAGCAGATAGGAAATGAGCAGACTTTTCAAAATAAAGGTGAGCCGGCTGCTGAAGGTAAGCTTTTTTAACATGGTATGCCTCCTGTAATTATTCTTTCTATAGAATCATATGTCCGAACTTGACAGAGAAGACCCCGTATTGTAATATTTGCTTATTAAATTTTTAAATTTTATGAAATAAGGAGTGATTCAATTTTGGATACCGATGGTGTCATACAATTGTTTGCTATTTTAGTTCTTGTTTTGTTATCTGCCTTTTTCTCATCAGCAGAAACAGCGCTGACCACAGTTAACAGAGTAAGGCTGAAGGCTTTGGCAGATGACGGAAGTAAAAGGGCGCAGATAGCGCTGGATGTGCTTGATAAGTACGGAAAGATGCTCAGTGCTATTTTGATAGGCAACAACATTGTCAATCTGTATGCTTCTTCACTGGCAACGACTTTGGCGCTTAGGATTAATCTGGCAGTAGGTATTGCAACGGGAATCCTGACAGTGGTAATTTTATTGTTCGGTGAAATTATACCGAAAAATGTGGCAATGATATATTCTGAAAAACTGGCCCTTTTTTACGCTTCAATCATTGCAGGGCTGATGAAGATAATGACGCCGGTTATTTTTGTCGTGGATAAGCTGGCCGGAGGAATCATGAAGGTTTTACATATTGATTCCAATAAACGTACAGCCATGACAGAAACGGAGCTTCGCACTTATGTGGAGGTCAGTCATGAGGACGGCGTTATTGAATCCGAAGAAAGAGAGATTATTTACAATGTTTTTGACTTTTCGGATGCAGTGGCAAAGGATATTATGATTCCCCGAATCGATATGGCCACAATCAGCGTGGATGCAGGCTATGACGAAGTAATGGAGCTGTTTAAGGAGTGCATGTATACCAGAATTCCTGTTTATCGGGAAGATAAGGATAATATAATCGGTTTAATTAATATTAAGGACTTTATCCTTGTTACAGACAGGGAGAACTTTTGCATCGATAATATAATAAGAGAGGCTTATTACACCTATGAATATAAAAAGACGGCTGACCTGCTTATAGAAATGAGGGAGAAGAGAGTTAACGTTTCTTTTGTATTGAATGAATACGGAGCCACCGTAGGTATGATTACGTTGGAAGATCTTCTTGAGGAAATTGTCGGGGAAATCAGAGATGAATATGACGAGGATGAAGAAGAACTGATTCAGGAGGTCGGGGAAAGAAGCTATCTGGTGGAGGGCAGCATGAAGCTGGCTGACATTAATGATGAACTGGGAACCCTTCTTGAATCGGAGGATTATGATTCTATCGGTGGCTTAATGATAGAAAATCTCGACAGACTTCCGGAGGATGAAGAAACCATTACAACTGCCAAGGGTGTTACCCTGCAGGTAAAGGGCATTAACCAGAACAGGATTGTGAAGGTGCTTATGACACTCCCCGAGAAGGAAAAGGAAGAAAACCTGTCTGAAGATAAGAATAAGGATGGGGAAGCAGCAGGAGGGGAAACGGCAGAAAGTGAAGAACTGTCGGAATTATCCGGCGAAAAGGAAGCTTCTCAGAAGAAAATTTCCGGCGGCAGCCCTGAAAATTAAAAAAAACTTTCCCAAATGAAAGATGTATGATATACTATATGAAAATCAGAGAAACAACCTGTTAAAGGAGATATTATTATGAAACGTATTAAAACATTGACAACAAGAGATTTAAAGGAATCCATGAAGAAGGGCGGATGCGGTGAATGCCAGACCTCATGTCAGTCAGCATGCAAGACATCCTGCACAGTGGGAAACCAGAGCTGTGAGAACGTGAAATAGTCCTTAAAATGAGGATGAGTTACAGCAATTATCACAAAAGTAGATATTGATTGTAAGCAGCGATGCATAGTCGCTGCTTATTCTACGTTAACAAATCGAATCAGGAAGGACAAGTTTAATCGTGATACATCAATATAAAAATAATGGCTACAACATCGTGCTTGACGTAAACAGCGGTTCCGTTCATGTAGTGGATGATGTAGTGTATGATGTGATACCGGCGGTGGAAGAGGCCATAAGGAAAGGACAGGAAGAGGAAGCCTTAAAGGATACCGTTATCTGTCAACTTAAGAATCGTTATGAAGAAGCTGATTTGGCGGAAGCACTTGAGGAAGTCCTTGAGCTGAAGGAAGCCGGGCTGCTTTATACGGAAGATATTTATGAAAATTATATTACGGATTTTAAAAAGAGGGAAACCGTGGTTAAGGCGCTTTGTCTGCATATAGCCCACGACTGTAATCTGGCATGTAAATACTGCTTTGCGGAAGAAGGGGAATATCATGGAAGACGCGCGCTGATGAGCTTCGAGGTGGGAAAGAAAGCGCTTGATTTTCTGGTTGAAAATTCAGGCAGCCGTGTAAATCTGGAAGTGGATTTCTTTGGCGGGGAACCGCTTATGAACTGGCAGGTGGTGAAGGACCTGGTTATTTACGGAAGAAGCCTGGAAAAGGCTCACAATAAAAAATTCCGATTTACCCTGACCACCAATGGAATTCTTCTGAATGATGAAATTATGGAATTCCTGAACAAAGAAATGGCCAATGTGGTTCTCAGCATTGATGGGCGAAAAGAGGTCAATGATTTGATGCGCCCTCACAGAGGCGGACAGGGAAGCTATGATACAATTGTTCCCAAGTTTAAAAAAGTGGCTGAAAGCAGAAATCAGATGAATTATTATGTGAGGGGTACATTTACCCATAATAATCTGGATTTTGCGGAGGATG
>CAZDPE010000141.1:0-5304 GCA_964507235.1 uncultured Lachnospiraceae bacterium
AAAAGATTCATGGGCGCTACCGCAAAAACAACCAGAGTTGTCACACTTGTAATCGAACTATTAATGGCTGTTCCCATGCCGACAATCGTGTCAAGCGGCATTCCGTACAGCTTCGAAAAAGCAGAGAGCAGATAAACTGCATTAAACATAGTTCCGAACACTGTCATACAGAGAGTTCCCGCCACACAGGAAAGCACTGCATTTTTCTTTGTTTTCTTAATCATATATAAGATGGATGAGGGCAGAATAAAGCTGCACCCGACAACAAAGTTGGCAAGATCCCCCACAAATGCGGTGGATGTTCCCTTAATAAATAGTTTCAGTACAATTTTGCAGAATTCAATCATTACTCCCGCTACCGGACCAAATGCAAACGCACCTACAAGCGCAGGGATTTCACTGAAATCAAGCTCATAGAAGGACGGAGCAAAAGGAAGCGGAAATTCAAACAGCATAAGTATTGCAGCAATGGCGGCAAAGACACCAATCATTGCAATTTTCCTGGTGGTAAGTATACGCTCCTCATCACCATTTTTCTTTTTCAGAAGCTTTTCAGCAGCATACGCCGCTGCTGTCAAAATTACTGCAATTACTACAGACTCAAGTGCAAACACTGCATTTTCCACTAAGGTGGACCATAAACCATTATTCATTTTTTTCCTCTCTTTCTGCCGCTTTAACCGGCTGGCTTTTGCCGTTTTCAGAAAGGTTCTTCTTTGAAAGCTTTCCTTTGTTATGAAAAACCCCGAATGCCGTAAATCAACATTCGGGGTACTATCTCACAACGCTTTCATTATGACTGCCTCCCAAAAAAAGCAGTCATTTTCTTCTTTCATCCAGACTTTACTGTTGGTTTTGGACTTTCACCAAATCAGCCGCTGCATTTCACATTCTTGCCAGAAATACAACGGGTCGCGGACTATACCGCCAGTAGGGAATTCATACTCACCGGAACCTTGATATCCGGTAAGGTCACCCAACCCCGAAGAACTTTTCTTTTTTATTTCGGGAACATCATAACACATCAGCTGTATATATACAAGAGGTTTATTAAATTTTTTAAATGGTCTTCTATTCAACCGTTTCTACTAATTCCAAAAATTCCTGCTTATATTCATCATTAAGGCTGATGGCTTTCAAGGTTTTTTTCACATTCTTAACGGAAGCCTCTTCCTGATATTCGCTGTGGGAAGCAAGCAGCCCGAATTCCGCAACAGCTGCCGCAAACCGGAAATCATCGGAAGGATGCTCCTGATAGCTGTCAAAGCTTATCGGATACTGTAAAAGATTGCTTTCTTCTTCCGCAGGCTTCTTATAGCGTACGCTTAAAGTCAGCCATTCCTGGGTTTTTGCCGTATTGCCCTCTCCTGCTTCTTCCAGTTCCTTTTTGTAATTGTCGCTGTATTTTAATCCTTCTATTTCCTCTTCGGAAAGAGTTGTCAGCGGCTCCTTTAATATCATCTCATAAAGAGCTGTTACGCTGTGTCCTGCGCCGATTTCACCGGCGTCCTTTGTATCATCCTCAAAATCTTCCCTGTTAAGAGCTCTGTTCTCATAACCGATCAAATGATATTCGGATACCACTGCGGGATTAAATTCCACCTGAAATTTTACATCCTTACAAATGGTAAGAAGCGTGGAACTCATTTCCTCCACCAGCACCTTTTTTGCCTCTCTTACACAATCGATATAGGCATAATTTCCATTGCCATTGTCTGCCAGTGTTTCCATTTTATTATCTTTAATATTTCCTGTACCGAAGCCCAGTACCGACAAGAAAATACCCGATTCCTTTTTTTCCGTAATCAGCTCCTCCAGTTCTTCTTCCGTAGTCAGTCCAATGTTCAAATCTCCGTCTGTCGCAAGAATAATCCTGTTGTTACCGCCTTCTATAAAGTGCTTTTCAGCAAGCGCGTAGGCCGTTTCAATCCCTTTGCTTCCGTGGGTGCCCCCTCCTGCTTCAAGCCCCATAAGCGCCTTTTGAATTTTCTTTGTTTTATTCCCGCTTACACCGTCAAGCACAATCGTATCCTCCCCTGCGTAAGTGACAATGGAAACTCTGTCCTTTTCCGTAAGATTTTCCGCCAGCATACAGAAGGATTCCTGTAAAAGGGGAAGCTTATCCGCATCATACATGGAACCTGACACATCCAGCAAAAAAACCAGATTGGCAGGCGGCGCTTCTCCATAATCAATGCTCTGGGTTTTCAAACCAAGCATAAGAAGCTGGGCTTCCTCATTCCAGGGGCAGGCGCTGATTTGTGCAGTAACGCCAAAGGGTTCACCTCCCTCCGGATCCTTATAATCATATGAAAAATAATTCAGCATTTCTTCAATCCTTACGGCACCTTCGGGCAGATATTCAAGTTCATAGCCGTTTCTGATAAGTCTTCTCAAATTACTGTAGGACGCGGTATCCACATCTGCGGAAAAAGTGGAAAGCGGTTCCTTTCTGACAGAAGTATATCCTTTTTCCTCCCACTCGCTGTATTCCTCCCCACCGTCATTTCCTGCCGGAAAGATGTAACAGCTTTCCAGATAACTTCCGCCCGGTTCTTCCTCCATTAAATCTGCGCTTTCTGCTTCCTGCGCATCTTCATAATTACTGACGTAATCCCCGTCAGACTCATCCGTATAATATCCTTCATCAAAGCTTTCCGTGGTATCCGCCATTTCTACTGTTTCCTCACTGCCTGAGGTGCTGACAGACTTCCCGCAGCCGGTCAGTGAACTCATTAACAATGCCGTTCCCAATACTAATGCCGCAATCCTCTTTTTCATAAAAAATCCTCCCTTATGTATCACACATCATTGATACGTGCAGAAAAAAATTCCTTCCCTGCATCACCTATTTATGATACGGGGAAGGAATATGAATTTTATGGATAAATATTAAATTTTTAATTCATGACAATAGAAAGTTCGCAAAGCGTGCTTTCTATTGTTATTTTTCTGCATTGATTTTCATAGTAAGGGCAATTCTCTTCTTAGGCACATCTACGGAAAGCACCTGCACATCCACAATATCGCCTACACTGACAGCCTCCAGGGGATGCCTGATAAAGCGCTCGGTAATCTGCGAAATATGTACCAGTCCGTCCTGATGAACTCCTATATCCACAAATACGCCAAAGTCAATTACATTGCGGACTGTTCCTTTTAAAATCATGCCGGGCTTTAAATCCTTCATATCCAGAACATCGCTTCTCAAAATGGGAGCAGGCATGTCCTCTCTGGGGTCCCTGGCAGGCTTTTCCAGTTCCTTCAAAATATCTGTCAGCGTTATTTCACCGATTCCGAGTTCATCAGCCAGCTTCTTTTTATCAGTAATTTTCTTTTCTAAAGTGCTGATAGCTGCTGCGCCTTCCGCTTTGCTTAAGGAGCCGCCTCCTGATGCTTTGCTGCCGGAGGTTTTAACAGTGTCATCTCCATCATCTGCCAGCGCCATGCCGCCCATAGCTGCCGCCAAAGCCCTGCCCATAGCGGTATTGGTGTTTCTGATTACCACCTTCCGGCCTTTCGGTTTTCTTTCCTGCCCGGGTGAAGGAGCATCCTGTTTCAAAGCTCCTGTAACGCCTTTTTTCTTCGCCGCTTCCTTCTGGGCTTTTCTTACATCTTCCATGGTAAGTCCCATTTTTTCAAGAAGCTTTCCTGCCGCCTCATAGCTTTCGGGATGGACGCTGGTGGCATCCAGCGGATTATCTCCGTCTAAAATACGCATAAAGCCTGCACACTGCTCATAAGCCTTGGGGCCTAACTTGGCAACCTGAAGCAGCTGCGCCCTGTTTGTAAACCGGCCGTTGGTTTCCCTGTAATCCACAATGTTCTTTGCAATTGTCCTGGAAATACCGGAAATATATTCCAGCAAAGAAGCGGAGGCCGTATTTAAATCCACGCCGACTTTATTAACGCAGTCCTCCACCACGCCGCTTAAGGCTTCACTTAATTTTTTCTGGTTCATGTCATGCTGATACTGCCCTACTCCAATGGACTTGGGGTCTATTTTTACAAGCTCCGCCAGCGGATCCTGCAGCCTTCTTGCAATGGACGCCGCACTTCTTTGTCCCACGTCAAAATTAGGGAATTCTTCTGTTGCCAGTTTGCTTGCGGAATAAACGGAAGCGCCTGCTTCATTTACAATCACATATTGTACCGGCGTATCCAGTTCTTTTATCAGTTCCACTATTACCTGTTCTGATTCGCGGGACGCCGTACCATTTCCCACGCTGATTAAAGATACGTTGTATTTGCTAATCAGCCGCTTTAATTCCTTTTTAGCTTCCTCTACTTTATTCTGGGGAGCAGTAGGATAAATTACCTTCGTATCCAGCACCTTGCCCGTGCCGTCTACAACGGCCAGCTTACATCCCGTACGGAAGGCAGGATCCCAGCCCAACACTACCTTTCCGGCAATAGGAGGCTGCATAAGAAGCTGTTCCAGATTCTTTCCAAATACGGATATTGCGCCATCCTCGGCTTTTTCTGTCAGCTCGTTTCTGATTTCCCTTTCAATGGCCGGTGCAATCAGCCTGTCATAAGCATCTTTAATAACTTCCCTAAGCACAGGAGTTGTATATTCATTTTCAGAAACAATCGTCTTTTTTGCAAGATACTGCAGAATCCTCTCCTCGGGAGCCGTAATTTTAACAGTTAAAAACTTTTCATTTTCCCCACGGTTCAAAGCCAGGATTCTGTGACCTGCCGCTTTCTTTACAGGCTCCTCATAAGCGTAATACATTTCATACACGCTTTCCGCCTTTTCGTCCTTTGCAGCACTTACAAGAATGCCTTCTTCCATGGTGATATTTCTGATATAAATACGGTAATCGGCTTCATCGGAAATACTTTCCGCAATAATATCCTTCGCTCCCTGAAGTGCTTCCTTTACATCCTTTACTTCCTTTTCCCCACTTACATACTTTTCAGCCTCCTGTTCGAGGGGCGCATCTGCATCCTGCTTTAATATGTACTGTGCAAGGCCTTCCAGCCCCTTTTCCTTAGCCACGCTGGCGCGGGTTTTTCTCTTGGGTCTGTAAGGACGGTATAAATCCTCAACCACTACCATGGTTTCGGCTGCAAGAATTTTTTCTTTTAATTCTTCTGTCAGCTTCCCCTGTTCCTCTATGCTTCCAAGTACCTGCTCCTTCTTTTCCTCCAGATTACGTAAGTAAACAAGTCTTTCATGTAAATTACGCAGCTGTTCATCATTAAGAGAGCCTGTTACTTCCTTACGATAACGGGAAATAAAAGGAATGGTATTCCCTTCATCAATTAACTTTACGGCAGCCTCCACCTGCCATTTTT
>CAZDPE010000142.1:0-5278 GCA_964507235.1 uncultured Lachnospiraceae bacterium
CCGTCCTGACTATGGATCATGATATCCAGACGCCTATTGTAGAGGGAACCGCGCGGAGAAATGATTTTTTTGAATTGGTTTACATGAGCCATCCTATTTACCCATTTACATGGAAACATGATACATTTATAGATACAAGAATTATTCTGATTTTATTGCTAAAAACGTAGACGGAATGTACTATTTCATGCTAAAATTGATATAACTCGGAAATCGGGATAATTTCGATATTGGAATTATTTGGAAATTCAAAGAGCCGGCAAGGGAGCAGGCGCTCATAGAGCTAGATATCATTCTAGCGTAATGGATGTTGAGAATCTGAATGCAAGCGAGGATTTTGATTCGCTTCCAGATACGTATACAATTTTTATTACCGAGAATGATATATATGAAAAAGGATTACCGTTTTATCCGATTGAAAGAATTAATCTTGGAACTGGAGAGCCGTTTGTAGATGGTGAACATATTTTATATGTAAATGATTCTTATGAAGGTGATGATGCAATAGGTATTTTGATGCATGACTTCAGGTGTTCTGATCCAAATGATATGCTTGATGACCAGATGGCTGCAAAAACCAGATACTTCAAAGAAACCGAGGAGTGAAATATATGTGTAGAGCAATTGAAGAAATGAGAAATGACACAAAGATAGATGTATATGTTGATTCAGTTTTAAGTGTGATGAAGAAACTAAAACTTAATCTGGAACAGGCTATGGATGTAATAAGTGTTCCTATAGCAGATAGGGAAAAACTTATCGCAAAGATTAATAATTGAGAGTGTGATAACACGCTTTTGATAACAAAATGATAACATTAGCTGAGGCAGTCCATACGATAAGAACAGCTGAAACCAAATGATATCAAATCGTAACAGAAAACTCTAACAAAAATGTTTAAGATAAGGATTAAGTTTGGGAGTTTACAAAAAATGTGGGCGTGCCGGTAATGTGCTGTGGACAGAAGATGACAGAGCTGATTCCGGGCACTTCTGACGGGGCAGCTGAGAAGCATGTTCCGGCTGTGAAAGTAAATGGCAATCAGGTATCGGTAGAAATTGGCAGCCAAGAGCAAAAGCTCTTGGCTGTTTCTGAGATAATAATATTCATGGTAAATTTTTTTCGGAAGAAAAGAAAGATGGAGGTCATTATGAAAAAGGATTACAGTAAATTGTGGACACTATTTAAATCCATGTTTGTATTGAGCGCCTGTACCTTTGGAGGCGGATTTGTTATTGTATCCCTGATGAAAAAGAAATTTGTGGAAGAATTGAAATGGCTTGAGGAGGATGAAATGCTCGATGTGACTGCCATTACACAGTCATCTCCGGGGCCTCTTCCGGTAAATGCGTCTGTAATTAT
The DNA here is from genome assembly GCA_964507235.1 of uncultured Lachnospiraceae bacterium. Classification (GTDB taxonomy): domain Bacteria; phylum Bacillota; class Clostridia; order Lachnospirales; family Lachnospiraceae; genus Suilimivivens. The sequence continues at coordinate 1,363 of CAZDPE010000142.1, forward strand.
CGGTTACCGGACGGCAGGCGTTGTGGGTTCTTTAACTGCCATATTGGGAACGATACTGCCGCCCATGATTATTATTTCCGTTATTTCCCTGTTCTATGAGCAGTTCCGTACCAATCCCTATATTGCTGCAGCTTTGCAGGTTATGCGTGCAGGGGTGGCTGCGGTTATCTTTGATGTGGTCATCAATCTGGCAGGCAATGTATTAAAGACAAAGAGGACTTTGTATATTATAATGATGATAACGGCATTTATTGCAGCTTATCTTTTGGATGTCAGCGCAATGGCAGTAATTTTAACCTGTCTTTTAATCGGACTTATTGATCTGGCATTTACTTTTAAGAAAGGTAAGGTGGCATAAATGATATTATTGAAACTGTTTTTTGCTTTTATTCAGGTTGGCTTATTCAGTGTAGGAGGAGGTTATGCGGCAATTCCGCTGATTCAGGAGCAGATAGTTAATATTTACGGGCTGATGACTCTGGAGGAATTTTCCGATTTGATTACGGTGGCGGAAATGACGCCGGGGCCTATCTCCATTAACTCCGCAACCTTTGTGGGAATGAGGATTGCAGGCATACCCGGAGCTCTCATCTGTACAACAGGCTGTATTATTCCGTCATTTGGCATCTGCCTGATTCTGGCGCATTTTTATTATAAATACCGTACAGTAAGCGGCGTGCAGGTAGTGCTTGGAGCTATGCGTCCTGCGGTGGTGGCGCTGATTGCCTCGGCAGGCGCATCCATTCTTATGCTGGGGTTGTTTCAGGCAGAAATACATGAAGTGGTATTGGAGAATATCAGGGTTGTGGAGCTTGGAATTTTTGCCGCAGCATTATTTATTCTCAGAAAGTTTAAGGTAAGCGCCGTAGTAATTATTCTGGGCAGCGGCGTGGCAGGAACTATTATATACACCCTGATGGGAGCCGTATAAGCAGAGAGGCAATTTCAAAAATACGGAGAATTTATTATGATAACATATGACGAGGCGCAGCGGTATATATCAGATATTCCCAGGTTTGCGGGAAAGCATACCCTTAAAGATACAAAAAAGCTGCTGAAACAGATAACGGGAGGTAGTATTGACAGTAAAATCATTCATATAGCCGGTACAAACGGGAAAGGCTCCGTTTGCGCTTATCTGCAGTCTGTTTTGCTGGAAAGCGGCTGCAGCGCGGGACTGTTTATTTCTCCTCATCTTGAAACGATGAGAGAGAGAATTTGTTTTGGAAAGGAAATGATTTCCGAAGAGGATTTTGTGACAGCGTTTGAAAGTATCCGGGCCGTTCTGCCAAAGGAGCCGCAGCAGCATCCTTCTTTTTTTGAATATCTTTTTTTGATGGCAATGTCATATTTTAATGAAAAAAAACCGGAATACATTATTCTGGAAACAGGGCTTGGAGGAAGGCTGGACGCGACTAACAGCATAGAACAGCCCGAGGTGTGCGTGATTACGGAAATCGGGTATGACCATATGCAGTATCTGGGAGATACCCTGGAGCAGATTGCAGCGGAAAAAGCGGGAATTATCAAGAAGAATGTACCTGTGGTATTTGTCGATAAACGTAAAGAAGTAACAGAGGTTTTAAGAAATTATGCCGAAAAAGCAGGCAGCCCGGCGGTTATTATCGGAAAAGATAATATTTCAGATGTGAATATCCATAATAAAACCATTGATTTTTCTTTTCATACTGGTTATTATAATTATGTTAGTCTTTTTCTTGAAACGACTGCACTGTATCAGACGGAAAATGCCTCGCTTGCTGTAAGTGCGGCGGAAATTCTGTCAAAACAGGACAAAAGAATTTGTGAGAAGACCATAAGAAAAGGACTGAAGGCGGCGCAATGGCCCGGGAGGATGGAAGAAATTTTGCCGGGGATATTTCTGGACGGCGCCCATAATGAGGACGGGATAGAAGCATTTCTGAATTCAGTTAAAAACAACAGCTGTAAAGGCAGAAGACTGCTGCTTTTCGGCGTTGTTTCGGACAAGCAATATGAGAAGATGATAAATCAGATTGTGGATGCAGGCTTGTTTTCGGAAGTGGCGGTTACGGTTTTGGAATCGGACAGAAGTGCTTCTTATAATAATTTAAGAGAAATTTGGGGGCAATATAAGATTTATTGCAGCTTCCATAAAAGCGCAGAAGAAGCATATTATCATTTATTATCAGATAGAGAAGATGCAGATATCATTTATATTGCCGGTTCATTGTATTTGATAGGGCAGATGAAGACCCTGATAAGGAGAATGCCGGATGATTGATTTTGAAGAGGAATTAAAGAAATTTCATCCCAGCCTTGAGGTTGAGGATGCAGTGGAGGCTATATATAATCAGGATTTGACGGATATGGCCGATATATTGATTAAAATGGTTGAAAAGACAAAAGAGAAGGAAGAACAGGAGTAGCGGCATGATTTGTTATAATTGCGGATGCCGCCTGTCAGAGCACGATTTTTGTACGGGCTGCGGTGTAGACGTTTCTCTTTACAAGAAAATAATGTATATGTCCAACCGTTTTTACAACGATGGCCTTGACAAGGCGACAGTAAGAGATTTGTCCGGAGCGGTTATCAGTCTCCGGCAGAGCCTTAAATTTAATAAGAATAATATAGATGCAAGAAACCTTCTGGGACTTGTGTATTTTGAAATGGGCGAGGTGGTTGCCGCCTTAAGTGAATGGGTAATCAGCAAGAATCTGCGCCCCAAAAAGAACATTGCCGATGATTATATTGATATGATTCAGAATAATCAATCCAGGCTGGATGCAATTAACCAGACGATTAAAAAGTACAATCAGGCGCTGGCTTACTGCTATCAGGACAGTCAGGATTTGGCAGTGATTCAATTAAAAAAGGTGCTTTCCTATAATCCCAAATATATCAGGGCGCATCAGCTGCTGGCTCTTTTATACATTAACACCGAAGAATGGGAAAAGGCTAAGAAGGAACTGCTGAAATGCTGTCAGATTGATACAAACAATACCACAACGCTTCGTTATCTGAAGGAAGTGGAACATATGCTGATGCCGGAGGAAGCGGCGAAGAATGCCCCCAAAAAGAAAACGGCGTCAGATGAGGTAATTCGTTATCAAAGCGGCAATGAAACAATTATTCAGCCGGTAAACGGTAAGGACAGGAGAGGCGTGTCTTCCCTGTTTAATCTTGGAATCGGAGTGGTAATCGGCATTGCAATAGCCTGCTTTTTAATTCTGCCTGCCAGAATACAAAGTGCCGGGGCCGATATTAATGATAAACTCAGAATAGTCAGCGAGCAGTCGGATGTAAAGACAGCCACCATTGATGAGCAGCAGCAGAAAATCCAAAGCCTGACGGATGAAAATCAAAGGCTCATGGATGAACTGGCATCCTTTGAAGGAACGGATGGTGCATTGAAGGCTACGGACGGCCTTATGATGGCAGTCAGTACTTATCTTACGAATCCTGATGACGTGGAAACCATAGCAGGATATATGGAATCCCTTGAAACAGAGGAAGGGGAGGAAGAAGAGGTAAGGACAGCTTCCTTTACTGCACTGCAGGAGAACTTCCTTACTTTAGTAGGGGAGCAGCTTGGAGCTTATTATTATAACGCCGGTTATGAAAGCTATAATGCGGATGATTATGAAAAAGCTATCCCGAATCTTGAAAGGGCTTACCGGTATAATGAAACAAATGCAGATGCGCTGTTTTATCTGGGCAATTCCTACAGGCGTTCAGGCGATAATGATAAAGCAAAAGAAGTGTATGCCCAGGTGATTGATAATTTCCCGGAAACCAGAAGGGCCAGCGAAGCGGAAACCTATCTGGCGGAAATCAATAATGAGAATTAAAACTGAATAAAACAATATCGATACGAAAGAGGACATAAAATATGTTCTCTTTTTTTTCATGACAATAGAAAGTTCGCGAAGCGTA
>CAZDPE010000143.1:0-5204 GCA_964507235.1 uncultured Lachnospiraceae bacterium
CCCTTGCCGGAGTCAATGAAGCGGGACTTACAGATGCGGCTTTTTCCTACCTGCCCGGCCTTGGCAATACTTTTTTATCCTTAAGTCTGATTGCCTTTGCCATAACTACTTTAATCGGCTGGTCCTATCTGGGGGAATGCGCGGTAGAATACCTTGCAGGCAGCCGGGGAATCTTTCTGTATAAAGTAGCTTATATTGTTATGATTTACATAGGCGCTGTACTGCCCCTTACTTTTGTATGGGAATGCACCGATTTGATTAATGCCTGTATGGTGTTTCCAAATGTTGCCGCTCTTTTTCTTCTAAGAAAATATATTAAGGAATAAACTGGCTGAAACAGTAAAAAGCGTATGCAGCATTTTTTACGGCATACGCTTTTTTATTCATGACAGCGGAAAACACGCAAAGCGCGCTTCGGAATCTCTTTGGCTCAGATAACATAATTCTCTATCTTTTCTTCCTGCCACTCCACAAGATCGGCCAGCGTAATGGTATCCACTACACTCTTAATCGCATCATCCAGCCGCCGCCAGACCTCCAATGTAGCACAGTTTTCCTGCCTTAAACACTGATTTTCTTCATCATCCAGACAGGCTACCGGAGCAAGGGAACCTTCTGTCAGCCGTAAAATCATGCCGACCGTATAATAAGAAGGTTTTTTTGCCAGCTTATAACCGCCCTGAGGTCCCCTGATGCTTTTTACATATCCCGCTTTATTCAGACTGGATATTATCTGTTCCAGATATTTATCCGAAATCTCCTGTCTGGCAGCAATATCCTTGATTCTTACAGGTTCACCATTATCATGAAGCGCCAAATCCAGCATAAGCCGGAGTGCATATCGTCCCTTAGTTGAAATTTTCATATACCAATAACCATGCCTTTCTCATAGCCAGAAAATCTTTTATTCATCTTTCCTGTTCACTCTATTGTCCTATTATACTACTATTTTAGTAGGAATTGCAAGCTATGATATTGACTTTTTTCTATTATTAAGGTTTTATATATTATTATGGAGGTTTATTATGAGAAAAAAATATCTGGGATACATTCTTCCTTCTACTCTCTCATTTTTATTAACAGGGATTTATTCTATTGTGGACGGCATTTTTGTGGGCAGGGCAATGGGCGATACAGGTCTTGCCGCCATTAATATTGCCTGGCCCCTTGTAGCACTGATTATTGCATTGGGCACGGGTATCGGGATGGGAGCTTCTGTTATGGTTTCCTTGAACCGGGGAGCCGGTGATGAGGAAGCCGCGGACAGGATGGAAGGCAATGCTTTTTCCCTGCTGCTGGCGGGTTCCATACTGCTTACTGCCCTTCTATATATAACAGGAAGCCCTCTGCTTGCCCTTTTGGGCGCAAAAGGCGAGGTTCACGCGCATGCCCTCACTTATCTGCATTATATTTTGTTTGGAAGCATCATTCAGGTAATTGCCAACGGCAGCGTCCCCCTTATCAGAAACAGGGGTGCGGCCGTCTACTCCATGTTTGCTATGGCCTGCGGCTGCTTCATTAACATTGCCCTTGATTATTATCTTGTAATTATTGAAAAAATGGGACTTATGGGAGCAGCTGTTGCCACTGTTCTGGGACAGAGTGTCACTCTCATTATCAGCCTTGCCTTTTATTTGAAGAAAAAGAACAGAATTGCCTTCAAAAATCTGAAACCCGATAAAAAAGCAATTTTTTCCATTTTGAAGGTAGCCGCTTCTCCCTTCGGTCTTACCTACCTGCCTTCTGTTACCATTATTTTTATGAATCTGCAATGCTTAAAATATGGCGGTGAAGAAGCCGTCAGCGCTTACGCCGTTCTTGCCTACCTTGTTTCCTTTATGGAACTTGTAGTGCAGGGAATCAGCGACGGAAGCCAGCCGCTCTTAAGCCTTTCCAAAGGAAGCGGAAACAAAAAAGTATTAAAAAGCTACACAATATGGACCTTTTCACTGGGAATTTTCCTCGGTATTTTAAGCGGCACCCTGGTATATCTGTGCAGGTACCTGATTCCGGTATTTTACGGAACATCCGAAAATACCGCCGTACTGATTGTCCGCTCGGCTCCGGCTTTTGCCCTGGTCATGGCGATGTATGGACTTACCAAGCCCGCCATTTCTTATTTTTATGCCACGGAAGCGCTTTTCCGCTCCAGCTTTCTTGTTTACGGAGAGGTTGTCCTGACAATAGCGGTAATTTTTACACTTCCTTCCTTTTTGGGGCTTGACGGCGTATGGTCTACCATGCCTCTTGTCCAGATTATTTTAGGATTTATAAGTATTATTTTCCTGCTGTCCTCTTCACGAAAGAAGTATGAAGAAAAACAGCATTAGAAGGATGCCGGGAACCCGGCATTTTTCTTTATCTCACAGACTGCAAACAGTTCCCTCACTGCGGCTTCATAATCTGCTGACCGCTGGGCTTTGCGTACCTTCTTAAGCTGCTTGTCCCCTTCGGGAAACAGATACCGGAAGTAGTTCCAAAGCTCTTTCATCTTAAACAGCGTATTTTTATCCCCCATCACTTTACCGTAATCGGCATACAGCCTGTCATGGAATTCTTTCAGTTCCTTCTTTTCCAGAGCTTTTCCGCCTTGTATTACCCGAAGCAGCGCCGGATTTACAAGCAGCCCTCTGCCAATCATTATCTTATCCGTCTGCGGATATTTTTCATGAAATTTCCTGTAATCCTCAACAGTAAAAATATCACCGTTATAACAAAGCGGATTTCTGCTTTTTATAAGCGCCTGTTCAAAAACTTCCATATTGGGCTTGTTTTTATAAAAATCGAGCTGTATTCTCGGATGAATAATCAGTTCCTTTACAGGAAATTGATTATACAAATCAAGCAGTTCTTCAAACTCCTCCGGACTGTCCTTACCGATTCTTGTTTTAATGGAGATTTCTGTAATTCCGGCGCTGTAAATCTCCGAAAGAAACTCTTTCAATTCTTCCTTTTTTGCAAGAAATCCGGCCCCTTTTCCTTTAGAAACCACTGTTCCATAGGGGCATCCCAGATTTAAGTTTACTTCTTTGTATCCAAGCTCCCTGAGCTGCTTTGACAGGGAAATAAAATCCGGCGCATTGTTCCCCAAAATCTGTGGAATCAGTGCAATTCCCCTGTTATTTTCAGGCATAATATCTTTCAGAGAACGGTTTTTTACAGTTCCTTCATGGACCGTCGCTATAAACGGCGTAAAATATCTGTCAACCTCTCCTCCGAAAAATTCCTGAAATGCATTTCTGTATAGGTATCCGGTGATTCCCTCTAAAGGGGCAAAATAAGACCTCATATCCCTATGTCCTCTCCTTTGCACGCAAACGCCAAGTCCAATGGCGGTAAAATCAAGTATATATTATAACAGCTAAAAAAAGCTACTTCTATCATCTGCCGTGAAAAAAGCTTCCTTATTTTTCTCCTTCTGTACTGAGCGATACGGAGCTTAGCTGCTATTTGCAGCTTTTAAACCGGCTTGTTATGAACGGCTGCAGGGAATTTGAAAAAGAAGAAGCCTTCTACCTGATGCTCCCACTTTTACTTGACAAATACGCCGCACCTTATGAAAAGATAATCGCAGACCGCACAGGCAAATGTGCAGAAGAGATTGAAAGAGCCTGTGCCATAGCAGGCATATGTCTGATTAGCTTCAACGATTCTATAATGGAACTGAATCCTGCTGGGGATCTTCCTGCAATTATTGCGGCCTTCACATGGACGTGTTATTCGGTACTGACAAGAAAAATCAGCCGTTTCGGATATCCTGTCATTCAGACCACCAGAAGAATATTTTTCCGGGGAATTCTGTTTATGATACCGACACTGTTTTTCTTTCCTTTTCATTTTGGACCGGAACGTTTTTCAAATCCTGTTTATCTTTTAAACATCCTCTTTCCCGGCCTATGCGCCTCGGCTCTTTGCTTTGTCACCTGGAATTTCGCCGTGAGCACGCTGGGCGCGGTAAAAACCAGTATCTATATTTATATGGTGCCGGTAATTACTGTGATAACCTCTCTGATTATTTTACAGAAAAAAATTACAGGGCTGTCTGCCTTGGGAGTTCTTCTTACGCTGGCAGGGCTGATAATATCAGAAGGAAGATTAACTTTTAAGAAAAGGGGACATTTCCATGAATTTACAAAATGAAAAATGCGTTATGATTATCGATGAACAGCTTCCCGGCGGCATAATTGCAAATACAGCCGCTATCCTGGGAATTATCGAATTTCCCATACCCGTTTTAAAGGGCTCGCCCTCTCTTATTAAGGAAAAAGCTTTATCTGCCTGAATTTTCGGACTTAACCGTGGTTGATTTTTCAGATTTGGCACAAGGCTGCAAAACCTATGATGAATTTATTTCTAAAATGGCTGACACTCCTGAGTCTGCCCTGGAGTATTTAGGAATTGCTCTTTGCGGAGCAAAAAAAGGTCAATAAGCTGACAGGGGCTCTCGGGCTGCTCAGGTAATGGATTTTCATTCCCCATAAGTCATATTTATTCTTTATCTGTCATAATGACTTCCCATTAATTCTTCTGATTACTCTGCATGGATTTCCTGCTGCAACGCAGTTATCTGGAATATCTTTTGTCACGACGCTTCCCGCTCCTATGACAGTTCCTTTTCCTATGGCTACTCCCGGCAGAATAATTGCACCGCCTCCAATCCAGCAGCCATCCCCTATTCTTACGGGCAGAGCGTAGGTGCGGCAGAAATATTCCCCGCTTCCGGCATTCCAGTCAGGTGTTAAACGGTCAGCAAGTTCAACCGGATGAGCTGCCGTGTATATTTGAACATTAGAAGCAATCAGAACATTATTCCCGACTGTAATCTTATTGCAGTCCGCAAAAGTACAGTTCATATTGACTGACACATTGCTCCCCAGGCTTATGTTGCACCCATAATCGCAGATAAACGGCAGCCCTACTGAAACATTTTCCCCGACATGTTCAAATAACTGCTTAAGTATTTGATTTTTTTCTTCTTTTTGATCATATTCAAGAGAATTATACTTTTTCAGCAGCTGTCTTGCGTTATTTTTATACTCTAAAAATATGGTATCATGACAATCGTACCATTCACCTGCCAGGCATTTTTCCAGTTCACTTTTCATATCCTTCACTCCTGCTTCACTTTCCTTATTAAACGGCACACGGTTTCGACTGTGTTTTCTTTGTGCAACCGAATTGTATCACCCTCAGAACCTTCATAA
>CAZDPE010000144.1:0-5203 GCA_964507235.1 uncultured Lachnospiraceae bacterium
GAACCGTGCGCGTCTGCCAATTCCGCCATTCCTGCGAACAAATGATATTTTATCTGTTTTTGGCTTTCTTGTCAACCGCTTTATTAAAATTTATTTTATTTTTTGGTTCCTTCTTTTCCACCAGTTTTTCCACTGTTATTTCAAAAAGAGAACGGATAATTTTCTGTATTGCTTTTTTGGTGGTTTCATCCACTCCCTTTGCCGCCTCAAACACATTCTGTACAGACTTTTTCCAGTCTGATCCAAACTCAAAGACATTGGAAGCCTCCGATGCCGATATCACTTCATATAAGGTGTCCACAAAAGCATGGGTTTCTTCCTCAGATAAAGATAATATCCATTCATTCATGGAAGCGTCCCGCAGCATTTTGGCATTGCTCATATTTTTAGCGCGTATAAAGGATTTTCCGGCAATTTTCCAGCTGTAGGCATTATGCTGCAAAAGACCGACTCCCCTGCTCTCCACTACTTCATAGTCACTATGGTCTTCCAGAATCATACCCACCACAGAGGACCTTGGTATAAATTTGGAAATGCGATCCACAACAGCCTCATAATTACCAAGCTGTCTTATTTCCGGTCTGAAACCGGGTCCGTCATTATTATAAACATGAATCAGTTTTTCCCTTGCCCGCTCAGAGCAGTTCATAGCCGCATAAACCACCAGATTGCCACCCTTGGAATGTCCTCCCGCATAAAAATTGCCTGCAATATATCCCGCTGCCTTATTCATATATTCCACGCTCAAATACTGACTGTGAAGGGGCTTTGAAAAAGCAAGATTCAAATCTTCCTTCCAGCCAATAATCGTTGCATCCGTGCCCCTGTATGCAATATAGACATTTTTATCATCCAGAATATAGGTCATTGCGGAAAATTGAGTTTCATCATCTATATTAATGATATTGACATAATAATTCATTTTAAGGGAGCCGAATCTTGTAGAATTTGCAGCCTCTGCAAATAGCTCCTTATTATTTTCACGATACCAATAATCATCCAGAATTTTGTCCCTGTCGGGATGATTATAAATGCTCTGAATACTGACTGGCGCATTTCTTTCCTCTAACCCCGGTACAAAAGGTCCGAAATTAAGATACACCATCTGACACAGCACCAGACTGTCCACTTCATTTAAAGGCTCTTCCGTAAAAGTGTACTTTCCATATTCGCGGATATAATCAATAATATTCCCCATAATGCTTTCCACTTCCTTTACTTACTTTGTACTGCTGTCCTCCTGCCGCCCTTTCCCTCTTCCAATCGTTTATTCCGTCAGCATTCTGCCAAACTGCACTGCCGGAACCGGTCTGCTGAAATAGTATCCTTGAAGTGTATCCGCCTTTTCTTCGATTGCGACCTGACAGATTTCTTCATTTTCAATTCCCTCCACACATACCTTCATACCAAGGGCATGTGCCAGCAGAATAATATATCTTACAATATTCCTGTCCACTTTATTATTTTTACATCTTGCCATGAATTTATGCTCAATCTTAACCCAGTCGGCGGATACCTCCTGAAGCACATCCAATGATGCATATCCTGTGCCGAAATCATCCAGTGCTACCATAACATGGCGCCTGCGGAGCTTATCTAAAGTGCTGATAAGCACTGAAATATCATGAGCCTTGCAGCTCTCAGTCAGTTCCAGCACCAGACGGGTCGGGTCAAACTGATATTCATCAATAACCTTCAGGACATACTCAGCAAAGCCTTCATCCTTAAGCTGTTTATAGGACACATTGATATTAATCACCAACTTGTCATCTCCCCATTCTATTACCTGAGAAACTGCTTTCTTTACAACCCACTCTCCAACCTGAATAATTAAATCCGTATCCTCCAGAACAGGGATAAATTCCGTCGGAGAAACCTGGGTAAATTCCTTGTTTTTCCAACGGAGAAGCGCTTCGCACTCTATGATTTCCTTTGTATCGGGATTGACAATGGGCTGATAATAAAGTTCAAAACCGTCAAAGTTATTTTTTACACTCCTCTTAAGCGCTTCCACCATGCGAAGCTTCTTCAGATACTGCTCCCGGAGTTCTTTTGAGTAGAAGGTCAGCCTGTTTTTGCCTTCCCTTTTTGCTCTTTCAAAAGCATATTGTGTATTTCTTTTTAATAGTTCCGGGCTGTCCGCACCCTGAGGATAAAGACACACTCCCGCGCTTAAAGTTAAAGAAACCTCCACATCACTGTACAGCGGAATCTCCTTCGCTTCTTCTTCCGCCCTGTTATAGATGCTGACCATATCACTCTGCTCTGCATAAGGATAATGTACTGCAAACCTGTCTCCATCCAGACGGTAAAGCATTGCGCTTGGAGGAATAATGCTTTTTAATTTCCCCGCCAGCCGTTTCAGCACCTCATCTCCGCCGCTGAAAGTATAAAGATCATTCACTCTCTTAAAATTATCGACGCCAAGATACATCAGCGCTCCCTGAGCCTTTTCATTTTTAAAGGTTTCCACGATATCCTTGGCTGCCACATAAATATTGGCAACACCCGTATTAATATCAACATCCTCATTCTGTCTGATTATAGCGCCTGTAAACCACTCAATATTCCCTTTTTCGTCCCTTACTACATTTCCCCGTCCCTCAACTTTAATATACTCGCCATTTCGTTTTCTCACATGGTAATCCAGCCTGTAAAAATTTGATTCGCCATTTCCGATTCTGTCCATTTCGGCGTCATACATAGCCAGATCTTTCGGATGTACAAAGGTTCTCCAGATAATGCCTACATTGTCCACATATTCTCCCGGAAGATCAAAATCGTTTGCCGCAGTTTTTGACCACCTGGATCTTCCCGTTCTATTTTCTATATAGTAATAATCTTTACTAATCTTACAGAGCGACTCAAAAAATACATTTTGCAATCCTTCATCACTATAAGCCATAACCCCTTTCCCCTCTCTCAAACCCGGATTTACATCTTATTTCCAGTATAACCTCTGCCACGTCAAAATGGAAGAAGAAAATAATTAATTTTATCATAACTATTTCAATATAAAATTCCGTCATAATACTGAAGCAGGAGCTTTACCACACGGCTGTAGCTTATTTTCCCATCCTCCACTCCATTAAGCGTAAGAGTTGTTTCCGTAAAGATATTGGATGCTTCTTTTACGGTCTGCGTATCGATAACGGCATTTTTTTCCACTTTTTCCCACATCTCATCCGTCAAAAATTCATCATCCAGAATCACCCGGCTGCCGATAACAGGATGAGAAAAATATATTTCACTGTTCTTTCCAACTGCCTTGTAAAAATCATTGTCAAGATAATTGATGACGCTTAAAAAGGCGCTGTACCTGAAGAAATCATCCTTCGAATCCACACAGGCCAGATATCCGATAAAATTGGCTTCGTCCTCACGGATAAATCCCTTTAAATGAGATAATTCATGACACATTGTGGCAGGCATATTGATTTCACACATAATATTATTGTAGTTTGCCTCCATGGAAAACGGAAAGTAATACCCCATAATATACTGCTGGCTGAAAAAAGCCGAGGTAATAAGCGGTTTGGGATTGGGATAATACCCTTTTAAAGCGGAAAAGCTTTCTCCCAGCCTGCTCATCTGCTTTTTCGCTTCCCGCTTCATATCGCCTTCATAGACAAGATGTCCTTCTTCATCCCTATTCATAACCGCTGAAAGCCCGTTTGCCTGCTCCACAACATAATCCCGGAGCACTGTGATTTCCTCAGTACCATATTCTTTCTCCGAATCCCCTCCAATATCATACCTTTCATTAATCGGCGAGGCATGATACAGGAGAAAGCAGTTAAGTGTCATAATAACACATACCATTCCGAATACCCAAAAAAGGAACAGACTGAAGCCTTTGAAAAGACTGAATTGCTTTTCCGGCCGGATGCGGATAAATATCAGCTGCATTGCCGCCCATAAAACAAATATGAACACCAGTAAAACTGCCAGGTACAGCAGAATTTCTCCCACCGAAAAAGGGAAAATGCCTGTCAGCCTTCCATAGGTTTCCACCCAGACTGGAAATACATATTTTATATATAAATTACAAAAAGAACTGCTCTTCCAGCCAGCCAGATTCAAAAGAAAAGATATTAAAACAAGCAATGCAGGAATCATTATTTTCCATTTCTTTTTCCTTTGTACCTTAATTTTTATCATATCCTCACCATTTTCTTACTATATTGTAATAAGACAAAGCTGCCTTAAGGAATCCCCATCATATGTCTTCTGTTTTTTCTGTCATTAAGAACATTAATGAGTTTCTCTGGAGCGGTCCCCTGCTTTTTCTCCTGATGGGAACTCATCTTTATTTTACCACGAAACTGCATCTTCCGCAGAAAAATATTTTGAAAGCCATCCGTTTGTCAGTTACGCCTGAAACACAGGAGAACGGTCAAAATCTTTCCGTTTTTGCAACGCTTGCCACAACCCTTGCCGCCACATTGGGCACAGGTAATATTGTAGGCGTTTCCACCGCAGTTGCCCTGGGCGGTCCCGGCGCAATCTTCTGGTGCTGGATTACGGGGATTCTCGGAATGGCAACGGCGTATGCCGAATGCTTCTTAAGTATGCGTTTTAAGGGAACAGGAGAAGATGGTTTAAACCGCGGAGGCCCCATGTATGTATGGGAAAATGGTTTACATAATAGATTTGTAGCTAAAATATATGCATTTCTGACAGTAATTGCCGCTTTCGGCGTTGGCTGCACCACCCAGTCAAATTCCATTACCCAGACTACTTCTGTAAGCTTCGGCATTCCGGCGCAGCTGGCAGGTTTTCTGGCAGCCCTTATTTCCGGTTTTGTCATCGTAGGCGGAATTAAATCCATTGGCAGTGTATGTGTAAAAATTGTACCTTTTCTTGCAGTTCTTTTTACCGGCAGCTGCATTCTTCTTCTCATTATGAACAAAGAAGTTCTTCCATCTGCCATTGGCCTGATATTAAAAAGCGCCTTATCGCCGTCTGCTGCTGCCGGAGGCGCCGCCGGTTCCTCTCTTATGCTGACCGCGCGCTATGGGATTGCCCGGGGGCTTTTTACCAATGAAGCAGGAATCGGCACCGCTTCCATTGCCGCAGCAGCCTCCCGGACACCTGACCCCAAAAAACAGGCTTATGTATCCATGACCGCCGTTTTCTGGGATACTGTGGTTATGTGCCTTTTAAGCGGTCTTGTAATTGTTGCCAATATGATAAAACATCC
>CAZDPE010000145.1:0-5200 GCA_964507235.1 uncultured Lachnospiraceae bacterium
GGATGAAAAATATCTGAATGATTTTGATATGCTTTCTGTTGATTCTGAAATTAAAAAGCAGGCTCCTTTTGCGGCGGTAAAGGAATTGACAAAGGAATATTCCATCATGGAAGATGAAGCCGTCAATGAGAATACTTACCTGACCTATAATATTTCAATGGGGTGCAGCCTTGATAAAAAGCTTTATGTGGCTATGGATATCCTTGATTATGTGCTTTGTTCCGCTCCCGGCGCGCCAGTAAAGCAGGCGCTGCTTGATAAAGGAATCGGCAAGGATGTATACAGTACCCTTGAAAATGGTATTTACCAGCCTTACTTCAGTATTGTGGCCAAAAGTGCTGATGAAGATCAGAAGGAACAATTTGTCAATACGATTGAAGATGAATTAAAGAAGCTGGCAAAAGAAGGAATTGATAAAAAAGCCCTGAGAGCGGCAGTGAATTACTTTGAATTTAAATACAGGGAGGGAGATTTCGGTTCCTATCCGAAGGGACTGATGCTGGGGCTGCAGGCGCTGGACAGCTGGCTTTATGATAAAGAAACGCCTTTTATGCATATTGAAGCAAACGATACCTACAGGCAGCTGCGTGAGAGCATTGAAACGGGATATTTTGAAGGTCTGATTACTTCCATGATGCTTCAGAATCCTCATAAGACCATTATGACGGTAGTGCCGGTACGGGGACTTACAACCAGAAAGGATGAAGCCCTTTATAATAAACTGCAGGCATATAAAAATACCTTAAGCGATGAACAAATCCGTGGAATTGTGGAAGAAACAAAATCCCTTCATGCTTATCAGGAGCAGCCAAGTCCGAAGGAAGCGTTGGAAACGATACCTTTATTAACAAGACAGGATATGAAAAAGGAAGCGGCGCCTTATATCAATGAAGTAAAAAAATCAGGAGAATCCACGCTTCTTGTCCATGATATTTTTACAAACGGAATCAGTTATTTGAATCTTGTATTTGATTTAAAGAAAGTGCCTGGCAGGCTGTTCCCTTATGTGGGCATATTAAAATCTGTTCTGATGATGGTAAATACTGAAAATTACAGCTATGGAGAACTGTTTAATGAAGTAAACATTCATACGGGCGGCATTCGTTTTGTTGTGAATACCTATACCAATGCCGATAAAATGGATGAATATAAGATAACCCTGGAAGTAAAAGCCAAGACTCTTTATGAAAACAGGGATAAGGCAATGGAATTGATGAAGGAAATCATACTTACCTCCGTTTATGATGACGATAAACGTCTTCATGAAATTATAGGAGAAATGAAATCCCGTATGCAGGCGACCATGACGAGCGCCGGACATTCACTGGCAGCAATCCGTGCGATGTCCTATTTTTCACCCATAGCTGCCGTAACGGAGCAGATAAGCGGTATTCCGCAGTATAGGCTGTTAGAAGAACTGGACAGTGATTTTGAAAACCGTAAGGAAGAACTGAAGAGTAATTTGAAAACACTGTCGAAATGCATTTTCAGGCCGGAAAATCTTCTGGTGGATTATACCGGAACAAAAGAAGGACTTGAAGGAATAGAAGGACAGATAGAAAGCCTGAAAAAGTCATTGTTTACAGAGCCTGTGGAAGAAGAACCTTTTAAACCGGTGCTTTCCGTTAAAAATGAGGGATTCATGACAGCGGGGCAGATACAGTATGTATGCAGGGCCGGTAATTTTATTAAGAAAGGACTTCCTTATACCGGAGCACTGAAAGTGCTTAAGGTAATGATGGGATATGAATATCTCTGGAATCAGGTCAGGGTAAAAGGCGGCGCTTATGGTTGTATGAGCAGCTTTTACAGGAATGGGGACGCTTATTTTGTTTCCTACAGAGATCCTAATCTGGAAAAGACAGTTGAGGTTTATAAGCAGGCAGTCGATTATATTAAAAATTATGATGCTGATGAGCGTACAGTTACCCAGTTTATTATCGGAGCTGTCAGCGAACTGGATACGCCTATGACTCCGTCCGGGAAAGGAAGTTATTCTCTGGGAGCCTATATGACAAATCTTTCCATGGAACGTGTTCAAAAGGAAAGGGATGAACTTCTTGCAACCACGGCGGAAACTTTAAAGGGACTTTACCGGTATGTAGAAGCATTTATGAGCGAAGAATGTCTTTGCGTTGTGGGAAACGGAGATAAAATCAGGGAAAATGCGGAGATGTTTGATAAGGTTGAGCAATTATTTCACTAGAAGTAAAATCCATTTTGGCTTCCGGTTAATTTCCCCATAAAAAAGTAAGCATGAAACGTATCTTTAACAGAAGCGGAAAGCTTGCAGAACGGCAAAAGAAACGAGAGTGGGAGGAATATTTTATGAAAAACAGAAAAAGAAAAATAACCGGATTAAGTCTTTTAACAGCAGTGTCGCTTATTATGGCAGGATGCGGCAGTTCATCCAAAGCTTTTGAAAATGCGTCGGATACGACAGCTGCAGAAGCCTATGCTTATGATTCCTATGCTACAGATGATATCTATATGAGCGAAGCGAAAACGGAGGCGGCGGCAGGAGAAGCGGATGAGGGCGGAGTGCAAATGCCTGAAGTTCAGAATACGGAAAGAAAGCTTATCAGAAATGTGAGTCTGAATGTGGAAACGGAAACCTTTGAGGACTTAATGCAGACAGTGGAGGAAAAGACGGAAAGCCTCGGCGGTTACGTGGAATCCAGCAATACCTATAACGGAAGTCATTATTATGGAAACAGTACCAGAAATGCAAATCTTACCCTGCGTATTCCTGCGGAGCATCTGGATGAATTTTTATCAGCGGTGGCAGAAAATTCCAATGTCATCAGCAGAGATGAAAATGTGACGGATGTTACCCTTCAGTATGTGGATATGAAAAGTCATAAAGAGGCGCTCCTGACGGAGCAGGAAAGACTTCTTGAGCTTTTGGAGCAGGCGGAGAGTGTGGAGGATATTATTACAATTGAAAGCAGGCTTTCCGATGTGCGCTATCAAATTGAGAGTATGGAATCACAGCTGCGGACAATGGATAATCAGGTATCCTACAGTACAGTATACTTATACATAGATGAGGTGGCAAAGCTTACTCCGGTAAAGGAGCAGACGGCTTTGGAAAAGATAAAGACAGGTTTTGCAGAGAGTCTTTATAATGTAGGGAACGGAATTAAAGATTTTGTAATTGGATTGATTATCCGAATCCCTTATCTTGTAATCTGGGCAGTTGTGATTTTCCTGATTGTTTTAACAGTAAAGCGGTTAATTAAAAACGGTAAAAAAAGAAAAGTGAAAAAGCAGGAAAAACAGCAAAAATCCCAGTATGAAACCAGTAAAGAACAGAAAGAGGAAAAACAGAAATGAATGACCAGTATAAATCCGGATTTGTAACACTGATAGGAAGACCCAATGTGGGCAAATCCACTTTGATGAACTGTCTTATCGGACAGAAAATTGCAATTACTTCCAGCAAGCCGCAGACTACCAGAAACAGGATTCAGACCGTCTATACTTCCGGAGAGGGGCAGATTGTGTTTGTGGATACGCCGGGGATTCATAAGGCAAAAAATAAGCTGGGCGATTATATGGTGAATGTGGCAGAGCGCACCTTAAAGGAAGTGGATGTGGTTTTATGGCTGGTAGAACCTACCAATTTTATCGGAGCAGGCGAAAAGCACATTGCGGAACAGCTTTCCAGGGTGAATACGCCGGTAATACTGGTCATCAACAAGATTGATACGGTAAAGAAGGAAGAACTGCTGGGATTTATTGATACCTACAGAAAGGAAATGGATTTTGCCGAGATTGTGCCTGTATCCGCATTAAAGAAAGAAAATACGAAAGAATTAATTAAATGCATTATGAAATATCTTCCTTACGGACCGGCATTTTATGATGAAGATACTATTACGGACCAGCCCCAGCGTCAGATTGTAGCTGAAATGATTCGTGAGAAAGCCCTCAGAAGCCTGGATGAAGAAATTCCCCATGGGATTGCTGTAATCATAGAGAAAATGAAATGGCGCGGTGATATTGTGGATATTGATGCTACAATTATCTGTGAGCGGGAGTCCCATAAAGGAATTATTATCGGTAAGCAGGGCAGCATGCTGAAAAAAATCGGTATGAATGCCAGAAAAGATATAGAAAACATGCTGGAGAGCAGAGTAAATCTCCAGCTTTGGGTCAAGGTTAAAAAAGATTGGCGCGACAGTGATTATCTTCTTAAAAATTTCGGATTCAATCAGAAGGAATACGAATAGAAAAAGGAAAAAAGTAAACCCTAATAGCGTATCTTATTCATGACAATAGAAAGTTCGCAAAGCGTGCTTTGTTGTTGGAAGATAGAAGTACGATAAGTATACTTGAAAACAGGGGGCGCAAGATGAAGGAATTAAATTACTGGCAACAATTTTTAAATACCGGAAAGGTGGACGATTATCTGTCTTATCTGAAGCAGAAAGCGGCTGATGAACCGGTAAAAAAGGGAGAATATCCTAATGCAGGAACTTTTCAGTGTTACGGGAATGATATTGAAGGCGGAACCTTTCGGGGAATTTGACAGGAGGGTAGTCATACTCACAAGGGAGCGGGGAAAAATAGCAGCCTTTGCCAAGGGAGCAAGAAAACAGGGAAGCAGGCTGTTAGCATCCACCAATCCCTTTTGCTTTGGGGAATTTAAGCTGTATGAGGGAAGAACCTCCTACAGTATTTCTGAGGCGTCAATCAGCAATTATTTTGAACAGTTCAGAGAAGATTTTGAAGGAGCCTGTTACGGCATGTATTTTCTTGAAGTTATGGATTATTATACACGGGAAAATAATGATGAAATGAACATGCTGAAGCTTCTTTATCAGACTCTTCGGGCTGTGTGTCATAAAGGCCTTGACAACAGGCTGATACGCTACATATTTGAGATAAAGGCGCTTGCGCTGAACGGAGAATATCCGGGACTTACAGGAAATGAAAAATATCAGGAATCTACAATATATACAGTTTCCTATATTGTGAATACTCCTGTGGAAAAATTATATACTTTTATTGTAACGGACAGTGTTCTTCAGGAGCTGAAAGAAATTGCAGACAGCTTTCGGCTCAGGTTTATTGACAGAAGGTTTAAAAGTCTGGAGATACTGCTGGAATTAAATCCTGACGCAAAATAGCCGGGAAACAGTAACAGTTCAGCCATACCATTCATAAGTTGGCGGAATGTACATTTTCACTCCAA
>CAZDPE010000146.1:0-5179 GCA_964507235.1 uncultured Lachnospiraceae bacterium
TCTGTAATTTATGGTTTCGGGCTTTGTTACCTCGCCCTTAGACCATTCTCTTATTTTTTCGGGTGACGCCAAACCGATTTTGATGGCATCAAAAGTCATCGGCTGGTATGCTTCTTGCTTTGTTTCTGACATTTTTGGCACTCCTTCCAGATATATAATAACTGCTCGGATTTACTCCTCATAAGAATCAACCTCTAATACTGCATCAAAATCCTCAGTAAATTCTTCCTCTGACTCTTCATCTTCTGTGTTTATAAGTTCGCCGCTTTCTTCGTCAAACTCCTGTTGCTGATATCCCATGGAGGATAAAGAACTCTTTCCATAATCATAGTTCTTATCATCTCCCTCTATCTCATAACGGTAATCAGTATCGCCGTAATCGATATTTTCCGTAATTTCAACTTCTGTATTGTCTTCACGAAGCACTCTTACATCCAGTCCAAGTGACTGTAATTCTTTTAACAGAACCTTGAAAGATTCAGGAATACCAGGTGCAGGTATATTATCACCCTTAATAATTGCTTCATAAGTCTTAACACGTCCTACCACATCATCGGACTTCACTGTCAGAATTTCCTGCAATGTATAAGATGCACCATATGCTTCAAGCGCCCAAACCTCCATTTCACCGAAACGCTGTCCGCCGAACTGTGCTTTACCGCCCAAAGGCTGCTGCGTTACCAAAGAGTAAGGGCCTGTTGAACGGGCATGAATCTTATCATCTACCAAATGATGGAGCTTTAAGTAATGCATATGTCCAATCGTTACCGGACTGTCGAAATATTCACCCGTTCTGCCGTCACGGAGCCTTACTTTACCATCTCTCGAAATCGGAACGCCCTTCCATAATTCTCTATGATCTCTATTATCTGACAAATACTGAAGCACCTCAGGAAGCAGTTCTTCCTTATGCTTTGCTTCAAACTCTTCCCAGCTCAAATTAACATAATCATTAGCTAAATCAAGAGTATCCATAATATCCACTTCGTTTGCACCGTCAAATACAGGTGTTGCCACATTAAAGCCAAGTGCTTTTGCAGCAAGGGATAAATGAATTTCCAATACCTGCCCGATATTCATACGGGAAGGTACACCCAACGGATTCAAAACGATATCAAGAGGACGTCCGTTAGGCAGATACGGCATATCTTCTACAGGAAGCACACGGGAAACAACACCCTTGTTACCATGACGGCCTGCCATCTTATCACCAACGGAAATCTTTCTCTTCTGAGCAATATAAATACGCACCGCCTGATTTACTCCGGGTGAAAGCTCGTCGCCGTTTTCTCTTGTAAATATCTTGGCATCCACAACAATACCATATTCGCCATGAGGAACCTTTAAGGAGGTATCTCTTACTTCCCTTGCCTTTTCGCCAAAAATCGCCCTGAGAAGTCTTTCTTCTGCTGTAAGCTCTGTTTCTCCCTTCGGAGTAACCTTACCGACCAGAATATCACCTGCGCGGACTTCGGCGCCAATACGGATAATGCCTCTTTCATCCAAATCCTTCAACGCATCATCACCAACGCCGGGAACATCCCTTGTAATCTCTTCAGGCCCCAATTTGGTGTCACGGGCTTCTGCTTCATATTCTTCAATATGAACAGATGTATAAACATCATCCTGTACCAGTCTTTCGCTTAAAAGGACAGCATCCTCGTAATTATATCCTTCCCATGTCATAAATCCGATAAGAGGATTCTTTCCAAGTGCCAGCTCTCCCTGGGATGTGGAAGGGCCGTCGGCAATTACCTGTCCTGCCTGTACATGTTCACCCTTGAACACAATGGGCTTCTGATTGTAGCAGTTGGACTGATTGCTTCTTGCAAATTTGGTGAGATGATACTCTGCCTTTTCTCCATCATCACAGGTAACCCTGATTAAATTGGAGGATACATAATCTACCGTACCTGATTTCTTTGCAACCACACAGACACCGGAATCCACTGCGGTCTTAGGCTCCATACCGGTACCTACTACCGGTGCCTCTGTTGTAAGGAGCGGAACTGCCTGACGCTGCATGTTGGAACCCATAAGAGCACGGTTTGCATCATCATTTTCCAAGAAAGGAATCAGCGCAGTAGCAACTGAGAACACCATCTTGGGTGAAACATCCATATAATCAAACATCGTTTTCGGATACTCGGAGGTTTCTTCCTTATAACGTCCTGAAACTGTATTCTTTACAAAATGTCCTTCATCATCCAGGAGTTCATTAGCCTGAGCTACATGGTAATTATCCTCTTCGTCCGCCGTCATGTATTCCACTTCATCAGTTACACGGGGATTCATGGGATCTGTTTTATCAATTTTACGATACGGCGCTTCTACAAAACCATATTCATTAATTCTTGCATAAGATGCAAGAGAGTTAATCAAACCAATGTTAGGACCTTCAGGTGTCTCAATCGGACACATTCTTCCATAATGGGAATAGTGAACGTCACGAACCTCAAAGCCCGCACGATCCCTGGACAAACCGCCGGGGCCCAATGCTGAAAGACGTCTTTTATGGGTCAGTTCTCCTAACGGATTGTTCTGATCCATAAACTGTGACAACTGGGAAGAACCGAAAAATTCCTTCACAGCTGCCTGTACAGGCTTAATGTTAATCAATACCTGTGGGGAAATTTCTTCCGCATCATGAGTAGTCATTCTCTCACGAACAACTCTTTCCAATCTGGAAAGACCGATTCTGTACTGATTTTGTAATAATTCACCTACGGCTCTGATACGTCTGTTGCCAAGGTGGTCAATATCATCATCATTACCAATACCGTACTCAAGATGAATATTGTAATTGATGGATGCAATAATATCTTCCTTAGTAATATGTTTCGGAATCAGTTCATGTACATTTTTCTTAATTGCTTCCGCAAGTGCTTCCGGATCCTCCCTGAACTCATCTATAATCTGCGCAAGCACAGGATAATATACGTTTTCTGTAATGCCAAGCTCTTTCGGATTGCATTCCACAAAACCTGTAATGTCAACCATCATATTAGAAAGAACCTTAACGTTCTTTTCTTCTGTCTGAATGTATACAAAAGGAACTGCGGCATTCTGAATCTCATCAGCTAAATCCCTGGAAACCTTAGTTCCTGCTTCCGCTAATACTTCACCGGTAAAAGGATCTACTACGTCTTCTGCAAGAATGTGATTCCTGATTCTGTTTCTAAATGCCAGTTTCTTATTAAACTTATATCTGCCGACCTTCGCCAAATCATATCTTCTGGGGTCAAAGAACATGGCGTTAATAAGGCTTTCCGCACTCTCAACGCTTAAAGGCTCACCGGGACGGATTTTCTTATATAACTCTAAAAGACCATCCTGATAATTTTCAGAAACGTCTTTGGAAAAGCTGGCCTCAATTTTAGGTTCATCGCCAAATAATGCCCTGATTTCATCATTTGTACCTACGCCCAATGCCCTGATAAGCACGGTAATCGGAACCTTTCTTGTCCTATCTACACGTACATAAAAAATATCATTGGAGTCCGTTTCGTATTCCAGCCATGCACCACGGTTGGGAATAACGGTTGATGAAAACAGTCTTTTACCAATCTTATCGTGGCCGATTGCATAGTAAATGCCCGGAGAACGAACAAGCTGGCTAACGATAACACGTTCTGCACCGTTAATTACAAAGGTACCTGTCTGTGTCATAATAGGAAGGTCGCCCATGAAAATTTCATGCTCGCTGATTTCTTCCTTTTCCTTATTATATAAGCGAACCTTTACTTTAAGAGGAGCCGCATAAGTAGCATCCCTCTCCTTGCACTTCTCAATAGAATACTTTACATCATCCTCGCACAGTTCAAAATCCACAAATTCCAGACTTAAATGACCGCTGTAATCTTCAATCGGAGAAATATCCTCAAAAACTTCTTTAAGACCTTCTTCCAGAAACCATTTATAGGAGTCTTTCTGTACTTCTATAAGATCCGGCATCTCCAAAACTTCTTTCTGTCGTGAATAACTCATACGTATATTTTTGCCTGCCGCAATAGGACGTATTCTGTTCTTTTCCATTGACATTCACCCCGTTCTTTATGATTTATGAAGCAATTTGGCTTTCAAATATGCATACCACACCACAATAGTGCACTATCCATATTACTACAAATTGGAAAGTGCGTCAACCAATATTTTTCAAAATTGAGATTTTTTTCTTACAGGCTTTTAATGCTCCATACTGGTTTCTCCCCGGTCTCCTGAGTTTTGAAGTTTATATTGATTGATAATCCAGCAATCCCCTGTGGTTACTGGTATTTTTTGTCAATACTTTGTATTTTATATATAGCGTAATCTAATGTAATGTATTATGCTATAGATAATGATACGAACGGGAGGATAAAAATGATATGACTATTTTATTATTTGGCGTTTCCAACGTTGGCAAAAGTACCGTTGGTGAATTGATGGCTCGTAAATTAAATTTTGATTTTTATGATTTGGATGATGAAATAAAGAAAAAATACAATATAACTCTGGAAGAATTCGTTTCCACAGGTTCCTTGCAGGAACGTGACAAAAAACGATGTCGTCTTCTTCGTGCACTAGTGAAAAAGTCTGGAAATAAAGTTATTGCAGTAACGCCTTTATCATACGCAGGTGCTATTGTTCCTATTATCAGTTCTCCCGAAGTTTTTTCTATTGAACTAACAGATACACCGGAAAATATTTTTGCACGATTAGTCTTTAGCGATGAAAATGATATCATTTACCGAGATGATGATTATAAAAACGCACGCAAAGACCACTACTTAGCTGAAATCCAAGAAGATTTAGCATGGTATGGTTCTGTTTACCAAAATATCACAAATAAGTTTTTCGTGAACGGTAAAACAGCAGTAAAAGTTACAGAAGAAATCATTCATTTGTATCATCTCGTTTGAAACGGAGGTATCTATATCTATGTATTTAAGACAAATCAAGCGCCCACAAGGCATTTATCTCGCTATACAGGAAAGCTATTATGATAGTTCCAAAAAACAAAGCCGTACCCGGACAATACAAAGTATTGGATACTTAGACAATCTAAAAAAAGAATATGATGACACCATTGCTTATTTTCCCAAAAAGCAGCCGACATGACTATTGAAAAGAAAAAAGAAAAATCCAAAGTCATTACTATCGATACATCAGAAAAAATGCATACACAGACAGATGATAT
>CAZDPE010000147.1:0-5068 GCA_964507235.1 uncultured Lachnospiraceae bacterium
ACAAGCCCTTATAGGGCGTGAGCAAACCACCGGCTAAGCCGGTGGTTCTGATTATGCGCAGGGGCGCACAGATGAAATATGACGCTGAAGCGGCGTGCGGCCCGGGTGGGCAGACAGAGGAATCTTCCCTGCCCGATTGCAGAACTTTTATCCCAAATAGTCTTAGTTAAAGCGCACCATGCGCAGAATGGAGGAAAAATGAACGAAGAAAAGAAAATCCCTTACAAAATTTATCTGGAAGAAAATGAGATGCCCACAAGCTGGTATAATGTCCGGGCTGATATGAAAAACAAGCCGGCGCCGCTGTTAAACCCCGGTACCCTGCAGCCTTTGACCTTTGATGAGATGCGCGGCATTTTCTGTGATGAATTGTGCAGGCAGGAGTTGGACGATACCACAGCTTACTTTGAAATTCCGGAGGAAATCAGAAAATTCTACAGGATGTACCGTCCGTCACCTCTGGTTCGTGCTTATTGTCTGGAAGAAAAGCTGCAGACTCCCGCTAAGATTTATTATAAGTTTGAGGGCAATAATACAAGCGGAAGCCATAAGCTGAATTCGGCCATTGCACAGGCTTATTATGCAAAGGCCCAGGGGCTTAAGGGAGTAACCACCGAAACGGGAGCAGGACAGTGGGGAACAGCGCTTTCCATGGCGTGTGCTTATCTTGGGCTTGACTGTCAGGTGTATATGGTGAAATGCTCTTATGAGCAGAAGCCCTTCCGCCGTGAGGTCATGAGAACCTACGGTGCGGATGTGACGCCTTCGCCGTCTGATAAAACAGAGGTTGGACGCAAAATTCTGGTGGAATTTCCGGGAACCACAGGAAGTCTTGGCTGTGCTATTTCCGAAGCGGTGGAAGCTGCCGTTACACAGGAAGGCTACCGCTATGTGCTGGGTTCCGTATTGAATCAGGTTCTGCTTCATCAGTCGGTAATCGGATTGGAAACAAAAGCGGCTATGGATAAATACGGTATTAAACCGGATGTGATTATCGGCTGCGCCGGAGGCGGTTCCAATCTGGGCGGTCTGATTTCCCCTTTCATGGGAGAGAAGCTAAGAGGAGAAGCGGACTATGAATTTATTGCAGTAGAACCGGCATCCTGCCCCAGCTTTACAAGAGGTAAATTTTTATATGATTTCTGCGATACCGGAAAGGTGTGTCCTCTGTCTAAAATGTATACCCTGGGCAACGGCTTTATCCCCGCACCCAACCATGCAGGCGGACTCCGCTATCACGGCATGAGCTCCGTGCTGTCCCAGCTGTATCATGACGGCTATATGAAGGCTGTCAGCGTAGAACAGACCTCCGTATTTAAGGCAGCGGAGGAATTTGCAAGAGTGGAGGGCATTCTTCCCGCACCTGAAAGCTCTCATGCTATCAAGGCTGCAATGGATGAAGCGTTGAAGTGTAAGGAAACAGGAGAAGAAAAGACTATTCTCTTCGGTCTTACGGGAACCGGCTATTTTGATATGGTGGCATATGAGCGCTATAATAACGGAGAAATGTCGGATTATATCCCTACGGATGAGGATTTGGCAAAAGGATTTGCCGGAATTCCCCAGTTCCCCGGCAATGAGATTTAGAGTTATTTGATTGAATTTAACCAGTTGAATAAAAACTGTAAATCTGTTACAATAAGATTTACAGTTTTTTGCTATTTTTACCCATAGTGAGGTCAAAACATGAATTTAATTCAAAAGGTTTTTGGAACACACAGCGAAAGAGAATTAAAAAGAATCGAAGGAATGGTGAATGCCATAGAAGAGCTGCGCCCCAGTATGATGGAGCTTTCCGATGAACAGCTCAGGGCGAAGACGGAGGAATTTAAGCGCAGGCTTTCCGAGGGAGAAACACTGGATGAGCTTTTGGTAGAGGCTTATGCCGTTGTAAGGGAAGCAGCCAGAAGAGTTCTTCATACAGAGCATTACAGGGTACAGCTTATCGGCGGCATTATTCTTCATCAGGGACGTATCGCCGAGATGAAAACAGGTGAAGGTAAAACCCAGACCTGTCTGCTTCCTGCATATCTGAATGCATTGGAGGGCAAGGGCGTACATGTAGTAACTGTCAATGATTATCTGGCTAAGCGTGATGCCGAGTGGATGGGGCAGGTACATGAGTTTCTGGGTCTTAAGGTTGGCGTCGTGCTGAACAGCATGAAGCCGGAAGAAAGGCGCGAAGCCTATAACAGTGATATCACCTATGTTACCAACAATGAGCTGGGCTTTGATTATCTTAGGGATAACATGGTTATTTACAAGGAGCAGCTGGTGCTTCGTGATTTGCATTATGCCATTATTGATGAGGTGGACTCCGTGCTTATTGATGAGGCAAGAACGCCCCTTATTATTTCAGGTCAAAGCGGTAAATCCACCAAGCTTTATGAAGTTTGTGATATTCTTGCCAAACAGCTGCAGCGCGGTGAGGATATGGAAGACCTGAGCAAGATGGATGCCATTATGGGCATTGAAAGAGAAGAAACCGGTGATTTTATTGTCAATGAAAAGGACAAGATAGTAAACCTGACTGCCCAGGGCGTGGAAAAGGTAGAAAAATTCTTCCAGATAGATAATCTGGCAGATCCCGAGAATATTGAAATCCAGCACAATATCAATCTGGCCCTGCGTGCCAACAACCTGATGTTCCGTGATCAGGATTATGTGGTGAAGGATGACCAGGTGCTTATTGTAGATGAATTTACGGGACGCATCATGCCAGGACGCCGTTATTCGGACGGTCTTCATCAGGCAATTGAAGCAAAAGAGCATGTTAAGGTTAAGAGGGAGAGCAAGACACTTGCTACGATAACCTTCCAGAATTTCTTTAATAAATTTGAAAAGAAAGCAGGTATGACAGGTACTGCTTTAACGGAAGAAAAGGAATTCCGCGATATTTACGGTATGGATGTTATTGAGATACCCACCAATAAGCCTATTGCAAGAAAAGATTTGCAGGATGCTGTATACAAAACAAGGAAAGAAAAATTGTATGCGATTGTGGAAGCGGTTAAAGAAGCACATGCCAAAGGGCAGCCTGTTTTAGTCGGTACCATAACTATTGAAGCTTCCGAAGAACTCAGCCGTCTTTTGACGAAGCAGGGCATCCAGCACAAGGTATTGAATGCAAAATTCCATGAATTGGAGGCTGAGATTGTAGCGGATGCCGGTATTCACGGAGCAGTTACCATTGCCACTAATATGGCCGGACGTGGTACGGATATTAAGCTGGATGATACGGCAAGGGAGGCAGGCGGACTGAAGATTATCGGTACAGAGCGTCATGAATCCAGGCGTATTGACAATCAGCTGCGCGGCCGTTCCGGTCGTCAGGGCGACCCCGGTGAATCCAAGTTTTACATCTCGCTGGAAGATGACTTAATGCGTTTATTCGGCTCCGAAAGGCTGATTAATATGTTTAATACGCTGGGTATTCCTGAAAATCAGGAAATTGAGCACAAGGCTCTGACCAATGCGATAGAATCAGCCCAGAAGAAGATAGAAAGCAATAACTTCGGTATTAGAAAGAATCTGCTTGAATATGACCAGGTTATGAATGAGCAGAGAGAAATTATTTATGAAGAAAGACGCCGGGTTTTAAGCGGTGAAAGCATGCGGGATGTTATCTATAAGATGATAACTGATATTGCCGAAAATTCCGTGGATATTGCCATTGGCGACGACACTGATTTTGATGAGTGGAATCTGGACGAGCTGAACAGCCTTTTGCTGCCTACCATTCCGCTGAAACCTGTTAACAGAGGACGCATCAGCACTCCCAAGAAAAATGCCTTAAAGCAGCAGCTGAAAGAAGAGGCTGTGAAGCTTTATGAGGCAAAAGAGGCTGAGTTCCCTGAACCGGAGGCAATCAGAGAGCTGGAACGTGTGATTCTGCTTAAAGTAATAGACAGAAAGTGGATGGATCATATTGATGATATGGATCAGCTTCGTCAGGGCGTGGGCCTTCAGGCATACGGACAGCGGGATCCTCTTGTGGAATATAAACTCAGCGGCTACGAAATGTTTGATGACATGACGCAGAATATTAAAGAAGAAACTGTCCGTGTTCTGTTCCATGTCCGTGTGGAGCAGAAAGTGGAAAGAGAGCAGGTTGCCAAGGTAACAGGAACCAATAAGGATGATTCTACGGTGAAAGCTCCCGTAAAGAGAGAAAACGCAAAGATTTATCCCAATGACCCCTGTCCCTGCGGAAGCGGTAAAAAATATAAACATTGCTGCGGGCGCAAAGCATAAGAATGTGTTTTGCAGCTGTCAGAATAATAAAAAGAAAGAGGTGAACGTTAAATGGTAGAGTTAGACCAGATGAAGTCTGAACTTCAGGCTTATGAAACCCCTTTAGCGGAAGTGAGGGATTCACTTTGACTTAGATAATAAGTCAAAGAAAATCGAGGAGTTGGAAAGAGAAATGGAATCCCCGGGTTTTTGGGATGATCCGGATGTTTCCAACCGTAAAATGAAGGAGCTTAAGAATTTAAAAGATGTAGTGGATACCATAAACGGATTGAGCGCCCAGTATGAGGATATTGAGATGCTGATTCAGATGGGCTGCGAAGAGGAAGATGCCGAGCTGGCAGCGGATATCAGGAAGGAACTGGATGAATTTATAGAAACCTTTGAGGATATCAGAATCAGTACGCTTCTTTCCGGCGAATATGACAGTTATAATGCCATATTGAAGCTGAATGCGGGAGCGGGCGGAACAGAAAGCTGCGACTGGTGCAGTATGCTGTACCGCATGTATACCAGATGGGCGGAAAGAAAGGGATTTACTGTGGAGGTGCTTGATTATCTGGATGGTGATGAGGCAGGAATTAAGTCAGTGACCTTCCAGGTCAACGGTGAAAATGCCTATGGCTATCTGAAATCGGAAAAGGGCGTGCACAGACTGGTCAGGATTTCTCCTTTTAATGCCCAGGGAAAACGGCAGACCTCTTTTGTATCCCTGGATGTTATGCCGGATATTGAAGAGGATGTAGATGTTGAGATTAACGAGGATGACCTTAGAATCGATACCTATCGAAGCAGCGGTGCCGGAGGTCAGCACATT
>CAZDPE010000148.1:0-4902 GCA_964507235.1 uncultured Lachnospiraceae bacterium
GATTATCAAGAAATGTAATGACTTCGGTGCAGGCGGCGTATCCGTTGCAATCGGAGAATTGGCAGCGGGGCTTGTAGTCGATCTTGATAAGGTGCCCAAGAAATATGCGGGACTTGACGGAACGGAGCTTGCTATTTCAGAATCCCAGGAGAGAATGGCAGTAGTGGCAGCTCCTGAAAACGTGGATGAATTTTTAGGATATGCGGCAGAGGAAAATCTGGAGGCTGTTCCTGTTGCGGTAGTAACCAAAGAGCCCAGGCTGGTGCTGAAATGGAGAGGAAAGGAAATCGTTAACATTAAGAGAGCTTTTCTTGATACCAACGGAGCCCATCAGGAAACCAATGTCATTGTAAATATTCCTTCCAAAGAAGATAATTATTTAAAGAAAAGAGCGATTCCCGCTGTGCAGGAAGCCCTTGATAGAGAGGATGTTAAGGCTGCTTTTACGGCAACCCTGAACGATTTAAACGTATGCTCCCAGAAGGGGCTTGTGGAAATGTTCGACTCTTCTATCGGAGCAGCCAGCGTGCTTATGCCTTACGGCGGAAAGTATCAGCTGACAGAAACCCAGACCATGGTTGCAAAGCTGCCTTCCTTAAAAGGAAAGACGGACGTTGTTACCATGATGAGCTATGGATTTGACCCTTATTTATCTTCCTGGAGCCCTTATCATGGAGCGGTATATGCCGTAACGGAATCCATGGCAAAGGTAGTGGCCTCAGGCGGTGATTACAGTAAGATTCGCTTTACCTTCCAGGAATACTTCAGAAGAATGACTGCTGACCCGCAGCGGTGGAGCCAGCCTTTTGCAGCGCTGCTTGGCGCATATGATGCGCAGATTGGTTATGGTCTGCCTTCTATCGGCGGTAAGGACAGTATGTCAGGAACCTTTAACGATATTGACGTACCGCCGACCTTAGTATCCTTTGCAGTGGATATTGCGAAAAAGCAGGATATTATTACTCCTGAATTAAAGGCATCGGGGGATAAGCTGGTGCAGTTCTGGTTTGATAAGGACGAATATGATATTCCGGTTTATGAGCATGTTATGAAGACCTACAGCTTTATTACAGGCCTGATGCGCGGCGGTAAGGTAAAAGCGGCTTATGCACTGGATGCAAAAGGACTTGCGGCAGGCGTAAGCAAAATGGCATTCGGAAATAAGCTGGGAGTATTATTTGAGGAAGAATTAAAGCCTGTGGATTTATTTGAAAACTGCCTGGGTGATATTGTTCTGGAAATGTCGGGGGATGATGCAGCGGCGCTGGAGGCAGAGGAACTGAATTATCGTATTGTTGGTGAAGTAAAGGAAGAAGCTTCCTTCGTATATGGAGATATTACAATTTCCATGGAAGAAGCATTAACCGCATGGACATCACGCCTTGAGAAGGTATTTCCCACCAGGGCAGAAAAAGGTACGGAAAGCGTTCCGTCCGTTCCTTTTGAAACAGATAAAATTTATGTATGCAAGAATAAAGTAGCGAAACCTACCGTATTCATACCGGTATTTCCCGGAACCAACTGTGAATATGACAGTTCCAGGGCCTTTGAAAGAGCCGGAGCTAAGGTTATTACCAGAGTATTTAAGAATCTTTCCGCGCAGGACATCAGGGAATCTGTAGAAGCTTTTGAAAAAGATATCAATGAAGCACAGATTATTATGTTCCCCGGAGGCTTCTCCGCAGGTGATGAACCGGACGGAAGCGCAAAGTTCTTTGCAACTGCTTTTCAGAATGAAAAGATTAAGGAAGCGGTTATGAAGCTGTTGAATGAGAGAGACGGTCTGGCCCTCGGTATCTGCAACGGTTTCCAGGCGCTGATTAAGTTAGGGCTTGTGCCTTATGGAGAAATTACCGGACAGAAGGAAGATTCCCCTACCCTCACCTTCAATACCATTAACCGTCATATTTCAAAAATGGTATATACTAAGGTGGTATCGGGTAAATCTCCCTGGCTGCAGGGCGCGGATAACGGCGACGTTTATGTAACACCTGCTTCTCACGGAGAAGGAAGATTTGTAGCGCCTGAGAAATGGCTTAATAAGCTGTTTGCAAACGGACAGGTGGCGACGCAGTATTGCGATTTGGAAGGAAATGTTTCCATGGATGAGGAGTGGAATATTAACGGCTCCTATATGGCGATCGAAGGCATCACTTCCCCTGACGGCAGGTGCTTTGGTAAAATGGCTCACGTTGAGAGAAGGGACAGCGGCGTGGCAATTAATATTTACGGAGAGCAGGATTTGAAGATATTTGAATCCGGCGTGGCGTATTTTAAATAAGTTAAGTCAAAGATGACCCGGAGCGGAGAAAATCTGCTCTGGGTTTCCTGCGGTTAGACGGTTTATACTTACATTTTGGAGTGGAAATGTACATTCCGCCAACTTATGAATGGTATGGCTGAACTGTTACAGACGTGCAGAGAAAAGGGAGTTTTTTATTGAAGTGATAGTACTCCTGTGCTATAATAAAACAATTGTGCATAAAGAATGGAACAGAAAGGGAGATGGTACTACATGAAAGCATTTTTAATTCTGGAAGACGGCACTGTTTTTGAAGGAATTCATATCGGTGCAGAGAAAGAAATAATCAGTGAAATCGTTTTCAATACTTCCATGGCAGGATATCTGGAAGTACTGACAGATCCGTCATATGCCGGACAGGCAGTATGCATGACATATCCCCTTATCGGAAATTACGGAATATGTCTGGAGGATATGGAATCGGGAAGGGCGTGGCCCGACGGCTTTATTGTCAGGGAATTGTCACGTATGCCCAGCAACTTCCGTCAGGATATTACCATTCAGGAATTTCTGGAAAAACAGGATATTCCCGGCATTGCAGGTATTGATACCAGGGCGCTGACCAAGATTTTGCGTGAAAAGGGCACCATGAACGGTATGATTACTACTGCACAGGATTATGATTTGGACAGCATTCTCCCGAAATTAAAGGAATATACCACAGGTAAGGTAGTGGAAAAGGTTACCTGTCCTGAAAAATATGAAATTAAAGGCGTCCGGGCCCTTTCGGAAAACGGACCGCTTTCCGGAAAGGCAAAGTTCGATGCGAAGGCTTATAAAGACGGCAAAAGAGAAATGCGTCCCAGCATTACAAAACAGCTGAACGGACTTGGAAAAAAGGTTGCGCTGCTTGATTTGGGGGCAAAGGACAATATTGCCCATTCTCTGGCTCAGAGAGGGTGCGATGTGACGGTTTATCCCGCACTTACTTCGGCGGAAGAAATTATTGCCGGTAAGCCTGACGGCATTATGCTGAGCAACGGACCGGGAGATCCCAAGGAATGCACGAGTATGATTGCGGAAATTAAAAAGCTTTATGAAACGGATATCCCGATTTTTGCCATTTGCCTGGGACATCAGCTGATGGCTCTTGCAACCGGTGCGGATACCTTTAAGATGAAATACGGTCATCGCGGCGGCAATCATCCTGTAAAGGATTTAGAAACAGGCAGGGTATATATTTCCTCCCAGAATCACGGCTATGTGGTGGATATGGACAAGCTTGACCCGAAGGTAGCGGTGCCTGCTTTTATCAATGTCAATGACGGAACAAATGAGGGACTTAAATATACGGGAAAAAATATTTTTACCGTGCAGTATCATCCGGAGGCCTGCCCGGGTCCTCAGGATTCCGGTTACCTGTTTGACAGATTTATTAAAATGATGGAGGTTTCAAAAGATGCCTAAGAATCCTGATGTAAAAAGAGTTATGGTAATTGGCTCCGGTCCTATCGTAATCGGCCAGGCAGCAGAATTTGATTATGCGGGAACACAGGCATGCCGTTCCCTTAAGGAAGAGGGGGTGGAGGTTATTCTGGTAAACTCCAATCCCGCAACCATTATGACAGATAAAAATATTGCGGATAAGGTTTATATTGAGCCCCTTACCGCAAAGGTTTTGGAGCAGATTATTGAAAAAGAAAAGCCGGACAGTATTCTTCCTACTCTGGGCGGCCAGGCAGGACTTAATCTCGGTATGGAGCTTGAGGAAAGCGGATTTTTGGCTTCCCATAACGTGAAGCTTTTAGGTACAACAGCGGCCACCATTAAGAAAGCGGAGGACCGTCAGGAATTTAAGGATACCATGGAAAAGATCGGGGAGCCCTGTGCGGCGTCCAGTGTGGTGGAAACCATTGAAGACGGCGTGGCGTTTACCAATACCATCGGTTATCCCGTGGAGCTTCGTCCCGCTTATACCTTAGGCGGAAGCGGCGGCGGCATTGCCCATAATCAAATGGAGCTTGAGAGCATTCTGGAAAACGGACTCCGTCTTTCCCGTGTGGGCCAGGTTCTGGTGGAAAGATGTATTGCAGGCTGGAAGGAAATTGAATATGAGGTAATGAGGGACAGCGCAGGCAACTGCATTACTGTCTGCAATATGGAAAATATTGACCCCGTGGGCGTGCATACGGGCGACAGTATTGTAGTAGCTCCTTCTCAGACTCTTTCCGATAAGGAATACCAGATGCTTCGTACCTCGGCGCTGAATATCATTGATGAGCTGCAGATTACCGGCGGCTGCAACGTGCAGTTTGCCCTGCATCCCACCAGTTTTGAATATTGTGTTATTGAAGTAAATCCCCGTGTAAGCCGCTCTTCGGCTCTTGCAAGTAAGGCAACAGGATATCCCATTGCAAAGGTGGCTGCCAAAATTGCCCTTGGCTATACCCTGGATGAAATTAAAAATGCCATTACGGGAAAGACCTATGCAAGCTTTGAACCCACTCTGGATTACTGCGTAGTGAAGCTTCCAAGGCTTCCCTTTGATAAATTCATTACGGCAAAGAGAACTCTGACAACCCAGATGAAGGCTACCGGAGAGGTTATGAGTATTTGTGATAACTTTGAAGGCGCCCTGATGAAAGCAATCCGTTCCCTGG
>CAZDPE010000149.1:0-4783 GCA_964507235.1 uncultured Lachnospiraceae bacterium
CTGCGCAGGTATTCGGGATAGCTTTCATCCACCTCCACACGCTGGAAGGATGCCTCTCTTCCAAACATGTCCTGCCCCAGAATCAGCCTGTCGGCGGCCTCCGCCAGAAGCACGTCATCATTATATTCCTGATGCGCCGCAGCCACTACCTTAGTTCCAATCCGCTTGGCCACATCCTTTTCACCTCTGCTGCCCATATAACCGAAATGCCAGCCGCCGTTTTCCACCCTCACCGCTTCCGGAGCCGTGGTAGATGCTTCCCGAAGCTGGATAATGCCGTCTTCCGGAATACTTCTTTTACTGAATACCTTGGTTCCCAGCCACAGCTTCCTCTTCACTCCCGGAAATTCACCCGTAATGGAAAGGAGCTTTCCTGAGGTTTCCTCCATATTCAGATAGCAGTAGAACATCCTCTGAGCAAAATGATAAATCTTACCGGGGTCAAATTCCGCAATCACCTGCTTTAATGTTTCAGGATTCGGTATCTCATCCACATCGCTTAAGATAATCACATCATCTTCGGCAGCATTTTGCAGCCCTTTGACCAATGCATTCTTCTGAAACTTATCCCTCAGATGCGTGGTGGTATTCACCGGAGAATTATCCACTACGATATATTCAATTTTCGGCAGAAATCCCCGAAACAAATCCTTATTCTTTTCAAAGCACAGCTCCTTGGGTTCTCCTGAAAAAGTCACTGTAGCTTCCTCAATAATAAACCTGTCCACAATAGGATTTAAAATATTCAGCCTCAGCTTTAAAATATCAAGCTCATTAAAAAAGGGAATGCAGTCGTATACCATTTATTTTTACCTTCTATCCTCTTTACCTTCACAGTTACTTCAAATACCTCCAGAAAAGCAGCGGCCTTACATAACTCTTAAGCTTCAGCCATCTTCTTGTCCATGGATTTTCAAAACGCGGATACTGTTCATTTCGTCCCCACCACTTATGGAAAACAAAGGGAGCGTCCACCTCCATAACCTCCGGTACAGGATGCTCATGTCCGAAATATTTTGCCACTTCCACAGGGGCAATCTTCATCCCCGCTTCCTCCAGCCTGTGCTTATTCATACAGCAGATGAAAATATCCTCGTTGTAAAAGCCGTCCTCATCCTTCTCCCATTTCAGGCCTGCCTGCCCCGGAAACTCCAAAAGCCGTCTGCTCCGCAAAGAAACGCTGTTTCCCACCCGGCACAGATTTCCGTAAATATCATGATAGCAGTGCTGCGTCCCCGGCTTCGGTACGGGCCATGGTGAGCCGATATAATCATATTTTAAAAATTCATCCTGCCATTTTTCAGGATGCACTACGAAACCGTCATAATGAACTAAAAGCACATAATCCGTGGTGATATAATCCGAAAGCTCATACACCATTTTATAATTAAAGCAGTCAATATCCGTCAGCTTTGAGGTATGCTTATAAGTAATTCCCTTTGGAAGACCCAATGGCTTTCTATGGGTAATCAGCACCACTTCGCCGAATTCAATTCCCTGCATACTGTACTCAAGGGCCTTGATTGTTTCATATATTTTTACGCTGGTCATGGCAGCCAGCGTCACATTTGGAAGCTTCAGCTTCTGAGCTGCACCGCCCTCACCGGCCTTTTTTTCTTTTCCCATCTGCCGTTCTCCGTCTTCCCTTTTTACTGTTTCTTCAGTCTTCTGATAACAGCCCTTTGTATCTTCTTTAAATAAAACCAGCCGTAAACCAGCCTGCTTCTGATTACCTGAAAGAAATGTCCTGCCTTTCCCGGCCTTTGATTTCTTCTCTTATACTTCCCGGATTTTTTCTTATATTCCTCCAGCTCCGCCCTGCACTCTCCTGCGGTAAACAGCCTGCCCTTTCTGTCCATATAATGAAACAGACTGTAAATGTTCTGCTCGGAAGCCCAGTATCCGTCGGAAACATTGTGTCTTGCCCAGTATTTCGGGGCAATGGCAAATTTCAGGGTTTCGCTTGTATGCGCCGGAAGACAGGCGAAGGAAGAATTGGAAAGCAGCAGATAATGGGCATTTTTCAGCGTCACATAATCCTTTCCGATATCAAAATGATGAGCTTCCATGCCGG
Source organism: uncultured Lachnospiraceae bacterium (assembly GCA_964507235.1). Taxonomy (GTDB): domain Bacteria; phylum Bacillota; class Clostridia; order Lachnospirales; family Lachnospiraceae; genus Suilimivivens. The sequence goes on from CAZDPE010000149.1 coordinate 2,075, forward strand.
GAAGCATTTTCCCTGCGGCTTCCACATCATCCGTCACTATCATAAATTCCATATCAGGACGGATTTTTTTCATTTCCTTCATGCCGTGTATCCAGTATTTCTTATCAATAAAAAGTTCGGGGCTTCCCGTGTACTCCCCTCCCCGCATGTTGATAATACATAAATTTTCACGGCTGTACTCATAGGAATCATACTCCGGCTTTACATGGAGCCACTGCTTCACCTTGTCTATGTGCCTGATAAAATACGATTCATCCTGCATATTTCCGTAAATCAGTGTATTGTCCTCTACATGATGAATCCCTTCATCCTTTCCGCTGATATAGCAGCCATACTTCATATCATGGTGGGAATTGCCGATAAAGAGCCTGGTATCATCATCCTCATACACCTTGAAATTCTTCTTTTCTTCCTGAGTAATGGCATGTCCCAAATCCACATCCATAAAATACATGCCTCTGTCACTGTGCATATTTACGGCGAAAATCTCCTGTCCTGCGGTGCCGAATTCATATCCGTTTTCTTCCGCAACAGCTCTTGCCGTCACATAACAAAACAGCTGGTTCCCCAGTCCCTGTCCCTTTAAAAATTCTGTTCCTATCATTCTCTGCCCTTTGCCTGCTCCTTCCAAATCCGCCGTTTCTTACGGCAATGTGGTTTCTACCAGCTTTTCATTTTCCACCTTATAAATAATATCGCACTTTTCAATAGTATTTAATCGATGAGCAATGATTATCATTGTCTTTTTGCCATGGAAGCTGTTTACTGCCTCCATAACTGCCGCTTCCGTATCATTGTCAAGTGCAGAGGTAGCCTCATCAAATACCAGAATTTCGGGATCATTATACAACGCCCTTGCAATGCCGATACGCTGCCGCTGGCCTCCTGAAAGGCGCACGCCCCTGTCGCCGATTGTAGTGTCAAGTCCCTCCGGCAGTTCTTCTACAAATTCCTTCAGCTGCGCTTCCTTCAGTACTTCCCAGATTCTTTTCTCATCTATCTTATCCGCATCAATGCCAAAAGCAATATTGTCCCTGATGGACTCGTCTATCAGATAAATGGACTGGGGGATATACCCAACCTGTGCCAGCCATGACTCATAATTTTTAAAAATGTTAACACCGTCGCAGGTAATTTCACCCTCCTGGACATGCAGAAGTCCCAAAAGAACATCTACAATCGTTGACTTTCCTGCACCGGAAGCTCCGATAATTCCCACGGACTTGCCCTTCGGCACTATCATATGGGCATCCTTGAAAATATTTTTCTCTGTATCAGGATAATGGAAGCTGATATGATTTAATTCAATCTTATCCTCCAGCTTCAGCTTTTCCACCTGGGAATTTGCCTTTCTTTCCGCCAGCATGGCATCTGTCTTCATTCCTTCCTGAAGATTCTCATAAACAAAATCAAGGCTGGGCTGTGTATAGGCAATCTCCGTAATATAAGTATTGATTCTGTTCACGCTGGGAAGCACCCTGACAGCCGCCACTGCAAATGCGCCTATTGTAGTCGCCATCGCCGTAATATCTCCCCCTCTGTTAATATAGACGGCAATAAAAGCCAGCATACTGACAATAAACACTGTTTCAATCAAAAGCCGCGGGGTATTATTAAGCACAGCATAATTTCTTGCCACATCTGCCCCCACCTTACCGGTTTCATAATAATTTCTTACAAAAAACTCTTCCCTGTTTAATACCTTAACATCCTTAAGGCCGTAGGTTGCCTGAATACGCCATTTGGCAATCCTTGACTGAATCGCCTGGTTTTTGGCGCCAATCTGATTCAGCTTCGGCTTAAGCACCTTTACAATCAGTAAAGTCATAATCCCGAAAACCACAATAATAAACAGCGTCATAACCACATCTGCAAACAGCATCAGGCAGAAAATCAACAACGATACAACCGCCTCGCTGGCAAGCTGAAGCATAGCCAGTATCAGGGAAAAGGTCTGGGGAATATCGCTGTCCGTAATACGAAAAACAGTGGGAATATCCGCTCCCAGATATTTCTCATAGGGTCTGTTTAAAAACTCCGCCATAACCCGGCTTATCATCTTGTTTCTGTTCTGAGTAATAAAAGAATTCTGTTTATAGGTCAGAAGCAGAATATAAAGATTTTTTATAATATAAACCGCCATCATGCCAAAAAGCAGGGCCATGGTAATCTGCCCTGTTGTTTCAATATGGAATAATCCGCAAAGGTTCTGCAGAATATCATACTTTTCTACATACTTCCACAGTTCACCGGGCGCCAGCAGAGCCTGCACCACCGGAATCATGGCGCCGACTCCCAGAGTTTCCAGAAAACCTCCGATAAAAATCATGACTCCCAGAATTACCAGCTGGATTTTCTGCTTTCTGTCGAATATATATCTTATTTTTCCGAACAAAGACACTTTTTTCATTTTGTAATATCCTTTTTATTTTCTGTTAACCGCACTGCTGTTAATCCGCTTCTAAGAAGCATTCACAGTGCGTAAACATAATTATTGAAATTATACCATATATTGTATTTGTAGGCAAATTTTTAATTGCTAAATCTCCCATGCAGGCTTATAATATGTAACAGTTCAGTCCCGCTGTTGAAAGTTAAATACCTCGCCGCAAGCAGCGAGGCATCAAATTTGAAACGCCCCAAGGGGCGGGGTATTCGACCCTCGCGGCAGTCGTCAAGGTCATGCAAGCATGACTTTGACTCGTTGCT
>CAZDPE010000150.1:0-4671 GCA_964507235.1 uncultured Lachnospiraceae bacterium
CTTCCGGCCTGGTGCCGAATACCAACATGATTTTTTTCATCTTGTAAGCCTTCCTGATTGAAAATTCTTGATTCTTATTTATTTCATCATGATATAAAAATAAAGTCAAGCTTTAAAGATATGTCCATAATTGCAGATACACTAAAAAACCGCTTATGTTGACAGAAAGTTTACAGGAAAGCTATAATCAAGCTAAGATTGTCAGGAATGGATAAACGTTATGGAGCTGGGCAGGCAGAAAAAAATTTACAGTGCATATATCTTTCTTATTATAATCAGTATCTTCGGATATGGCATTCATAAGATATATTCTTTTACTTTATTTCCGGATGAATTCGGCTACTGGGCAAGTGCGGCCGGGATGGCAGGATATGATTGGAGAGAGATTGTTTCCCTGGGTTCCTATTATTCATTTGGATATAGTCTTCTTTTGTTCCCTGTTTTAAAGCTTGCGCCTGATGGCGTTGCTGCGTACAGAATTGCTGTGGGGCTGAATATGATATTGATGTGTGCGGCAGTTCCTTTAGCGCAGGGAATTATAAAAGCGCTGTTCCCTGAAAGAGATGAGGTGCAGCGGGTTTTCATCGGCGGTATTGCAGTGCTTTATCCGTCCTGGATTTTTTATATGCAGATGACAATGACGGAAGCTTTGCTTATGTTTTTGTTTATGCTGACATTTTGGCTGTTTCTGAAATTGGTGAAAAGACCTTCTGTTCCAAGGGCAGCGGCGCTTGCAATAGCGGCTGCCTACTTATATTGTGTACATATGCGGACACTGGGAGTGGTAACGGCCTGCATGATTGCTGTAGCTTTCTGGGGAATCAGGAGAGGCCGTCTGGAAAGCAGGGAGGAAGCCCGTAAGATTTTCCGGACGGCAGCTGTCTTCTTTTTTGTACTTATGACAGCATTAATACTGGCATTTGTATTGAAAAGATATACGATTGCGGAGGTCTTTGCCCAGGTGGGAGATGGGGCATTGTCCACTAATAATTATGGCGGATTGTGGAGGAAGCTGAAAGAAATCCTGAATCCGCAGGACCTGTTTCATCTGATAATGGGAATTGCAGGGAAAATATTTTATTTGGGGCTTGCCGGTTTTGGACTTTTCTATTGGGCGGCCGTATGGTGTATCAAAAGGATAAAAGCTTCTGAAGCGGCTTTGTTTTTATTACTTTCCACAGCAGCGGAGGTGCTTATCTGTTCCGTCTATGTGGCAGGGGAAAACAATATAGACAGTCTGATATATGGCAGGTATGATGAATTTTTGCTGCCTGTATTGATGATTATCGGGACCTGCGCTTTGGCAGAGAGCAGACATCCCTTCCGGTTATCGGTAATAGGGAGCGCTTTCTCGGGAGTATTGCTGTCAGGATTGCTTTGGATAGCAGAGAAAGAACAGCGGACGGGAATCAGAGGCTATATGGCAGTGGGAATCAGTTATCTGATTAAAGAGGACGATTTTCAGCCCGGTTATTATTTGATTGCCGCATGGATTATGGGATGCGGAATGATTCTTCTGGTTTCTTTTTTTATATGGTTTGGCAGTAAAAAGGTGAACAGAGCATGGTTAATGGGATGTGTGCTGATTTTGGAAACGGCGTTAGGACTGTATGCAAGTCATCAATATACATACCGGTACAATGAAACTCATTTCATTGACAGAATGATAGCGGAAACCATTCAGGAAAAAGCGCAGGAAGACGATTCAATAGTATACTTGAGGGAAGATGCTTCGAGATATATTGATGCGGTTCAGATGTGGCTGGGCAGCCGGTCAATTAAAATATTACCGGAAGAGGATTTTACGGAACGGGAAGCGGAAACGGGAGAATTTTTGATTGCTGTCAGATGGACAAAGCATCGGAACACATTGGAAGAAATATATGACAGACATATAGAAACCAATACTTTTATTTTATATTATGATGAAAAATGAAGGGAAAAGAATGAAAAAAAAAATATGTAATTTGCCTGGCGGCGGCCTGCATTGTGGGAATTTTTCTGTTATCTATCCGGCAGACGCATGTAAAAAATGAAAAAACAGCACAGGAGAATGCAACTGAGGAAATGGCAGAAATGGCAGAAACAGCCGAAGGGCAGGCAATACAGGATGAAACGAATGCACCGGAAGAGATGCAGGAAACGGCTGTAAATCAACAGGAGATGCAGGATGAAGCAGCAATCTTACAGGAGGTATCAGAGAAGGAAGCTGTTCTGCCGCAGATCATTGCCCACAGAGGTTATTCTTCTGAATTTCCGGAAAATACCTTAGCTTCTTTTTCAGGGGCATTTGACATTGGCGTGGATTATATTGAACTGGATGTGCAGGTAACAAAGGACGGTGAAATTGTAGTATTTCATGATACGGCTTTAAGCCGTATCACAGGGGAAGAGGGTACAATTTCAGATTATACCTATGAAGAACTGCTTCAGATGGATGCAGGCAGCTGGGTTGACAGTTCTTTTGCAGGAGAAAGGATTCCTACTCTTCGTCAGGCTTTGGAGCTTACAGCACAAAATAACGGAAAAGTCTATCTGGAGCTTAAGGATATCGGAGAAGTGGATGGATTTGAGGAGGCTGTACTTGAGATAACAAAACAGTGCGGAATGACAACAGAACAATGTATTTTTGCATCCTTCCGGTACGATTATCTGGTTCATTTAAAGGAAATGGATGCGTCTGTGCAGACGCTTTACAATACGTTATCTGGAAAAACAAACCTGGCAGAAGAATTTCCGGCTGATTATTATGGTTTATATATAGAAACCATAACGGCGGAAACAGTAGGCGCGCTTCATCAGGCGGGAAAACAGGTATTTGTGTGGACAGCCAATACTCCTGTTGAGCTGACAGCCGTGCAGGCAATGGGCGTTGACGGTATTGTTACGAATTATCCGGGACTTGCCAAAGTAATCCTTAACCCACAGTATTGTTATTTATCGGATCATTTTGAAGCTTCCGTGACGCTGCCGGGACTTTACGGAGCAAATCTTCCGGAAATGTGTGCTGATATGATTGTGCAGGGATTTACGAAGGCCGGAAATGTATTAGTGGTATCTGCCTATAGCAAATCGGGGGAATATAACAGCATTCTGTATTTGATGGATATTAACGGAAAACTGAAGAAAATTGTGGATTTGGGATTTCAGGCTCATACAGGAGGCATTTCTTATGATGAAACCCATGACTTATTGTGGGTTACCGGTGCGTCCGGTATGGTTTATGCACTTTCCTGGCCGGATATACTGAATGGTGTTTATGAGGGGGAAATCAAGGTGAGCTTTGATGCAGGCCTTGTCAATCATAACGGCAGTAAGGTTGCTTCTTTTTTGACCTATGACGGCGGCTTTTTGTATGTGGGTTCTTATGTGAATGGAGCAGACGGTGTGCTGAACCGGTATGATATTTCTGATGCACAGAATCCTGTTTTGGTGTCATCGGTATCCATTCCTCAGAGGATTCAGGGAGTTACCTTTAAAGAAGATGTGCAGTCAGGGGTAAAATATATGTATTTAAGCCAGGGATATCAGACAGAGGATGCTGCGCTGCTTATGTTTATTTATGATGAGCGGCTGACAGAATATGACGAGCCGCTGGAAATAAATGTATTGCCGGAAGGGGCGGAGCAGATACAGATGACGGCAAAGGGAATGTATATTTTGTTTGATTCGGCGGCAAGACCATACCGGGCAACAGCAAGAATTCCCAATGACCAGATATACCTTGTAAGGGAGTAAAACAATGTATTTTTTTTTGCCATGTTTTGTTTTATTGTATAACACCCCTGTGTTATGGTAAAATAGTAAAAGCAACCAGGAAAGCAATGAGGGTATACCAATGAAAATAAAAGTATCAAATTATATTGCACAGAAGCTTGTGGATTCCGGCATCAGACATGTTTTCTCTGTTACGGGCGGAGGAGCCATGCATTTAAACGACGGTCTTGGACATCAGCAGGGGCTGCATTGTATTTATAATCATCATGAGCAGGCATGCGCCATTGCTGCGGAAAGCTATGCGAGGATTCATAATAAAATTGCAGCAGTTTGTGTTACTACGGGACCGGGAGGAACCAATGCCATTACCGGTGTAGTGGGAGGCTGGCTGGATTCTATTCCTATGCTGATTTTATCGGGACAGGTACGGTATGACACGACTGCCAGATGGTCCGGGGTGGGAATCCGTGCGCTGGGTGACCAGGAATTTGATATCTGTCAGGCTGTTTCCTGCATGACAAAATACTGCGAAATGGTAATTGAACCTAAGCGGATCAGATATTGCCTTGAAAAAGCACTGTATCTTGCGCAGTCCGGACGCCCCGGCCCTTGTTGGCTGGACATTCCGCTAAATGTTCAGGGAGCTTATGTGGAAACGGAAGAAATGGCGGGCTTTGACGCAGCAGATTATGAAGCCGGAGGTACAGGCTGGGGAAATGCGATAAACCAAAAAGCGGCAGAAACAGAGAAAGCGTTCTCCCAGGCGGCAGAAGAGAGTGCAGCCGTCCCCGTCATCGCAGAGGATTATGCCGGCCGGGGAGAAAGAAGACAAGTGCTGCCAAAGAAGGTCAGCCGTGAAACTGTTCTTCAGATTATTGATAAAATCAGTCAGGCTAAAAGGCCTGTGTTCAATGCAGGAAATGGTATCAGGATAGCGAAAGGTCATGATGCTTT
>CAZDPE010000151.1:0-4629 GCA_964507235.1 uncultured Lachnospiraceae bacterium
AGCTTGAAGTCTGGTATGTAGTAGTCCCCGACCAGAACATAGTCCAGACCGTTGCTGTCATCATGGATACGTTTCTTTAATTTTTCCATAGCGACCTCCTGTATTCAGTTTTTCCGAATCCAGTTGATCGTGTCCCTGTTCATGTGAAATTCAAGGCAACTGAACTCGTCACCATGAATTATGGCATATCAATAATTGTATTTAGTGAATGATAGGCCAGTGTGAAGGCTTCTTCGCCGGACATAGTTTTGGAAACTTTAACATTATTCTGCTCAAGGTGTGAGAAGCCCTCAAAGTCCTGAAGGTGAGGCTCAAGGGATAGGAAACCGGAATAGCCGTCCTTTTTCATCCTGGATAAAATAGCTTTAAGGTTGCCATCGCCCATGCCGGCGGGAACTACATTGCCATTTTCCCAGATTGCATCTTTGATATGAACATATGCAATATAAGGCTTTAACATTTCATAGGCTTCCAGTGTATCTTGATGGCACTGAATGAAATTTGCAAAATCAAAGACTGCCTTGAAATGGCTGCCATAAAAATGTTTCATGATGTCGAGACAGCGCGGCGCAGTATCGCCGTAGATTTCCTTTTCGTTTTCATGAAGAAGAACCACATCATTGTCCTTTGCATATTGAACAAATTGTTCCAGCCTGGTCAGTACTTCATCGCGATAGCTTTCGGGGGCTTCGCCATTGGGAATGAAAAAGCTGAACATACGGATATATTGCGTTTTCATGATATGTGCAATTTCCACCGTATGCTTAAATAAGGCAAAATGATCTTCAAAATGGTCAGTGATTGAAATCTTTCCAATTGGAGAACCGATGGCTGAAAGCTGCACATTATGCTGATCTAATTTCCTTTTGATGTCGTGCACGTCGGATAAAGGATAATCTACGATGCATTTTCCATTTACGCCCCGCATTTCAATAAATTGTATATTTAGTTTTTTGATTACTTCCAGCTGCTTATCAAGTGAAGCATCTATTTCATCTGCAAATCCGCTTATTGTTATATTTGAAAACATAATTCTACTCCTGTCATTTTTGGATTAATAGCTTCCGTTTGTGTCAAAAACAATATCGCTTTCCTGCTTAACAGTTGATGTTTTACATTTATCCTGAAGTTTCTGGTAGAACAAATCCTCGTCAAAAGGAATGGACACGGTTTGATTTAGCCAGCTGGAAAGATGCATGGCGTTAGAGAGCGTCAATCCGTGAATTCCTTCAATCCCTTCTGCAATAAGAGGAGTTCCGTGAAGAATTTTGCCTGCAAATGCTTTTATAACACCTATATGCTGTTCATTCAGGCCATCTGTAGCAACTTCCAGAACATGATAAGCCGGATGGTCAAACCCGTTCTTTGCCTGAAAACGAAACTGGCTTTCAGAGGTCTCAAGCTGCCAGAGGGTAAGTTTATTGTCCTCACAGAGTATTTTTCCGCGGTCAAAGGTTATTTCCAGCCGATTGGTTCCCGGAGCGTCAGCGGTTGAGGTTATGAAAACTCCGGTTGCGCCATTTTCAAATTCCATATAAGCGGTAACATCATCTTCAACCTCAATGTTGTGCCATTTCCCTTCGTGGCAGAAGGCTCTTACTTTTGTAGGTAATCCGAACAACCATTGAAAAAGGTCCAGTTGATGTGGACATTGATTCAGTAAAACACCGCCGCCCTCGCCTGACCATGTTGCCCGCCAGCTTCCGGAGTCATAGTATGCCTGTGTCCGGTACCAGTCCGTAACGATCCAGTTGACCCGCTTGATAGGCCCCAGTTCCTTACTCTCAATCATTTCGTGCAGCTTACGGTAAATGCAGTTGGTCCGCTGATTAAACATCATTGCAAATACAACGTTGGACTTTTGGGCAACATCATTCATTTCCCGAACCTGTTTGGTGTAAACCCCTGCCGGTTTATCGCATAAAACATGCAGATTATGTTCCATTGCATAAATAGATAATTGAGGGTGCTGATAGTGCGGTACTGTAATGATGACGGCGTCGCAAAGGCGGCTGTCAATGAGTTCTGTACCTTCCGTGAAAACGGAAATCCCATTAGGAAAGTTTTCGGTCAGCCATTTGCGGCGGCTTTCCCTGCGATCCGCAACCGCAACAAGTTTAATCTCCGGAACCATTCCGTCGCTTAAAAATTTGCAGTATGTTGACCCCATGTTTCCGATACCGATAATTCCAATTTTAATTTGCTCCATTTGAAACCTCCTGTTCCTATTTTCTCTTCTGTGTTCAAGATGGATATTGTTTGCTCCAAGTCATAGGATAGAGGAAAGGGATTAGTAAATCAATGCAATATTTGACATAGAAATGATATAAAACATTGTAAATATTGCTGTCTATCAGGAAATTGTTAATTTTGGCTTGTAATCTGGCATGTGCTGTTGATATGATGGAAAAAGAAATAGAAATGTGAAGAAAGGCATGGGTACTAAAATGAAAGTATTTGCAGAAGAGGAAATGGAGCAGGGAGCATCCATTGCATTCACGATTAATACAGGAAAGAAAATGATTACGGACCCTTCTCATTACCATTCCTATTTTGAATTTCAGTATATGCAGAAAGGGGAGAGAAATATCATATTGAAAAATGATATTTATAAACTCCAGGAGGGTGATTTTGTGCTGTATGCGCCCTATACTATGCATAATGCTTATGAAACGAAAAAGGCATATTCGTCCAGGATTATTCTATATTTCCGCCCGCAGGTGATTGTTTCTGAGGAAGCAAGAAAATTATTGGAAAGCAGCTCCGGGGTACATCAGCCGGCAGCAGAATACGGCAGTATAATCAGCAGAATACTTGGCGAGATTATTTCAGAAAAGGCCAACAAAGGAACGCTTCATTCTGATTATGTAGCTGCACTTCTTAATTGCATGCTGTTGATGATACTTAGACAGGTGCCTGTTTGCAGCCGCCCTGAAAGACAGCTGCAGATCAGTATGGTTATGAAATACCTTGAACAGCATTATCAGGATGATAATTCTCTGGCAGATTTAGCTGATCGTTTTTCGGTCAGTACTTATTATCTTTGCAGGAAATTTAAGTGCTATACGAATACGACGATTAAGCAGTATATAAATACTCTGCGTATCATGAATGCAAAAATAAAGCTTTTAAATACAGATAAGAGAATAACAGAGATCGCAATAGAAAGCGGTTATGCTGATAATACGCAGTTTTACCGTGTTTTCAAGGCACACACCGGGGTATCGCCTTCTGAATATAGGAAAAGTAACGTGGAGGGACTGTGAATTGTAACAAAGTAACGGCAGATACCTACTTTTTTAAGATACTTTATTGACAAATTTGCATACATTTGTTAGTATATATTTACAAGTTCTATGAATTTAGTGTATTCACACTTTCTGGCAGTTTCTGCCAATGAACTCACATTTTATATTAAAATTGGCAGGAAACAGGGTGGTTCGTAAGCTGGCTGCGTTGTGGTCAGTGCAGTGATTTTTGTCTCCTGTCAAATCTTCAAAGGAGGAAATCTATCATATGAGCACATCTGCCTTTTCAGTCAGAAAAATTGTTGCACGAATTCCCGGAAAGATCGGAGGAAGGATTAGGCGGCGTGTCTATCGCAGTTATAAAGACCGTCTGTTCCGCAGGATTTTTGAGCAGGATAAGGAGGCACTACTCCAAATTTATAATGCGCTGCACAACACAAATTACAGGGATGCGCAGGAATTGGAAATTGTAACACTGGATAATGTGATTTATTTATGCATGAAAAATGATCTTGCGTTTGTTATCACGGGAACCTTAAATTTATATGAACAGCAGTCCACGGATAATCCCAATATGCCTTTGCGTTTTTTGATATATTTAGCCAAGGAATATGAAAAGCTGGTTGAAAAATGGAAGGGAAATATCTATGGAAGCAGATTGCTGTTACTGCCGGTGCCGCAATGTATTGTCTTTTATAATGGGGATAAGGACCTGCCTGATGAGAGAATATTGCAGCTTTCAGATGCATTTGAAAATAAGAACATCAAGACGGATGTCCAAGTAACGGTGCATGTGAAAAATATCAATTTTGGACATAATTCGGAACTGATGAATAAGTGTAATAAGCTGTATGAATATTCTTATTTGATTGATCAGGTGAAAAAGAACATACAAAAAGGGTATGACAGGGATGAAGCGGTGGATCTGGCAGTGACAGATTGCATCAAATGCGGGATATTGGCAGAGTTTTTGGCAGAGAACAGGTCGGAGGTTAGCGAAATGTTACTTACAGAATGCGATATGAAATTTGTTATGGAAGGAATAAGGCGGGATAGTTTTCAGGACGGATTTCAAGATGGATTCCAAGGCGGATTTCGAGACGGATTTCAGGACGGATTAGATCAGGGGATCAAATCGTTGATTGAAAGCTTTCAGGAGGCTCATATGTCCAGAGAAGAAACAGAGCAAAAGGTGCGTGAGAAGTTTTCCATGTCAGAAGAACAGGTTCGGGAGAAAATGGAGCAGCATTGGAAAAGCATATCATAGCTGTTGCGGGCTGAATTGTTACGACTGAATTACAATTCACAGCCCCTCCACGCTGATTTCACACAGCCTTGAAAGGAAAAAATAATTCGCACTAATTTTACAGAAGGCGAGCCT
>CAZDPE010000152.1:0-4601 GCA_964507235.1 uncultured Lachnospiraceae bacterium
CCATTTTTCGGAACACGAAAAACTCCAATGCCCTCAACAGGCTAAAGCCCATAACAATAGAAAGCACGCTTTGCGAACTTTCTATTGTCATGAATTAAAACCAGCCTATATAAAGGCTGGTCTTAAAAACTTAATTTATATTTGCGAACCGTTCAACTGCTTTTGTAAAATTAGCAATCGTCTTATCTGCGTCACCGTGTTCAATTCCATCTCTGACACAATGTTTTTATGCCCCTCTAAGGCTACCTGCCCTGCTTTGTGAAGTGCAGATTTGGCGGCATTGATTTGTGCAAGAATATCTTCACATGGAACATCTTCATCAATCATACGGTCAATCGCCTGTACCTGACCAATGATTTTTTTTAATCGCCTGTGCAGATTATCAGCGTCCATGCACTGCTTCATAGGTAACACCTCCTGTTCATACCGTTAGGGGTATCTGTATAGAGTATTATCTGTTAAATCCTTGCTCTTGTTAAGATTTCTTTAAGGGGTTGAGCGAGAGGGATTTCATAGCCGCCGGTATTTCATGATGTTCATATACCAAATTCCTTTTCTGCATAATGCAGTGCATTTTCTGTAATGCCTTTCTTTTCCTCTTCCGACAGCTGACGGATTATCCTCCCGGGATTTCCCAACACCATACTTCCTTCGGGAATCACCTTATTCTGCGTAACCAAAGCGCCCGCCCCTATGATGCAGTTATCTTCAATTACCGCTCCATTCATAACAATGGCTCCCATTCCAATCAGACAATGATTTCCAATGCTGCAGCCATGCACAATTGCACCATGTCCAACGGTTACATAATCACCTATCTTTACCTCATGTCCTTTATCCAGATGCACCGTACAATTATCCTGAATATTACTGTACTTTCCGATAGATATTTTTCCGCTATCCCCACGGACTACAGCATGATACCAGATACTGCTTTTTTCGCCTATGACAACGTTGCCATACACAACCGCTCCGGGTGCAATTCTCGCCGTACTGTCTGTTTTCATCCCTGCTCCTCCTCAATCCTTTGCTTCCTGCACCAGGCTGTGATCCGTAACAAAAAATGTAAACTCCCCACTGTCTAAAATGTTTTCATCATCATCCTTCAGTTTCACATCAAATACCGCCAGATGCTTTCCCATGCGGAGCTTTATTGCTTCACAATAAACATATTCTGTTCTGTCTGCCGGCAAAAGGAAATTCATATTTCCTGACACAGTTGTAACATAGTGCCCGCTCATACAAGCCGCCGTGCCTGCCACAATATCGGCCAGAGAATACAAGCTGCCTCCATGCATCATTCCATATGGATTTAACAGCTCCTTTTTATATTTCATTCGTGCAAGGCTGTAACCTTCCCGCAATTCTAATAATTCCACTCCAAGGAACTGCATATACGGATTCTCTTTTACCACTTTCCTCATAATCCGTTCACACTGTAATAAAATATCTTCTTCCATCGATTCACTAATCCTTTATATTATATCCGCCCGGCTTTCGGTTGAGGCTCTCTATTAAACTTCAATTAACTCATATTCTCGATTGCCATAGCCGAGAGCCGCTGCCGCTTCAATGGTATGCACACCGTTCCTTGATTCAATTCTCTCAAGCAAATGATCCCTTCCCGGGTCATCCGATGCGTATACCAAATCAAGACATGCCTGGTCAACGGCAACCGGATCAAGGGAAACAAGGATGCCGATATCCTTCATACAGGGATCCTCCGCAACCGCACAGCAGTCACAATCAACCGACATATTTTTCATTACATTTACATAAACCAGATTTCCCTTAAAATATTCTGTCACGGACATTGCCGCGTCAGCCATGGATTCCAGGAAGGAATCGTGGTCTGCCGTCCATATTTTATCCGGTTCTCCCGCTCCGTGAATATAGGCTTTTCCAAAAGAAGAAGCCACACCGATAGACAGCTGCTTAATGGCTCCGCCATAACCTCCCATAGGATGCCCTTTAAAATGAGAAAGAACCAGCATGGAATCATAATTGACAATATTTTTACCCACATAATTCTTCTGAATCCTTTTTCCTGTTGGAATGGCAAGCTCCAAATCAGGTCCTTCCCCATCCAGCAAATCCACATCAAAGTATTTGCTCCATCCATGCTTTTCCAGCGTTTTCAGATGCTTTTCCGTTGTATTTCGTGAGCCTTCATAAGCGGTATTGCACTCCACTACGGTTCCGCCTACATATTCAATCACAGGCTTCCAGAAATCAGGTTTTAAAAAGTTCTGGTTGCCCTCTTCACCGGAATGCAGCTTAACTGCAACCTTTCCCGGCAATTCCTTCTCTGCAAGCTTATACATTTCCACTACCTTTTCAGGTGTAATTTCCTTTGAAAAAAATACTTTTTCCGCCACTTCTATCTCTCCTTTTCTGTTTATACTTCCCTTCTTCAGCTTTTCCTAATCAATATTATCACACAGACTGATAACCAGTACATCATCCACAGAAGGATTCTTTACGAAATAATTCGTAGTTTCCACCCGGCGGTAAATCCCGTCATCCCCCATTTGTCTGGTTATCAGACGCACATACTTTTCTCCTTTTTTATACGCTTCCATCTGATTTGCAATACTGAAAGTCATTTGAAAAGCCTCTCTGTCCTCCGGATGCATCGTAGAAGCACCATGGGCAATTAATTCTTCAAAAACACCGGTTGACGGACAAGAAGTAGAAGAAAAATTTTCATAAGCCATCATATAAAAGCTATTCCTTGTCAAATTAGAAAAAATAACAAGCGGATATTTAATGAATATGGCATCCAGCAACAGTTGGGTGGCACTTGAAGGAGCTTGCGTCAAAAGAATATCTTCCATTTCAGAAACCTTGGTCTGCGTTCTGCATGCCGCTTCAAACTCGTCAGACGGCAGAGGCTTTGCAAATAAAAAACCCTGAATTTTTTTACAGCTGCAGGTTCTTAAAAATCCAAGCTGCTCCCTGGTTTCCACTCCCTCCGCCACTGTAGTCAGCTTCAGACGGTGAGCAAAATTAAAGATACTCTCCAGAACAATACGTTCCTTTTCATCCTCACAATTTCTGCTTATCAGGGACTTATCAATTTTCAATGTATCCACTTCCACATCCTTTACAAAGCTTAAAGAGGATACTCCGCTTCCGAAATCATCAATCGCTACCTGAAAGCCTGTTTCTCTGATACTTTTCACCAGCTTTTCAATTTTATCGGATTGTTCCACAAACGCTGATTCTGTAATTTCCACTTCAATCCATTTATGTAAAATGCCATATTCATCTACAATACTGCTCAGCTTTTCGGTAAAATTATCTTCATATACCATATGCATTCTGGAAAAGTTCACGGCAATGGGAACCCGGCGGCCTCCCTCTTTTTCCTGTTTACTGAGAAAAGCACATACTTCCTTCAGTATATACCAGTCTACTTCCAGAATCGCATCACTCTTTTCCAGCTCCGGTATAAAGCTTACCGGAAGCACTATAGCTCCGTCCGGCTTAATCCACCTTACAAGCGCCTCTGCACTGATTAATTTGTTTGTAACCGCATCGAACTGGGGCTGATAATAAGCCACCAGTTTGTGCCTTTTCATTGCTTCTTTTATTTCAAACGGAAAATCCGTTTTCTTATTCTCCATTTACAATTTTGTCCTTTCATCACTCTGCGCACGCAATTGCCTGTCAGCTTCTGGCTGCACCGTCAACGGACAAAATTACGCCCGTAACATAGCTCGCCAAATCGCTTGCAAGATAAAGAAAGGCATTGGCAACATCTTCAGGCTCACCTACACGGCCAAGCGGAATCGTTGCAATCAGGGGCTTAATTAATTCATCCGGCAAGGCAGCAACCATATCAGTTCTGGTAATTCCGGGTGCAACCGCATTGACACGAATATTATCCTTTCCCAATTCCCTGGCCAAAGACTTAGTAAGTCCGTTTACTGCAAATTTTGAAGCAGGATATGCTGCTCCGGAAGGCTGTCCGTAAATGCTGACCATGGAACTGGTGTTTAAAATAACGCCTCCGCCCTGTTCCTTCATCACTTTTGCAGCAGCCTGTGCACAGTTAAATACGCCATTCACATTAAGTTCCATCGTTTTTGCAAAATCCTCAGGCTTATACTCATACAGGCTTTCTCTTGCGGAAACGCCCGCATTATTAACCATGATATCAAGTTTTCCGAAGGTTTCTTTTACAACGGTTATTGCCTTATTAATTTCATCAGGGCTTTGCAGATCAGGACATAATCCGATTACCTTATAGTCAGGATTTTCACTTCTGAGCTTATCTAATGCTTTATCCACCGTTTCCTGTCTGGAACCGCATAAAGCAACTGACGCCCCATTTTCCAAATACTTTTTTACAACTGCATATCCGATTCCTCTTGTGCCTCCCGTTACCATGGCAACCTTATCTTTTAATAATTCCATATCTTTTAAACCTCCTTTAACAAAACATATTTTATTGCTATCTATATTATTAATATACCCCACTCTGCCATATGAAAACAATATAATCGAGCAGGGTTCTTTATGCCGATATCCACATAATGAACCCTGTGGAGTTCCCTGTTCCGTTTTCTCATATCTGCCCTGTATCATCACTCCTG
>CAZDPE010000153.1:0-4581 GCA_964507235.1 uncultured Lachnospiraceae bacterium
CAACATGAGGTGGATAACATGACATTTGGTGAACGATTAAAATATTTAATGGATGAAAAAGAAGTAACCCAAAAGCAGGTATCAAAACAATTAAATATTGCTATATCTACATTAAATGGTTATGCAAATGACTACCGGGAGCCTGATTTTGCCACTCTTTCATCATTGTCACAGTATTTTGGCGTTTCAACAGACTTTTTACTGGGACTTACCAACGTTTCAACCCATAATTCACCGATTTCTGATGAACAATTGTTACGGCTCATTCACTACTATGACAAACTAACTCCGGAAATGCAGAATCTTTTACTTGAAGAGGCTAAATTATTGGTGAAATATTCCTCCATAAAAGATAAAAGAAAAGAGTGACTCTCGCCACTCTTTTCCGCTAACCACCAATATTAATACCATTTACCCATTTATCCGCCTATGATTCTGCCAATCACTCCCACAACCTCATCCGGCTCAAAGGGTTTTGTGATAAACTCTTCGGCTCCTGCCTTTATGGCCTGCATCATCTTTTCCTTCTGCCCGGCTGCCGTAACCATGACCACATGGGCTTTCCTATCCAAATGCCGGATTAATTGAAGCGCCTGGATTCCATCCGTTACCGGCATGGTAATGTCCATCGTTACCACATCAGGTTTTAATTCCTTATATTTAATATAGCCTTCATCTCCGTTAACAGCCTCGCCAATAATTTCATACCCTGCTTCCTCCAGAATTCCCCTTAAAAACCTGCGGGAGGTTCTGGAATCATCAACAATCAAAATCCTTGCCATCTGTCTTCCCTCCTACTGTAACTCTATTCCATTATCCACGGCTATAAGAAAATTCACACGCTTTCCTCTCACATAGAGGGGAATTATCAGCATTTTCCCACCTGCCGCCCTGGTGATATCAGTCGAATACTCCGGCGGTAAAAGCTCCAATGATACGCCGTTTTTACTTGCTTTGGAAGCATACACCCCGTTAATACAGTTCAGCAGCTCTCCCACCGCATCAAGGGCATCCTCATTGACTTCCGGAAACGCTTCCTTTCCGAAAACAGATGCAATCGTTAAAAGTTCATTTCTTCTTCCTGTCAATGCACAGATAATGGACGGCGTACCCACCATCCTCTGAACAGCGCCGTTATCCGCCTCCGCCTGCGAAGCAATATATGCCTTTCCCGGATAAACCTCCGTATCCACACAGCGCATAATCATCCTTATTGCCGTACCCGCTATCTCCAGATACTTCTCACTTCCTACAGGAAGATAAAGCGGCAGAATCCGGTCCACATCATCACTCTTTATATCCTCCATATCAGAAGCTGTCAAATGATTTTCATATTGATAATCCAGCATAAACTGCTCCAGCTGCTCTACCGTCAGCAGCTGCTGATTCTCCAGAGCCTGTGCAAAAGCAAGATATGCATTCCCCTGTTTTTTCAGAAGAGAACTTACCTGACCCTCCGTCAGATATCCCTTTTCTACCGCAATATCCCCGAAACGCTTGTCCATTACCGTCTGAAGACGGTTTACCCTGTCTGTTTCATCCTGTGACATAAGTCCCTCTGCCACCGCTATGAGCCCCAGCTTCACGCGTACCTTCTGCTGATCCAATAACAAGTCCCTGAATTGTTCCTGCGTAATAAGCCCCTTATCTATTAAATAATTTCCTACAATACTTGATACCACGAAATGACCTCCCCCCAATGTCTTATCTCAGTTACAGCATATTTTCAGAATAATATATTTTCTATTTTTAGTCAATGAAATAACACCACAAAAGGCAGCCCGCCGGGACTGCCTTTACATTACTTCCTTATTATTTATTTGCGAACAAGATGACGAGGCGTACCATTTACAAAAACAGGCAGCAATTCACCCATAATAAGAGGTCTTGCATACTTAATGTAACCGTCATTTAAGCCGCATCCGTCTTCTGTAATCCACTCTGAGGGAACAGGTCTTTCAACGTTGGCAATTGCATGAATATCATATGCGCTTGTACCGCACTGATAAGGGTCATCACCATTTCTGTCAAGAGTAATCATCATTCCGGTCTTGCCTTCTTCTGCTGCAAGCACTGCATCATGTCCTGCCTGGAATGCCTCGTTAATATCTGTTAAAGAAGCAAGATGAGCAGCTGCCCTCTGAAGAGTTGAGAACTCAATTGCCCTTGTCTTTAAGCCTGTTTCTGCTGCGACAAGCTGTGCAAGATAAGCTGCAGTACCGGACATCTGCTTGTGACCGAATGCGTCCACTGCAACATTCTCATTCGCAAGCTCGCATACATAACGGCCGTCCGCTACATGAATGCCTTCGGAAACTGCAATAACAACAGAAGATTTCGTTGCTGCAAGTTCCTTTACCTTAGCCATAAATGCATCGATATCAAATACTTTTTCCGGTAAATAAATTGCATCTGCACCGCTGCAGTCATCTCCCTTTGCAAGGGCTGCTGCTGCAGTTAACCAGCCTGCATTACGTCCCATAATTTCAACAATACAAACAGTGGGCTTTTTAGCGCCGAAGGATTCGTTGTCACGAATAACTTCTTTTAAGCTGGTTGCAATATATTTAGCGGCGCTGCCGTAGCCGGGACAATGGTCTGTTACAGGAAGGTCATTGTCAATTGTTTTAGGAACACCCATAAATCTCTGAGGCTTATTATGAGCTGCCGCATAATCGGATAACATTTTTACAGTATCCATGGAGTCATTTCCGCCTGCATAGAATAAACATTCAATGTCATGCTTTTCCATGATTTCAAATACTTTTTCATATACATCTTCATGTCCTTCAATCTTAGGCATTTTAAAACGGCAGGAGCCCAAAAATGCGGAAGGAGTTCTCTTTAATAATTCGATACCTGTGGGGTCATCCAGATAAGGTTCAAGCTCAATCAGCTTGTCCTCTAAAAATCCTTCAATACCATGCACCATACCATATACTTTTTTAACGCCAATCTGCTTAGCTGCTGCATAAACGCCTGCTACAGAGGAGTTAATTACGGCGGTAGGGCCGCCTGACTGTCCAACTACGATATTACCTTTCATTTTTTCTCTCCTTAACATAAAATGATATCCGCAGAGAATATTGCTTCCGATATTATCAGACATTCATTCTCCGCAACACCAAGATTATAGCAGACTTTTTGAGCCAAAACAATGGGTTTTAACCAAGTTTTGGCTCTTCCTGAAAATGTAAGCGATTACATTTCCCCTATCCAATCTTCTGCAGGGTTTCCTTTGAAACAATTTTTCTAATATTTAAAAGAAATAATGTAGTGGCCATTAATGCGGAAAGCACATCGGAAATCGGCTCCGCATAATAAATTCCCATAACGCCGAACTTAAGAGGAAGCAGCAGGGCAAGCGGTATCAGCAGGACTATCTTCCTGAAAATGGCAATAAACAAAGAAATCTTCGCCTGCCCCAAAGCCAGGAACGTAGGCTGGATTCCCTGCTGAAGCCCAAATACCAGCATACCGCACATAAAAACGGGCATCATTTTTTCTACCAATGCAATCAACTGCCTGTCACTTGTAAAAAGCCCTGCAAAAAATCCCGGAAAAATTATTATCAGCAAAGTTGCTAAAGCCGCAAAAATAAAACTGCTGGCTATCATACTGCGGTATAATTTCTTAACTCTGTCAAAATTTCCTGCGCCGAAATTATAACTGATAACAGGCTGTACGCCCTGCGTAAAACCGCCCAGGGGCGCCGAATACATTTGCATGACACTCTGCATAATCGTCAGAGAGCCCACGTAAACATCTCCGCCGTATTTCTGTAATCCGCTGTTTAGCACAATGCTAATCAGACTTTCCGTTGCCCGCATAATAAAAGGTGAAATTCCAAGTGTCAGTACACTGCTGATTATCCTGAAATCCGGTATCATTGCCCTTAATTTTATAGTCAGTGAAGACCTTGAGCTTATTAAAAATCCCACTGTCCATACAGCGCTCAGAATCTGTGATATCACAGTGGCCCAGGCAGCGCCTTTTACTCCCATTCCAAATACAAAAATAAAAACAGGATCCAGAATAATATTTGTTGCCGCCCCGATAAGCACTGCCGCCATGGCCGTTCTTGACTGTCCCTGGGAAATAATAAATGCATTGAGGCCAAGGGCCAGCTCCACAAAAACAGTACCGGACAGATAAATGGAAATATAGCTGACTGCATATTCTATGGTAGCATCACTTGCCCCAAACATATAAAGAAGGGGCCTTTCAAAAGCATAAAAAAATGCCATTAAAATCACAGTAAAGAAAAGCAGAAGCGTCACACCGTTTCCCAGTATTTTTTCTGCTCTTTTTCTATCTCCCTTCCCCAGCCAGATAGCGGCCAGCGGCGCTCCTCCTGAACCCACAAAAGCGGAAAAAGCGGAAATTAATGTTATAATCGGAAAGGTTACTCCCACGCCGGTTAATGCTTCCATTCCCACGCCTTTGATATGTCCTATGTAAATCCGGTCTATAATACTGTAAAGAATATTGATTACCTGCGCGATAATAGAGGGAACCGCCATACTAATCAGCTTTGAAAGGTAAATTCTTTTCTGTCTGCCGTTTTAGGTAAAAAACTGT
>CAZDPE010000154.1:0-4559 GCA_964507235.1 uncultured Lachnospiraceae bacterium
GGCAAGCTCTCACGGTCATATTGTACAATTGTTTCTGCATGGCTGAACTGTTACAGATAAACGGATTAAATTCTGCGGATTTTCTATATTCTGCAAAAACGGGATGCCGCATTTTGTGCCGCATCCCGCCTTTCATCTTTTCTGCTGATACCTGATAATGCTTCAATTAGTTCTTTATGGCTTCCGCTGTAAGCTCCCCATCTCTTAATGCAATTAAAATTGTATCGCCCTGTTCCGCCTTATCTGCAAGAATCAGCCTGGCGGAAAGAGTTTCCACATATTTTTGAATATAACGCTTTAGGGGCCTTGCGCCATAAACGGGATCATAAGCATTGTCCACAATAAAGCTCTCCGCCTCCGGTGAGAGTTCCACCGTAAGCTCCTTATCGGAAAGCCTCCTGTTCAAATCTTCTATAATAAGCTTAATAATTCCGGTAATATTATCCTTGGACAAGGGCTTGAATAAAATAGTTTCGTCCAGACGGTTCAAAAATTCCGGACGGAAATGAGCGCGCAGGTCATCCATAACCATTTTTTCAGTCTCTTCCTGGATATGACCTTCCTGGTCAATACCTTCAAGCAGATAGGATGCACCGATATTGGAGGTCATGATCAGAATCGTATTCTTAAAATCCACCGTACGCCCCTGTGAATCCGTAATCCTTCCATCATCCAGCACTTGCAGAAGTACATTGAACACATCGGGATGCGCTTTTTCAATTTCATCAAAAAGCACAACAGAGTAAGGTTTCCTTCTGACTGCTTCGGTCAGCTGTCCGCCTTCTTCATACCCGACATATCCGGGAGGCGCTCCAATCAGCCGGGATACGGAGTATTTCTCCATATACTCACTCATATCAATACGCACCATATTATTTTCATCATCAAACAGGGATGCTGCCAGGGATTTGGCAAGCTCTGTCTTACCTACACCGGTAGGTCCCAAAAACAGGAAGGAACCAATTGGCTTCGTAGGATCCTTGATTCCCGCCTTGGAACGGATAATTGCTTCTGTTACTTTCGTAACTCCTTCATCCTGCCCTACCACGCGCTTATGCAGCTCCGCATCAAGATGCAGAGTTTTATTCCTTTCGCTTTCCGTCAGTTTAGCAACCGGTATTCCTGTCCATCTTGATATGATTCTGGCAATTTCCTCTTCTGACACACTTTCATGCACCAGAGATAAATCCTTATTCTTTATCTGCTCTTCTTCAATCTCAAGCTGCTTTCTTAAGGAGGGCAGTGTACTGTAGTTCAATTCACTGGCCTTTGTATAATCTCCTTCTCTTTGGGCAATCTCAATCTGACTGTTTACAGAGTCAATTTCTTCCCGAAGCCTGGAAAGCCGTTCCACAGACGACTTTTCATTTTCCCACTGGGCTTTCCGGTTACTGAATTCATCCCGAAGCTCCGCCAATTCCTTCTGCAGCGCGTCAAGCCGCTCTGCGCTTAAACGGTCATCTTCTTTTTTCAAAGCAATTTCTTCTATTTCTAGCTGCATAATTCTGCGGTTTAACTCATCCAGTTCTGTGGGCATGGAATCCAACTCCGTTTTAATCATTGCACAGGCCTCGTCCACAAGGTCAATGGCCTTATCCGGCAGAAAACGGTCTGAAATATATCGATTGGAAAGCACCGCCGCACTGACCAGCGCATTATCCATAATTTTAACTCCATGATAAACTTCATAGCGTTCCTTTAAACCTCTAAGAATGGAAATCGTATCTTCGACAGTAGGCTCTTCCACCATAACAGGCTGAAAACGTCTTTCCAGCGCAGCATCTTTTTCTATATACTGCCTGTATTCATCCAGGGTAGTGGCTCCGATACAATGCAGTTCACCTCTTGCCAGCATGGGCTTGAGCATATTGCCGGCATCAAGGGCGCCGTCGGTTTTGCCTGCCCCTACAATAGTATGAAGTTCGTCTATAAACAGGATAATCTGACCGTCACTGTTTTTTACATCCTCAAGCACCGCTTTCAGACGTTCCTCAAATTCTCCCCGGTACTTTGCTCCGGCTACCAGGGCACCCATATCCAGCGCAAAAATCTTCTTATCCTTAAGCCCCTGAGGAACATCGCCTTTTACAATACGCTGGGCCAGCCCTTCTACTACCGCAGTCTTACCTACACCGGGTTCACCGATAAGAACAGGATTGTTCTTGGTTTTACGGGAAAGGATTCTGATGATATTTCTGATTTCACTATCTCTTCCGATAACCGGATCCAGTTTTTGTTCTCTCGCCTTTTCTACCAGCTCCTGACCGTATTTGGCAAGCGTATCATAGGTTGCTTCCGGATTGTCAGAGGTTACCCTCTGATTACCCCTTACAGTAGAAAGAGCCTGCAAAAACCGCTCTCTGGTAATTCCAAATTCTTTAAACAATTCCTTTATGGCATTGTTCGGATGCTTAATCATGGCAAGAAACAAATGCTCTACAGATACATATTCGTCCCCAAATACTTTAAGCTCATCCTCAGCGGAAATAAGAACCTTGTTTAAATACTGTCCCACATAGGGCTGTCCGCCCTGTACCTTAGTTCTCTTGCTGATGGCTTCCTCCACCTTATTTGTAAAGTACTGGGTATTAATTTCCATCTTTTCAACTAATTTTAAAATCAGGCTGTCTTCCATGGTAAGCAGACTGTAAAGCAGGTGTTCCTGCTCAATTTCCTGATTGCCGTATTCATATGCAAGTTTTTCGCATCCTTCTACTGCCTGCATTGATTTTTGTGTGAATTTATTTATATTCATAAGCACTCCTCTCTGCCGAAGCTGCAGGATTTCCTTCATTTTAATACTATTAATGCTATTCAGGCTTTCTATCCTCTACAGTATACCCGGCAAATTCAATGACTATTATTATCTTTCTCTTTGTTATAGCTAAAATATAACACTATTGTTAGCACTCGTCAATAAAGAGTGCTAACAATTTTATTAAAACTTTATAAACTCATTTTCAGGCTGCGGATAAAATTTCAAAAAACATTCCAATATTCAGGTTTCCTATGCCGCATTATGAAATTCCTTCAGTTTTCTTTTTGCTTCGGGATTCAGATGGCGCGGAACCTGTATCTGTATTATTACATACTGATCTCCTTTTACCGCAGAATTTTTCATAGAAACAATTCCCTTGCCCCGAAGTCTGATTTTAGTCCCGGACTGAGTGCCTTCTTTTATCTTACAGCTGACTTTTCCATAAAGCGTGTTCACGATTACTTCACCGCCAAGAACGGCTGTCACAAAAGGAATACTGATAGTGGTATAGACATCCTGCCCCTTCCTGTCATAATAAGAGCTTTTTCCTACTTTGACCTCCAATAGCAGATTCCCCGGTTCTCCTCCATTCCTGCCGGGCATTCCCTTTCCCTTCAGTCTTACTTTCTGCCCATCGTCAATTCCCGCCGGAATATGAACCTGCAAAACTTCCAAAGAACCGTCAGGCTTTTGAAAATGAATCATTTTATCACATCCGAGAGCAGCTTCTTTAAAACTGACTTCTGCCTGTACCATCATGTCCTGCCCTTTTCCACGGAAGGAATCTCGGCTTCCATAAGAAAACTCCTGTTCAAATCCGCTGTTAAAATGATTTTTATAACGGCTCTCTCCGAAACTGTCCGTATGTCCAAAAATGTTGTTAAACAAATCCTCTAAATCAATATCAGCTCCGTTATAATAGAACTTCTGATAATTTTCCTGATGGTTTCCATGAAAATTATCAGCTCCGAACCCCTCTTCAAAGGCATCATGGCCAAACCGATCATATAATTTTCTTTTTTCAGCATCATTCAGCACATTATAGGCCTCCGTAGCTTCCTTAAATTTTTCCTCTGCCTGAGGGTTATCGTGATTAGTATCCGGATGATATTTTTTGGCAAGTTTTCTGTACGCTCTTTTAATGGCATTATCATCTGCGTTCCTATCAATGCCGAGAATCTCATAATAATCTTTCCTTTTGCCCATTTCAATCACCTTCCTTCTTTGGCTGCCTTTGCAGACAAGAACTAAAAATGCCCCGGGATAATCCCGGGGCAGAGAATGCGTATCAGCCTTCAATTGCTATATACTTTTTCTGTTCCACTTTCTTTTCTTCCACCTTGGGAATATCCAGTTTCAGAATGCCGTTTTCAAACTTACCATGAATATCTTCCTCTGTGATATTTTCACCAACATAAAAGCTTCTGCTCATGGAACCTGCATAACGCTCCTGACGAATATATCTTCCTTTCTTATCGGTTTCATCCTTATCAAGTCCCTTGGCCGCTGATATAGTCAGATAGCCGTTTTCAAGCTGAACCTGAATCTCATCTTTCTTAAAACCGGGCAAATCCACAACCAGCTCATAGCTGCCCTCGTTCTCTCTGATATCCGTCTTCATCATATTTTTTGCATGCTTTCCATACAATTTTTTATCAATATCAGGAAATTCAGGAAATGAAAAATCCATTACATCATCAAATACGCTTTCTCCAAAAATACTTGGCATTAACATAAGTCATTCCTCCATTCTTTTCTATGACAAAATACCATCATAAAAATTATCAGCCGGGATTTGAAG
>CAZDPE010000155.1:0-3834 GCA_964507235.1 uncultured Lachnospiraceae bacterium
CAGCGAATGTAAAACGAATGATTGATTTAGTTGATGCAGAAATAACAGGAACAAATCGTATTCTCAAAAAATGTAATGAAGTTTTATAGTTGAAAGAAAAGGGAACTGCCTTTCAGCAACTCCCCTCAATTCAATCGAAACACCGATATAACCGATTTCTTAGTACATAATCTCGCTCCAGCTGGAAATTCCAATTATACTTTTGGCAAATTCCGTATACTCAGCATGCTGTGCGGTATCTATATATTTGAATACATTATAAATCTGCTTATGACCGCCCCCTGCATGGTTCAAGCCAAAGGACAGTCCCTGGCTTACTTCCTCTGCCGCATCCGTTTCACGATTCAGTAAAAATCCATCTATATGAGGATTGGCTTCCGCCCGGTAATAGGCATAAGCGAAGGCTGCTGCCTGCACCGCCTCGCCTTCCTGAGAGGTATAGCCCTGTTCGCTTAAGAGGATACTTCTTACTTCTCCCTGGGGATTTAAAAGCTGCTCCTGCTCCATATAATTGGTAAGGACTTCGATATTTGCCATGGTAATCATGGAAGTATCCACACTGTGCGTTACATATTTGGAAGATTTCCAGATTCTTGCTTCCGTTAATGGTACATTGTAGGGATGCTGAGCCAGTCCCCAGTCAATATTCCCTTTGGAAGTGATATTCCGGTTAAATACATCCACAATATCCCTGCCGTCATAATTGGGATTGTTCTTTAAATTTCTGTCCCACTGCTGGTCTATGGAAATGTAGACTCTGGCGCTGCTGCTGACACTTTTTATTGCGGTATAAAAAACTCTGAAGGCCTTGGCATATTCCTCTACATAAGTTTCTATATCTGTTTTTGCCATATAATTCCATTCTTTTCTGGCATTGATTTCGTTGGCAATAATCCAGTTGGAAACCCTTCCGTGCTTACTGTCAGAATAACGTTCCGCCAGAAACGTGCCAACAGCCGCCATATATTCCACTCCGGATTCCTCTGCGCCGTTAAACATATAATAAGGCGCTGTACTCCCGCTTCTTGCATTGGGATGAATCAGCTGTATATAGGAAGACGAGTAATTATTTAAAAGAATAGCCGTAGTACATATTCCTTTGGAAGTCAGCGTACTGAACACTAAATCATACTCTGCCACTACCTGACCGTTAAAGGCATAGGTCTTGCCATTATATGTGTAATTTATTGTAGGATAAGCACTGCTGGTTGTAGGTCCTAAAAGTCTGGCAACAGGGATATTATATGCTGCCTGCTTTACTCCTAAATCATCCAGCTCATTTCCCCTGAGCTTATTGGGGTCAACCAGCAGCCCCTTCTTGGATGATGGCTGCTGATAGACATTGGTATATTTCGCAATTACCTCCGGATTTGTAATATATTTCGGTCCGCTGACCTGAACAAATTCACCGTCGATTTTTACCGCAGCTACAAATTTTTTATATAATCTGCTGTTAGAGCGGTTATAGTTCAGAGCGACAGACATCTTTGTGGTATTATCCTTGTATTCCTTTGCAAGCGCTTCACTTTCTGCCGTAATACCGCTGTCATAGGTATTCAGCGCAAACAAATAATAATACTTGTCGTCACTTACAGGAATACCATCCCCTGTTATCGTAACTGTTACTTTTCCCGTTCCCTCTTCTATTTCACAGGCCTCTATGGAAGCAAAGTCTGCCGCATTCTCCTTTGACAGTTCGTGGCTCTCCGGCCTGCTTTTATAGGCTTCATCCACCGCATTGCCCGCCGTAATAATATGCTCCACCACATCCGGCCCCAGATTTTCCGGCGCTTCACTTTCCTTTTCCCTTTCGGTTATTACCGGCAGTTCAATTTCTTCTGCGGGAGTTTCTTCCTCTTTTTCCACGATTACTAATAAATAAATCAGAACTGCTGCAATCACGGCACTGACAGCTAAAACCGCAGCCAGAACCGCCATCAGCTTTTTAAACCCCTTCTTATCTGCTTTTTTCCTGTTTATTGTTTTTCTTTTGCCGGCTGTTTTTTTCCTTTTTCCGGTTGTCGAATTCATGTGTTCTGCTTTCCTTTTGCTTCTTCCTTAATTTTTTTCATATGCTCTTTAACCTTCACCTCATATCCGTTGCCCGAAGGATGATAAAATTCTTTACCGTTCAGCTCATAAGGCAGATACTGCTGATTTACATAATTATTAGGGTAATCATGAGCATATAAATAACCAGTTCCATGTCCCAGCCTGGCAGCGCCCTTATAATGGGCGTCCTGCAAATGGGCGGGTATGGGCAGATTTCCTGTTTCCTCCACTGTCTTCATCGCTTCTCCTATTGCCTTTACACAGGCGTTGCTTTTGGGCGCACATGCCACATACATGGCTGCTTCCGACAATATAATCTGTGCTTCCGGCATTCCAACTCTTTCCACTGCCAAAGAAGCATTTACCGCTACCTGCAGCGCCTGAGGGTCTGCGATTCCCACATCCTCAGCAGCGCAAATCATAATACGCCTTGCCACAAAGGTGACGCTTTCTCCCGCATACAGCATTCTTGCAAGATAATAGACTGCTGCGTCAGGGTCAGAGCCTCTCATGCTCTTGATAAATGCGGAAATCGTATCGTAATGATTATCTCCTGTCTTATCATAACGTACGGCGCGCTTTTGAATGCATTCCTGGGCTACCGCCAGGGTAATATGTATCTTGCTGTCACTGCTTCTTTCCGTAGTCATAATGCCCAGTTCCACTGCATTCAGCGCATGCCTGGCATCTCCTCCCGCAATATCGGCAAGAAAAGAAAGGGCTTCTTCATCTATAACTGCATCATAGGCACCCATACCCTTTTCCTTATCATAAACCGCCCTGTTTATCAGTGTTTTAATATCTTCTCTGTCAAGGGGCTTCAATTCAAAAATAATGGAGCGGGAAATTAACGCGCTGTTTACTTCAAAATAAGGATTTTCCGTAGTGGCTCCAATCAGGATAATAGTGCCGTCCTCCACAAACGGCAGAAGATAATCCTGCTGTCCTTTATTAAAACGGTGGATTTCATCAATAAACAGAATTGTCTTTTTCCCATACATTCCCAAAGTATCCTTGGCTGCTTTTACCACCTCTTCCATGTCCTTTTTACCTGCAACGGTAGCATTAATCTGGGTAAATTCGGCGCTGGTAGTATGCGCTATTACTTTGGCCAATGTAGTTTTGCCGGTACCCGGAGGTCCATAAAAAATAAGCGAGCTGAGTTTATCGGCCTTGATGGCACGGTATAACAGCTTGTCCTTTCCGATAATATGCTGCTGCCCCACCACTTCATCTAAAGTAACAGGACGAAGCCTTGCTGCTAAAGGAGAATCCTTTTTCATATTGGATGTCCGCATATATTCAAATAAATCCATTGCTTTCCTCATTTCCATACAGTTTCCGAAAGCCTGTATAAAGCTCTGCCCTTTGATTTTACCTTATCCGTGTTTGGTCGGCAAGGAGATTTTATCCTGCAAATTGCGAACTTACTATTATCATGAATCAAAAAAGGTGCAAAGCCTCAAAATTCAATAAACTTTACACCTTTGCTTGTAATATATTATGTAACTGATAATGTCAAGCTGTATGCTTTTGTTGTGTCAGCTTTATGCTTATCTAAAATATTATGTACTCTTTCGACTTCGTTAAGAACTAAAGAACATTCTTTTCGTATCTCATTTTTTAAGACGCGCTCAGTCTGCTTTAAATCAGATTTTAAACCGTCAATTTGATTATTAATTGGTTGGAATCTCTCATCAAGTTTGGAAATTTGATGATTGATTGGCTGGAATCTCTCATCAAGTTTGGAAATTTGATGATTGATTGGCTGGAATCTCTCAT
>CAZDPE010000155.1:3934-4443 GCA_964507235.1 uncultured Lachnospiraceae bacterium
CAAGTTTGGAATCAAGTAATTGTGCGATTGCCTGCAAATCTTCATTGGTTAATGCCATGCTATATCACTTTCTTTGTGATTACTTTTTTGCTATTGTTTATAATATGTATTATATCACTCCCGGGATGTAAAGTCTATTCAATTATTAAGGTGCTGTTATCAAGGTGCAACTATACCGTCTAGGCAAAATTCTCTGATTATGATATAATGAGCGTTAACGAGTGGGAGCAAGCGCAGCTTGTTCATCACGAGCGGCGAATGACGATCATGAACGAAGTTCATGATATAATGAGCGTTAGTGAGCTGGAGCAAGCGCAGCTTGTTCATAGCGAACGGCGAATGACGATCATGAACGAAGTTCATGATATAATCTTCTGCAGCTTTGCGTAGGAGTTCTTTTAAAATCAAATGACGAGCTGAACGGATATTTAATCGGCAGCTATAAATATGACCTTGTGACATACTCCCACCGCCTATGCTTCGCATAGAGGCGGGGCTTCTCGCTCAAG
>CAZDPE010000156.1:0-4376 GCA_964507235.1 uncultured Lachnospiraceae bacterium
GTCCGGACAAGGCCCGGCAAATTCTCCGCCGGCATGAAAAAAGCGCTGCCCTTCGATTATAAAACCGTCAGAACAGCGCCCTGAAATATACTGCACTTGAATACGTGATATTTTATAAGAAAATATACTTACAAACAAACAATACAGCCAGGATATACATAAGAGGCGTAATTTTCTTTGCCTTTCCGCATACAAGATTAATAATCACATAAGAAATAACTCCAATCGCAATGCCTTCTGAGATGCTGTACATTAAAGGCATGCACAATAAACAAAGATATGCCGGAACGGCTTCCGTTAAATCATTAAAATCTATGCCAACAACAGATGTCATCATCAAGAACCCAACAAAAATGAGCGCCGGAGCTGTTGCGAATCCCGGAATTGCACAGAAAATAGGTGATAAGAAAATGGAAACCAAAAATAACACTCCGGTTACTATTGAAGCAAGACCGGTTCTTGCACCTGCTGCCACACCTGAGGAGCTTTCAACAAAAGTGGTTGTAGTGGAAGTACCAAATACCGCACCTGCACTGGTTGCAATTGCATCTGCCAGAAGAGCCTGCTTAATACGGGGAAGCTTGCCATTCTTATCCAGCATGTCTGCTTTGGTTGCCACACCGATTAAGGTTCCCAGAGTATCAAACATATCCACAAACAGAAAAGCAAACAATACAACAATAAAATTAATTACACTTACACCTGTGAAATCAGCCTTTACTACCTGTCCAAAGGTTAAAGAAATAGAAGATAAATCCGTCATTCCCAATGCAGGATATAAAGAATAAAATCCGTTTTCTGCATCTATCACATAAATACCTGCCGCCTGGCAAAGCATTCCAAGCACCCAGGTTGCAATAATACCAATTAAGATAGAACCTTTTACATTTTTAATATACAAAACAGCTGTAATAAACAAGCCAATCAACGCCAGAATTGCACAAATACCCTTTGTGTGGAATTCACCTGCAAAATCCACATAGCTTAATAATGTGGAAGAATTACCCACTACAAGATGCGCTCCCTGCAGGCCGATAAAGGCAATAAAGAGTCCGATGCCGGCGCTTACTCCCTTTTTCAAATTAAGAGGAATTGCATTAAATATTGCCTCACGAACACTTGTCAACGATAATATAATGAATATAATGCCTTCCACAAATACGGCTGCCAGCGCTACCTGCCATGAATATCCCATGGCTCCGCATACAGTATAGGCAAAATAAGCATTTAAGCCCATTCCCGGTGCCAATGCAAAGGGATAATTTGCAAGCAATGCCATTAACAGAGTACCTAAGAAGGATGCCAGAGCCGTAGCCATCAGAACAGCAGTTTTATCCATTCCGGCTGCAGATAACATGGTGGGATTTACAGCCAGTATGTAGGCCATTGTCATGAAGGTTGTAATTCCACCCATTACTTCAGTTTTTACAGTTGTGTTATTTTCTTTCAGCTTAAACAGTTTTTCTAACATTTCCTATCTCCTTCTAAATCAATGTTTCAGTCATTATTTTCCTTCATAAACGATAACGCTGTCCACATCATACCCCTTCAGGCGTTCTCTTCCCTTTAAGCCCACAAGCTCCATCAAAAAGACAACCTTTACCACTGTGCCGCCAAGCGCCTCAATCATGCGGATGCTGGCTTCAATCGTACCGCCTGTTGCAATCAAATCATCGATAAGAACAACCTTATCCCCGGGCTTAACAGCATCCTTATGCATTTCAATCGTTGCACTGCCGTATTCCAGATCATAACTTGCGGAAATTGTTTCCCTTGGCAGCTTGCCCTTTTTACGAACCGGTACAAAAGCCTTGTGAAGCGCATATGCAACGGGCACTCCGAAAATAAAGCCTCTTGATTCCGTTCCGGCAACAATATCAAAATCAACGCCGTCCAGCTTCTCCTTAATAGAATCAATCGCCAGTGCCAGTCCGTCCGGCTCCTGCAATACACTTGTTACATCTCGGAAAATAATGCCCTCTTCCGGAAAATCCGGAATACTTAGTACATATTCTTCCAGTTTTTTCATGCGCAGTATCTCCATTCTTTATATAAAATTAACATCCAACAATTTGATTATATTTTTTATTTAATGAAAAAACAATATTTTTTTAAGAATTTATTTCTATTCCGATTTTCCTTCGCGAAAAGACCAATTTTCTCTCACTTCACAAGCATACAAATCCAGGCCAGCAGCAGGGGAAAAAAGGGAAACAATACAATCCGCGTCAGCTGTTCTTTCCGGTTGAAACCGAATTGACGATAACCGGCGCAGCCTTTCGTTTCCGGGTAATAGTGCTGAAAAAAACGGGACTTTGTCATCAAGAACCAGTCCAGGCATATAATGTCAAAAGCCTTGAGCAGATACAGCATAGTCAAAAAACGTCCGAAGAAGTCACAATCATGTCCGGTTTCTTTCTCTGTTCCCAGCCTTTGGCAGCCAGGGAATACAGCGGTTCACCTGGCGGCAATAGTCCGCATATTTCTCACCGTGCAGCTGCGCCAGCCATCGTTCCTCGGTGTGCTTCATCAGCACCGTGAGAAACGCCCAATCTATCACTGTCAAAATCAGCAGCCACAGGTTATCCGCCAGCAGCAGTGCCCCGGTGCAGGCCAGCAGGAACGCCGAATAAATGGGGTTTCGCACCCAGGCGTATATGCCTGTGACAGCCAGGGTATTGCCCGTAATATGATCATCCACTTTGGCACGGAATACCGCGCTGTACCACATCCAAATGCCCAGAAGAATCAAAGCAATCCCCACAGCAGCCAGCGGTATGCGGAAAAGTCCATACCGCACAATGAGTATCTTCCCGGCACGGGTCAGTCCGATTCCCCATGCAGTCAGCAAAAGGATGACCGCACCATAAACCGGCCCCACGCCACACATCGGCAAATGGTCTTGTTCTTTCATCTTTTCACTGTGTCTGTTCATTGCAATACCTCCTTAACAATTCTTTATCTGCCATGATTAGAAAAACAACAGCATGACTCCTGCCAGTGCAGCGGCAATAAGCGGGTTACCGATAATGGTTATCACCCATTTTACAATCAGTGTTTTCCTGGGAATATAGGGTTTGAGGTCTTCCGTGCCTGGAATCGTCCAGGCTTTTGTATGCCCCACCCAGTACCAGTCGATAAAAAACCGGTCGAACAGCCCCATCTCCACGACTCTGTCCTGGACATCCGCTTCAAATAAGAACGCCGCCTGCTTGATGCCGTTTGCAATGGAAACAACGCAGGGAAGCAACAAGATAAAACATATTATGGCACATTCTAAGATAAGTACCATAGCGCTTTTCTCCTTTCAATCCGTAACTGTGCCAGCCAAATCCAAGACGCAGCGGACTGTTTTGATTTTATATAATCACAGACGCACATGTCCGGGTTCACATTCCTGATCTCCCACAATGAAATAATCGCAATAGTCCCCACCGGAGGCGATAGTCTGCCGTCGGTGCAGCACACCGTGCTGGAGGGTAATCATTACATTGTCCAGCTCGCAGAACAAGGGCATCAGCTCCTCCACGCCCAGCTTTTTGCAATAGGCACAGATGGGGCAGCGGGTAATGCGGTAATAGCAGGCCTCCTCATAAGGCTTGCCCACAAAATCCACTTTAAAAGAGGCGGGATATTGCTTTTCCCGCTCCGGCGTGTACCATTTGATATAGTTCAAAATGTTTTTCTGGTTGGCAAGCTTGCCCTTTGGCGTATTCAGATTCACTATGCCAAAATAGAATTTCACATGGTACAGACTCCTCCGCATCATCTCCTGGGCAATCTTCGGCGTAATCCGCTTTTCACTGGCCAGATAAGGAGCCACAAAGGCCAAGGCGAACAGCTCGTTGTAGGCCATGGGGTTATCATCCCCGATGTCGTCAGCCCCCGCTACCAGTTCCCTGTATACTCTGTGTGCCTGTTTCATGGTGTTCCGGGCGAACTCCTTACCATAGTGTTCGGCCAGTACCTTTTTCATTGTTCCTCTAAACAGGGCAAAATAAAAGCCATTATATTTCATTTGAATCTTCTCCTTCACTCAGATATTCCAACATCTGTTCAGCCAGCTCGCCGGATGCTCTCCTCATAAAAATCCCAGCCGGTACAGGAAGCGTGGAGGAACAAAACATGTCCCTGCTTTTCCTGACCAAATTCGTAAATGTTCATGCTCTCAACTCCTCCAGGCGCTCAATCCTAAGAAAAAAGCGCAACAATCTCCTCATAGGCCCGTTTTCCCTCCGGGAAGAAGGACAGCGCTCCAAAACCGCGGTACAGGCGCTTTTTCGGCAGCACCCGGTCCGGCTTATGAAGCCGCTCGCTGAATTAGATTCGTACATCTACTGTGCCTCCGTATTCTGATCTCCCACATACCAATAATC
>CAZDPE010000157.1:0-4373 GCA_964507235.1 uncultured Lachnospiraceae bacterium
CAAAGCCATCGTCCTTTACCACAACGCTGCCCGCAAGCTTTTCCCCGGCATCCGCATTTTCTGACATCTTTTGTAAAAAAGATTTTCCTTCGTCTTTTTGTACTATTGACCATTTACTAATTCCGCCATCTTTATCAATCGCCCAACCTTGTGCCGCAACATGCCAGCCTCCCGCAGCAACAGAACGGGCATTTTGCTCATCACATTCCTGCATAGCTGCAATATTTTCTTCATACTCTGCTTCTAATTCCGGGTCATTTGCCATCTTTGCCAAAAACTGCGGCGAAATTGCAACATTGACAGTTGTACTGGAGCCGTACTGCATTCCCTTCGTGTAATTAGCAGCTACAAAGCTGTAATTGCTATATTTTCGGGAAAGATATGATAATTCATCCGCTGCTGTTTTCCTCGCTGATGACTGTGTTTCCGTACCGGTTTTATCGGCTACGCCGCTCTCTGCCGCCTGTCCTTGATGATTGCTTTTTGCAGCATATGCGGAATTGCTCATATAGCTGCCATAAACGTTGCTGATTTCCATTGCCATCTTGTTATCCTCCTTTTCTCTGCTAACCAGATACTCCTTTAAGATATTCCTGTCCTTGCAAATGCGGATTGTTTCTTTCACCGTCTGCTCTGTCATCCCATACAGCTTTCTCTGTTCATCAAAAACTTTACAGAAAACAATGTATTGTTGATGATGTCCCCTGTATCACTCTCATAAATGACCTTTGTGCTTTTGTATAGGCTTTGCGATGTCCTCTCAAAATATTCATGGCAACTCTGTGCCAAATATAACAGTATTCTAATCAGAATATTAACCGTCCATAATGACTGTGCCTCCAAAAGCAAAAGTAATTTATTGCTGCCTACCATGACGCCCAAATCATTATATAAATTGTCTGTCAGAACTGAGCCACTATACAATTCAACAGGACAACCTTATTCCAATCCTATATACAGATTTTTATATTCAACCGGAGTGCACCCGGTATATTTTTTGAAGGTGGCATAAAAATATTGTATGTTTGCATAGCCGGTTTTTAAGGCAATATCCCTTATGCTATAGTTTTCAAAGACAAGCATTCTTTCGGCTTCTCCCATACGCCGGTTAATGACATACTGGTTGACTGTATATCCGGTTTCATCTTTAAACTTCCTTGCTATATAATAGGGACTGAAATAGAAGCGCTTAGATAGACTTTCTAATGAAATATTTTTCATATAATTTTCATTAATATATTCTACAATGTTTTTGATAAAAGGAAAAATTGAAGTGTCCGCAGCAGAATTATTCTCAACAGGCAGTAACAACATGATGGATGACAATAAAGCTTTTAACGTATCATGCAATGCAACTTCGAATCCGTCAGGCCTGTGCTCATACAGATTCATGACATATAAAAACAATTGTTTCAAAAACAGAAAGGAATTCCCGGTTTTGACAATTGGAGAAGCATCCGTTGAAAGGAGAGAATTATGGGGAATTCCTGAAGTGCGGACCCCCGATAAGTTCATACATATCTGCTCCATCGGGTATTTTCGGTCCGTTTCTTCAGCATGCAGGACAGCGGCACGCTTAATTACAAGATCTCCCTGTTCCACATGATATGGTTTTCCATTATAGTACAGTTTTCCCGCCCCGTTAAGGATCAAAGACAATTCCAATGCATCCTCATGGGAATGAAGAGAAAAGGACCAGTCAGGACAATTCTCCGTCTGGACATATATAATTCCTGAAACCTTAAGACTGCTGTCGTCACGGCGGTTGTACTGCAACTCGTAATTTTTGTTGAGCGTTTTCATAAATCCCTCCCCCTTTTAAAAACTTTTATCACATTATATCAAAAAATGCAATAAAACAAAATCAAATCGCAAGATTTTGGAATTGCGCAGTTATTTATCGAATGTTATCGCCGAAAATAGAACGGCTTTTATGCTTAAAAGCAACAAGATTTCAAAATA
Source organism: uncultured Lachnospiraceae bacterium (assembly GCA_964507235.1). Lineage (GTDB taxonomy): Bacteria > Bacillota > Clostridia > Lachnospirales > Lachnospiraceae > Suilimivivens. Next base: position 1,963 of record CAZDPE010000157.1, read on the forward strand.
TGATAGCGATTTTAGCTGAATTGTATAGAAAATTATCTGTATATAAAATTATTAGTAGATTGAAGTATCAAAAATCAGAAAGGAGAGAGACATTTTTATGGGTGAATTCAAAGAATTATTAAAACCAATCAAGGTTGGTAAAATGACATGGAGAAACCGTATGGTTATGCCTGCTATGGAAACCCGATTAAGCAATCCTGACGGTTCTTCTTCGAAGGAAATGGCACAGTATTACGGGGAGAGGGCCAAAGGCGGTGTGGCGGCGGTTATCGTTGAAAATACTTATGTTGATAAGAAAGAAAGCCGCAGTTCACTTGTTTCTTCCGGATTATACAATGACCACATGATAGCATCTCACTATTTAGTAGCACAGGCAATTAAGGAGCAGGGCGCAGCCGCTATTCTTCAGTTGAGTCATGGTGGAAGGCAGGCTAACGGCGGTGCAACCGGATTACCTCCCGTAGCACCAAGCGAAGTAATGTGCAAGTTTGTGCAGCGTCCCCCAAGAGCGTTATCTGTAGACGAGATTGTTGAGATTGAAGACTGTTTTGCGGCAGCAGCGCTACGCGCAAAAATGGCTGGATTTGACGGTGTTGAGATTCATGGCGCACATGGATATCTTATTAATTCTTTTGTTTCTCCTTACACAAATAAACGAACGGATGAGTATGGTGGGAGTGCCGAAAACAGGGCACGTTTTCCTAAAAATATCATCAATAAAGCACGTGCGTTAGTCGGGCCTGACTTTATCATCGGATACCGGATTTCTGCGGAAGAAGGCGTGGAAGGCGGGCTGACAACAGAAGATACGGCTGCTTACGCAAAGTCTATTGAAGATATTGTGGATTATATCAATGTAGCAGCAGGTATTTATGAGACAATGGAGCAGTACATTATTCCGCCGAACTACGAGCCCCATGCTATGGTCGTTCCGTTTGCAGAAGCCATCAAAAAGGCAGTGACAAAAGTTCCGGTTATTGTTGTGAACTCCCTGAATCCGGAATTAGGGGAACAGGCTCTGGAAGAGGGCAAAGCAGATATTATTGCTTTTGGGCGCAGCCTGATTGCAGACCCATATCTGCCGACAAAATTAGCGCAGGGAAGGAGAGAAGATATCAGACCTTGCTGCCGCGGTCATGAAGGATGCGTATCCTTGTTCTTCGCAGGATGTCCGATTCGCTGTGAAGTAAATCCGCAGTGTGGGCGTGAAAAAGAATATGAAGTCAAGAAAACACAAGATCCGAAGAAATTAGTTGTTGTAGGCGGCGGTGTTGCCGGAATGGAAGCCGCAAGATTTGCATCAGAAATTGGTCACGAGGTTACATTATTTGAAAAGAGCGATCATCTTGGAGGGCATTTTATAGAAGCTACGGTTTCCGAGTTTAAGGAGGATCATCTTAATGTGCTGTACTGGCTGACAGCGCAGATTCAAAAGAGCAACGTTGATGTCAGATTAAATACGGAAGCTTCCGTGGAGGAAATTAAGGAAATGAATCCGGATGCAGTAATCGTTGCCACGGGCTCCAAATACATCCAGATTCCTGTTCCCGGCATAGAGAAGGCGCTTCTTCCTGATGAAGTATTACTGAAAAAAGCAAAAGTCGGTGAGAACGTGATTGTTATTGGCGGCGGTCTGGTCGGTTCGGAAACTGCTTTGGAACTGGGAATGCAGGGTAAAAAAGTTACTATCATTGAGATGCTGCCGAAATTGGCAATGCAGGATGAGCCGCTCAGCCAGATATCTCTTGTAAAGCATCTAAACAAATATGGAGTTACCGCTTTGACAAATTCTACCGTGACCAGTATTGACGATGGAATCGTAATTTATAAAGATGCAGACGGAAATGAACAGACAATCAGCGCGGATACTATCATAGCAGCAACAGGACTTAGTCCGAATTTAGAAGAAGTGCAGAAGTATAATGGAATCATAGAGAAAGTTGTCTGTATCGGTGACAGTGTAAAGGGCGGCAAAATCTTTGATTGCTTCCATCAGGCATGGTTTGCGGTTCGCAATCTATAGTTTTGGTGCATCAACAAGCCAGATATATTAATCGAGCAGGAGGCGGTGATTAGCCGCAGCCCTCTCACAGCACCGTGCGTATCGTTCGGTACACGGTGCCTTCAATAGTTGACACGACTGGCTGATAAGCAGCGGCGAAATCATAAAAGCCGCTGTTTATCAGTCTTTGTTTTGTCATTGCCATATGCCCATTTCTTGACGGGAAAAACAGACTGCGTATGAAAAGAAAATCTCCCTGCCCACCTGCTGCTGTGCTTTTGCAATCATCGTCCTTTACCGCAACGCTGCCCACAGGCAGGATATCCCCCAGCACGGCGGCCGCTGCCGCAAGGCATAGCAGCACTATTTTACGCTTCCTGTTCCTTTCCTTCCAACAGACTGATAAATG
>CAZDPE010000158.1:0-4282 GCA_964507235.1 uncultured Lachnospiraceae bacterium
TACAAGCTTTCGTCATTTGTCAACACATTTTTTATATTTTTTATTTATTTTTTCTTTTTTTTCATATTTATCATTTTTTATCAGTTTTATTGTAATATTTTCCAGAATTTTCTCTCAATTTTTCCCATGTATTACAGAATCTTCAATTTATTATATCTTTTTCTTTTCTACCGCTCTGAATTCGGGTATAATTAAATTATTGTAAGGAGGATTTATTATGACACCAAAACAGCTTGCATTTCAGGATGCCGTAAAGGGCATCATCAAAAATCTGGAAAAAAGAAACATGGAGGGCTATTTCTGTAAGGACAGCGCCGCCTGTGTAAAAGCAATCACCGGCCTTATGGAAGACGGGGCCGTTATCAGCTGGGGCGGCAGTGAATCCATTAAAGAATGCGGATTAATGGACGCCATAGCCTGCGGAAATTATACCTTAATTGACAGATTCACCGCCAAATCACCGGAAGAAAGCAGGCAGCTTTTTTCAAAAACAGTTCTTTCCGACTATTATCTTATGAGTTCAAATGCCGTTACTTTTGACGGAGAATTAATTAATATTGACGGTAACGGCAACCGTGTGGCCTGCCTGATTCACGGTCCTAAAAATATAATCATGGTAGTCGGCATGAACAAATTAGTTTCTGATGTGGAAGCAGGTTATGCCAGAGTGCGCAACATTGCCACTCCTGCAAATGTAAAGCGCCTGAATAAAAACACCCCCTGTTTTCAGGCCGGCAGGTGCTGCGACTGTCTTTCTCCCGAATGCATCTGCAATCAGGTTGTAATTACCAGAAGAAGCGCGCATCCCGGAAGAATTAAAATTTTCTTTGTAGCAGAGGAATTGGGCTATTAAAATTGCATTAAAAAGGTATTTCCTGCCTGGAAATACCTTTTTATATTGTTCTTTATAAGGTTATTCGGACTAAATTAAAGGATACTTATCTGTCAATTTCCGGACGATTGCCCTTGCCTCAGGAATTTTCTCCTCACCGCCCTTGATAATCATGGCAATTGCTTCTGCAATTTCATCCATATCTTCTGTATTCATGCCTCTTGAAGTAACTGCAGGCGTACCAAGACGAATACCGCTTGTTACAAAAGGAGATTTCGGGTCATTGGGAATTGTGTTTTTATTTGCCGTAATATGTGCTTCATCCAGCATTTTTTCAACTGCCTTACCTGTTAAATCATAAGTAGTCAAATCAACCAGCATCAGATGATTGTCTGTACCATCAGATACGATTTTAACACCTCTTTCCTGCAATCCTTTACAAAGCGCCTGTGCATTGTCAATAATGCCTTTCTGGTAAACCTTGAACTCATCGGATAAAGCTTCCTTAAAACAGATTGCTTTCGCCGCAATTACATGCATTAAGGGGCCGCCCTGAATTCCGGGGAAAATTGCTTTGTTAAAATTAAACTTCTCCGCTGCTTCTTTATTGGCTAAAATTAATCCTCCTCTGGGTCCTCTTAATGTCTTATGGGTAGTGGTTGTTACCACGTCAGCATAAGGAATCGGACTTGGATGAAGTCCTGCTGCAACAAGACCTGCAATGTGAGCCATATCCACCATAAGCACGGCTCCCACTTCATCTGCAACTTCCCTGAATTTCTTAAAGTCAATGGTTCTCGCATAAGCGGAAGCGCCTGCAATAATCATTTTAGGCTTGCATTCCAAAGCAATTTCTCTTAATTTATCATAGTCAATTACGCCATTATCATTAACGCCATAAGGAACAATGTTAAAATATTTCCCGGAAACATTAACCGGGCTTCCGTGTGTCAAATGTCCGCCATGGTCAAGATTCATTCCCATAATAGTATCGCCGGGATTACATACTGCAAACTGTACCGCAAAATTCGCCTGTGCGCCTGAATGAGGCTGCACATTGGCATAATCGCATCCGAACAATTCCTTTGCTCTCTCAATTGCCAGATTCTCCACAACATCTACGCACTGACACCCGCCATAGTAACGCTTTCCCGGATATCCTTCCGCATATTTATTGGTAAGGGGGCTTCCCATAGCCGCCATTACTGCCTTACTTACCCAGTTTTCGGATGCTATCAGTTCTATGTGGCTGTTCTGTCTTTCCTGTTCATCCACAATTGCCTGCGCTATTTCCGGATCTGCTTTCTTTACTTCGTCAAGTGAATACATGTTTCTTCCTCCTCGCACATATACATATTCGGTATTTACATTTCGGATATTGCAACGCTGCTTTATTCCCACAGGCAATGAGTCAAAGTCATGCTGCATGACCTTGACGAATCCCGTGAGGGATAATACCTCGCTGCTCCACGCCGCTGCAAGTCTGATGCCCCGTTGCCTGCAGCGGAGTCGTTGACTTCATTACGACATGCGGATATTATAGCATGAACTTTTTTAAAAGGAAACCATTCTTAAGACATTCTTAAAAAAAATTAAATATCACAAAAGTGCTTTACTATTAAAAATAATACTGCTAAAATAGGGAAAGATTTTACGAAGGTGGAACATTTATGTACTATATTATAGTAAATCCGGCCTCTAAATCCGGCCGGGGAGCCAAAATTTGGACCTTGCTTGAACCGATACTTCAGGGAAAGAATATTCCTTACAAGGTTTTCCTTTCAAAAGAAGCGGGCCATGTAACTAAAATTGTCAGCGGCCTGACTTCCTGTCTGCCGGATTCTGATGATGCTGATGTCCTAAAGTTCATTGTACTTGGCGGAGACGGCACTTTAAATGAAGCGCTTCAGGGTATTCCGGACTTTAATAAAGTACAGCTGGGCTATATTCCTACCGGTTCCAGCAATGATATGGCAAGGGATTTAGCTCTTCCGAAGGACCCTTTTGCTGTTTTGGAACGTATTTTATCCTGCACACAGGCTGTAAAGATGGATCTGGGCTGCATTACATATGAAAGTACTTCCTACGAATTTTCAAGAAGCCATGAGGAGGATTTACTGTTAAAACGTTATTTTTCCGTCAGCTGCGGCATTGGTTTTGATGCTGCTGTCTGTGAAGAGGCATTGTCCTCGCGTTTTAAGAATATATTAAATAAACTGGGACTGGGCAAACTGACCTACCTGGTTATTGCGTTAAAGCAGCTGATTGCTGCCAGAAAGGTATCCTGTGATATCTGTCTTGATGATAATAAAACTATTCATCTTCCTAAATTTTTATTTGTGACAGGAATGATTCATCAGTACGAAGGCGGCGGCTTTAAATTCTGTCCAGATGCTGATTTTCATGATGGCGTGATTGATATCTGCACCGTAGGCAATATTCCCAAGCCTCTGGTTCTTGTTGCCCTGCCCACTGCTTTTAAGGGAAGTCATTACCGCTTTAAGGGAATTGACAGATATTATGCCAAAAAGATGCAGATCAGGACTTCGGCTCCCCTTTGGGTTCACACAGACGGTGAAGTTTCCGTTAAAGCCGATGTAATTACCCTGACCTGTGAAAGAGAAAAATTACAAATGTTGCTGTAAATACATTTATTGTAAAGAGGAAAAATTATTATGAAAAAGTATTATGAAAGGTATAAGCATGCAATACCGCTTCTGGTATATGCGCTGATTTACTGCAGTTGGTTTGCTTATCTTGAAAAAAACGTCAAACGGCCTGAGAATCTGATTCATATGCGACTGGATGATGCCATTCCTTTTTGCGAGGTTTTTATTATTCCTTATTTTCTCTGGTTCGCTTATGTTGCCGGCGTTGTTCTCTATTTATTTTTTAAAGACAAACAGGATTATTACAGAACCTGTACTTTCCTGTTTACTGGAATGACCGTTTTTCTTATTGTTTCCACGCTTTGGCCCAATGGTCATCATCTGCGGCCCAATGTAATGCCGAGAAACAATATTTTTACCGCACTGGTTGCACGGCTTTACCGTATTGATACTCCCACTAACCTTTGGCCCAGCATTCACGTTTACAATTCCCTGGGCGCTCATTTTGCAATTATCAAAAGCCCGAGGCTGTGCAGGAATAAAAGGATTCGCACCGGTTCTTTCATTTTATGCGTTTCCATAATTCTTTCCACCGTATTTTTAAAACAACATTCTGTTTTCGATGTTCTTACAGGTTTTATTATGGCAGCTATTATGTATCTTGTGGTGTATAGCTTTGATATTGTTACCGCGTGGCAAAACCGCCGCATTCATACCAGAAGGCGCAGAATTCACCAAATATAGCAAAAACGGCCGCCCGGTCTGACGGGCGGCCTTATTCATGACAGTCAATAACCCCGCCGCAAGCAGTGGGGCATGGAAATTGAAACGCCCCAAGGGG
>CAZDPE010000159.1:0-4247 GCA_964507235.1 uncultured Lachnospiraceae bacterium
CAATTTTAATGAATCCCCAAACTTGGGTGGCTTCCGGTCATCTTGGCGGTTTTTCCGATCCTTTAATGGATTGTAAGGAATGTCATGAGCGGTTCAGGGCAGATAAAATTATAGAAGATTATGCTGCTGAGCACAATATGCAGCTGGATGGTTCCATCGATGGCTGGTCACAGGAAAAAATGAAAGCGTTTATTGAGGACAACAATGTGCCCTGTCCTACCTGCGGCAAACATAATTTTACAGATATCCGCCAGTTTAACCTGATGTTCAAAACCTTCCAGGGCGTTACCGAGGATGCAAAGAATACTGTATACTTAAGACCTGAAACAGCTCAGGGTATTTTTGTTAATTTTAAAAATGTGCAGAGAACTTCGCGTAAAAAGATTCCTTTCGGTATCGGACAGATAGGCAAGTCTTTCCGTAACGAAATCACGCCCGGCAACTTTACCTTCCGCACAAGGGAATTTGAGCAGATGGAACTGGAATTCTTCTGTGAGCCTGACACGGATTTGGAATGGTTTGCTTACTGGAAGCAATTTTGCATCAACTGGTTAAAATCCCTTGGTATGAAGGATGAGGAAATGCGTGTGCGTGACCATGACAAGGAAGAGTTATCCTTCTATTCCAAAGCAACTACCGATATTGAGTTTTTATTCCCCTTCGGCTGGGGTGAACTTTGGGGGATTGCGGACAGAACTGATTATGATCTGACACAGCATCAGAATACATCAGGTCAGGATTTAACTTATTTTGACGACCAGAAGAACTGGAAATACGTGCCTTATGTTATTGAACCTTCACTGGGAGCAGACCGCGTGGTGCTTGCATTTCTGTGCGCTGCTTATGATGAAGAAGAAATCGGCGAGGACGATGTGCGTACCGTACTTCATTTCCATCCGGCTCTGGCGCCTGTTAAAATCGGCGTGCTTCCTTTATCCAAGAAGCTCAATGAAGGTGCGGAGAAGATTTTCCTTGAGCTTTCCAGGAAATATAACTGTGAATTTGATGACAGGGGAAATATAGGTAAGAGATACCGCCGCCAGGATGAAATCGGAACTCCGTTCTGTATTACTTATGATTTTGATTCTGAAACAGACGGCTGCGTAACTGTCAGATTCAGGGATTCCATGGAGCAGGAGCGTGTGGCAATTGCGGATTTGGATGCTTATTTTGCAGATAAATTTACATTCTAAACGGTAGACTGCCGATGAGGAAGGATGAGGAGAAAAAATATATGAAACAATTCACTTCAGATGAACTGAGAAGGACCTGGAAACAATTTTATATAGAGCGCGGACATGTGGATGTAGGGGCAGTTTCCCTTGTATCCGACGGCTCAACGGGAGTGCTTTTTAATGTAGCCGGAATGCAGCCCTTGATGCCTTATTTATTGGGGCAGAAGCATCCTTTGGGAACGAGGCTCTGCAATGTGCAGGGATGTGTTCGTACCAACGACATTGATTCTGTAGGTGATAAGAGTCATGTGACTTTTTTTGAAATGATGGGAAGCTGGAGTCTTGGAGATTATTTTAAAAAGGAGCGCTGTCAGTGGAGCTTTGAACTTTTGACACAGGTATTTGGCTTTGACGCAGACCACCTTGCCGCAACAGTGTTTGCCGGGGATGAAAATGCTCCCAGAGATGAGGAAGGAGCGCAGTACCGTATTGCTTCCGGTTTTAAAAAAGAAAATATTTATTATCTTCCGGCAGAGGACAACTGGTGGGGATTAGAGTATGGTCCATGCGGACCTGACAGCGAAATGTTTTATGTAGCTGACAGGCCTGACTGCGGACCTGACTGCGGACCCGGCTGTCATTGCGGAAAATATACAGAACTCGGAAATGATGTTTTCATGCAGTATGAAAAGCATCAAGATGGAAGCCTGACTCCTTTAAAGCAGAAAAATGTAGATACAGGATGGGGGCTTGAGCGTATTCTGGCATTTTTAAATGGAACCAGGGATGTTTACCGGATTGATTTGTTTGCCCCTGTAATTGCTTATATTGAGAAGGTTTCGGGAACGAAATATGAGCAGGACGAGAAGCTGACAAAGTCTATGAGAATTCTGGCAGACCATATTCGTACCAGCGTTATGCTGATTGGGGATGAAGCGAAGCTGCTGCCCTCTAATGTGGGAGCGGGTTATGTACTCCGCCGTCTGATACGTCGGGCCGTAAGGCATGGACGGGCGCTGAACCTGAGCGTAGAAAATCTGCTGAAGATTGCGGAGATTTATATTGATAATATTTATGCCGAAAGCTATCCTCTCTTAAAAGAGAATAAAGAGTTTGTGATCACAGAGCTTGAGAAGGAAATCAATCGTTTTGAAAGCACCGTGGAAAACGGTATGAAAGAGTTCCGTAAGATTCTTGAGCAGAAGAAGAAAGCGGACTTAAATGAAATTGACGGAAAGTCAGCATTTTATTTATATGATACCTTTGGATTCCCTATCGAACTGACCGTGGAAATGGCTCAGGAAGAGGGACTTAATGTAGATGAAAACGGCTTTGAACAGGCTATGGAAGAGCAGAAGCAGAAGGCAAGAGATAATCAGAATTTTTCAGCCAGGCTTTCCGCAGACGATGCCGGACTATATGAGAGTCTGGATGCTTCCATTGTCAGTGAATTTGTCGGTTATGATACCCTGACAGCGGAAAGCAGCATTGCAGCCATAAGTTCAGGAAACGAATGGAAGGACGGGCTGAGTGAAGGAGAAGAGGGAACCGTCATTACTCTTAAGACACCTTTTTATGCAACCATGGGCGGACAGAAGGGTGACTTTGGTGTAATACGCACCGGAAAGGGTATCTTTGAAGTACAGGATACCATCAAATTGCCGGGAGGCAGAATCGGACATGTGGGTAAGGTTGTGTCCGGTACGATTGCCCAAGGTGATGAGGCCGAACTTTCTGTTTCTGAATTGAATCGCGGCAATACCTGTAAAAATCATACAGCAACCCACCTTTTGCAGGAGGCGCTGCGTGAGGTGTTGGGAGATCATGTAGAGCAGTCCGGCTCTTATCAGGACGGTGAGAGAACACGTTTCGATTTCAGTCACGGGCAGGCAATGACGGCAGAGGAAATCAAAAAGGTCGAAGAAATTGTTAATGATAAGATTTCAGAGGATTTACCAGTGGAAACGAAGGTAATGAGCCTGGAAGAAGCAAAGAAGACAGGCGCCATGGCGCTCTTTGGAGAGAAATACGGAGATGTGGTCCGTGTAGTTATGATTGGAGATTTCTCAAAGGAATTGTGCGGAGGCACTCATGTGGGACACACAGGAGAAATTGCTTCCTTCAAAATCCTTTCCGAATCCGGTGTAGCTGCCGGTATACGCCGTATTGAAGCGATTACAGGCAGAAATGTAACGGCTTATTATCAGGATATGGAAGAAAAACTGAATGCCGCAGCCAGGGTTTTGAAAACCTCTCCCACGTCCCTTTTGGAGCGTGCACAGCATCTGATAGCCGAATTAAAAGCTCTTCAGAGCGAAAATGAATCATTAAAGAGTAAAGCAGCCAAGGAAGCCTTGGGCGATGTTAAGAATCAGGTGGCAGAAGTAAAAGGAATTAAGCTGCTTGCGGTTAAGGTTTCCGGCGTTGATATGAACGGCCTTCGTGATTTGGGAGATCAATTGAAAGCTAAATTGGGAGAAGGTGTAATTGTCCTGATTTCCGATCTGGAAGGCAAGGTGAATATGGTGGCTATGGCAACAGATGCAGCTATGGCAAAGGGAGCCCATGCAGGCAACCTGATAAAGGGTATTGCTTCCCTTGTAGGAGGAGGCGGCGGCGGACGTCCTAATATGGCTCAGGCGGGCGGTAAGAATCCGGCAGGAATTGATTCAGCTATTGCAGAATGTTCCAGGGTTCTGGAAAGTCAGTTAAAATAGCTTACAGAATGCAAAATAAAAGTAAAATATCAAGAAATAGTAAAATTTTGGTTGACTTGCGTTTAAATTATGATATAATCATACATGTGCATACGTAGGTGTTTATGCGTATAAGGCACGAATAAAAACCCAATCAGTCGTGTTACTAGGAAGGGACTGAAGGGAGGTCAGGGTGTAAGAGATGTCAAACGTAATCGTAAAAGAGAACGAGACTTTAGATAGCGCTTTACGTCGTTTCAAAAGAAGCTGCGCAAAAGCTGGTATCCAGCAGGAAATTCGTAAGAGAGAACATTACGAAAAGCCCAGCGTAAGACGTAAGAAAAAATCTGAAGCTGCAAGAAAACGTAAATATAAT
>CAZDPE010000160.1:0-4140 GCA_964507235.1 uncultured Lachnospiraceae bacterium
TTTATCTTATAAAAAGGTTGATTTGGGGCTGTCAAATTTCCTTCAAATATAATATACTTAAAAATAGGTACAACAGATTATATTAGGGGAGGTACAATATGAGCTTATTTGCTAAAAAGGAATCCATGGCAGAACAAAAAGAGCCTGGGGCGCCTAAGGGTCTAAAAAAGGGAAAAAAGCTGAAAAAATCTGAGAAGGAAGGAAAAACAGCGCAGCCCCCAAAAGCTGAAAAGCCGAAGAAAGCCGGGAAGCAGCAAAAATCAAAAGAACCGGGTGCGGCCGGAAGGATTGGAAAACCCCAAAATGTGAAAAAGAACGAAAAATCCGAACAGGCCGGATCAAAGAGTAAGCATATATTGTTTGGACTTAAAAATAAAATATTTATATGCTTTATTATCCCTATTATTTTTATGATAGCGGTGGGGTATATTTCTTATTATTATGCAGCAGAAGGATTAAGCGAAAAATACAAAGAGGCTTCCAAGCAGACGGTTAATATGGCAATCCAATATCTGGATACAAGCTGCACTTATATTCAGTCGGAAGGCATGAGGTATGCGTTTGACAGCGGCGTGGAAAGCTATGTTATCGGCATGCCGGGGAAGAGTTCTGCAGAAGTAGTAAATTATATCAGTGATTTGAGAGTGATGCTTCTGGCATCCCAGACGGCAAATCCGTTTGTAAGCAATATACATATTATTCCAAAATCGGGAATCCGTCTGGTCACTTCTGCTTCCTCAGAAAAATATGATGGTATCTATGAGGATTATTGTGCGGAAATGCTTAATTATTCCGAGGACGGACGAAATATTCCAAGATGGGTGGAGCAGCATCCTCTTTTAGACGAGCATTTGGGCATTTCAAATGAGAACTATTTCATTTCTTATCAGGTTCAGTCCAGTAAGAAAATGGCCTATATCGTTGTGGATGTAAAAACAGGCGCACTTCTGGACATTCTCGAGGATATGGATTTTGGAGAAGGCAGTATTACCGGATTTGTTACCGGCAATGGTAAAGAAATGCTGAGCGAAGGCTCCGCAATGGAGGGTGTACTTGAAGAAGGTGAAAGCGTATTTGCCGGACAGGAATTCTATACGCAGTGTCTGAATTCAGAAGAGTTAAGCGGAACGTTGGATGTTGTCTGGCAGGGACAGGATTATTTATATATTTATGCGAAAAGTGAAGTGTGCAATCTGACGCTGTGTTCCCTGATCCCGCTTGATGTAGTCACCGGACAGGCGGAAAAAATTAAAACCATCACGATAACGCTTGTGATACTGGCAGGCATGATATCCCTTTTGATTGGCACCTTAATTACTTTCGGAATCCAGAAAAATATGAAAGGTATTTCAAAGAAGCTGGATGAGGTTGCAAAAGGGAATCTGACCGTCATCGTAAAAGCCCGGGGAAGGGATGAATTCCAGTCTTTGGCTGCAGCTGCCACTAATATGATTCAAAACAATAAAAAGTTGGTATTGAAGCTGTCGGGAACTGTGCAGCAGCTTGAAAAGTCGGCGGGGGATGTAAATGATGCATCTGTTGATATTAACAATTATTCCTCAGATATAACAAGAGCGATTGATGAAATCAGCGAAGGTATGTCCAAGCAGGCTGAACATGCACAGGAATGCGTGGTAAAGACCAGCGGACTGTCTGAGAAGATGCAGGATATCAGCAGCATGGTCGAAGAAGTGGAAGCTTCGGTTGACAGAACGGAAAAAATGATTCAGCAGGGTACGGAAATTGTTAATGCTTTGGGAAGCCGGGCCAGGGAAACCTCGGATATTACAGCAAAGGTAGGAAGCAGCATAGAGATGCTCAGAAAAGAGTCTGAGATTATCAATGGCTTTGTAGAAATTATCAGCGATATTTCAAGTCAGACAAACCTGCTTTCGCTGAATGCGTCCATAGAAGCGGCAAGAGCCGGGGAAGCAGGGCGCGGTTTTGCCGTTGTTGCAGAAGAAATCCGCAAGCTGGCGGATGATTCCAACAGGGCTGCGGATGAAATCCGCAATAATGTGGAAAATATTAGCAACCAGACCTTAAGCAGTGTTAAAAGCGCCAAAGAGGCGGAATCCATGGTTGCCCTGCAGGCAGAAGCGGTTGACGAGGTTGTTGAGGTATTCCGGAATATGAACGACCAGATGGCTGACTTGTTTTCAAGCATGAAGAAAATTTCAGAAAGTACGGAAACAGCCGATAAAGAAAGAAACGATACTTTAGATGCGGTTGAAAATATTTCAGCAATTATTGAGGAAACAGCCAGCGGTTCAGCGCTTGTCCATGAAATGGCAGCACAGCTGCTCAGCAGCGTAGAAAAGCTGAATATGACTGCAAGGGTTCTGGATGAAAATATGAATGGACTGAAAACGGAAATTTCAGTGTTCAAATTAGATTGATATATTTAAGAAAAGCAGCTGAATCATGATTCAGAGTGTGCGGTCACCGGCAGTTGTATGATTGTCCGCGGAATTAGCAGTACCGTCTTCCCGGAAAGAAAAATTTCTTTCCGGGGGACGGTGTTTTTTTTATAATTGTTTTTGCTAGTTAGTAAAAAACTTTTACTTAGTTATTGACACAGGCAGACTATGCGATTATAATAAAAATGTGCAAAGCTACTGTAAAAAGTAATTCCAACAAATTGAAAAACAAAGCAAAGAGTTAGTAAGGATTTTGTACTAACTGTTATGAGGGCGTTTAAATGATAGGTATGAACCAGCAGAATATGAATGGTATTAATAAGTATATTCTTTTAAAAAATATTATTATCAATGAACCTATATCGAGAATAGAATTAAGCCACCTGACAGGCTTAAGTAAAATGACGATAACGGGGCTGATAAAGGAATATATGGAGGCCGGGATTGTGAGAGAATGCGGCGTGGCAGATTCCACAGGCGGCAGGAAACGTACCTATCTGCAGGTGGTTCCCGAATCTCTTTTGACATTGGGAATTTATATTAATCGTGACAGCCTGAATGTAGGAATTATTAATTTAAAGGGACAAATCATTCAATCGGAGAGCATGGAGCTTTCTGTTATGGAAAGCAACGACATATTCCTTAAAAGACTGTTTTTGTTATGCGACAGGTTTATGCAGACAGAATATAGGGAAAAAATATGGGGAATAGGTGTTTCCTGTGCCGGACCGCTGCTTGTGAAAGACGGCGTTATTTTAAATCCGCCGGACTTTAATAATATAAAAAATCTTCCCATTGTAAGCTGCATTGAAGACAGATATCATCTGCCTACCTATCTGCAGAATGATATCTGTGTGGCAGCCCTTGCGGAAGTGTATTTTGGAAACAGGAATAAATATGATGATTTCATTTATGTTGGTATTTCTGCCGGCATCGGCGGAGGGGTCATCATGAACGGTAAGCTTTACACAGGATTTGGCGGCCTGGCCGGCATTATGGGACATACTATTGTTGAAAAAGACGGAATCCCCTGTGAATGCGGGCAAAAGGGCTGTCTGGAGAAGTACAGCAGCACAAGAGCTGTTGTGAAATGGGCATTGGAGCATGGTGCAGGAGAGAATCTGACCTGGATGGAGCTGCTTGTAAGAGCTTCATCGGGAGATGAAATCTGTGCCCGGGCAATTGAAAGAATGATTGGATACCTGGAGGTAGCTTTTGCAAATATGGCAAACGCCTATGATACTCAATGCTTTATCATAGGAGGAGATTTGCACTTTTATCAGGAAGAGGTAGTAAAAAGACTGGAGGGAAAATTAAGAAGTAAAAGTTTTTCATGGGGGCAGGAGAGGGATATTCGTGTGGAATCGTCTTCTTTTATCGGCAGTGCTTCCTTTATCGGAACTGTTGCCCTTGTGTTGGAAAATAATTCGGAGGTATAAAATTCCCCTGACGAACAGTAATTTGCACGATTACTTGGAAGTTGAAACTGGTTTAAGGGAAAGGTAAGAGCACGCAATGGTTGCTTTTATACTTGGAGTTTGCGTTTGTGCTGCATCAGCAAACTCTGTAATGCATCAGGCAGCACAGAAACGAGGAAAATATGAAGAAGGTATTGGGTTTAGTTATTACTTTTACGATATTATTAGCCATGCTTGCAGGCTGCGGATATGATTAAAACTGAAATGGATAAGAGCGGCGCAAAGTAAAACGTATCTTTTAT
>CAZDPE010000161.1:0-4100 GCA_964507235.1 uncultured Lachnospiraceae bacterium
CGTTCGCTATGAACAAGCTGCGCTTGCTCCTGCTCACTAACGCTCATTATATCATAGAAGTATTTTCCACAATAGAATCTTTTCCACAAAAAATTGTAAAAAAATTGCAAACTCCCATAGTTATGGTATAATCTTTTTATAATCAAATTTATATGAAGGCATGTTGAAGGAGTTTTCATGAAAAAATCACCCAAACAAATTGCAGCAATCCTGTGTATCGTTTTGCTGGTTCTTTTATATGCGGCCACTTTAATCGTTGCACTGCTTGAATTTCCCGGTTCCGACCGGTTGTTTGCAGTCTGCCTTATGGCGGCCATCGGCCTGCCCATTCTCCTTTGGATTTTTATATGGATTTACGGCAGATATACCAATAAACGCACTATTTCCGATATATTTCCCCGGCAGGACGATATTCCTTCAGAAGAAACCGCAAAGGCTCGTGATGCTTTGAAGGAAAATGATAGCGCCAGACAGTAAAAGCAAATCAGCATAAATATTATTCTGATAAAATCCGGAGGTAATATGAAACCACTTACACCGCCAAAGCCAATCGACCCGGAAGATTTGTATCTTTATTCTCTTCGTAAAATGGCAGAGTCAAATTTAAGCGCCAATCGCACTAATTTGACAAATCTGCTGAATTTACGCGCCTTTTTGTATAAAGCAGATGACCTTATCCGTTACCGCGACGAAAAATATGCGATTATTGTCATGGATATCGCAGGATTTAAACTGGTTAACGAATTCTGCTCCCGCCAGGCCGGCGATGCCCTTCTGCGCCATATTTCCGACTGTCTGCGCACTTACGAAAGTGAGACTACTGCTGTTGCCCATTTCCGCGCAGATATCTTCGGTCTTTGCATTCCTTATGAAAAAGAATCCGAACTTGTGGCAATCGTAAGCGATTTAAGCGGGCGAATCAGGAATTTTCCCATTTCCTGCAAGATTCTCCCTGCTTTCGGTATCTGTACGGCACAGGACAAGCTGGTGTCTGCTTCCAATATGCAGGATTATGCATTTATAGCCCAGAAAACTATCAAAGGCAATTACTTTACTAATTATGCATTTTTTGATAATGCCATGAAGGAAAAAATGCTTCTGGAAAAGAAAATTGAAAACGGCTTTGACGATGCCATGACCATGGATCAGTTTCAGCTGTATATCCAGCCAAAGGTAGATATGACAGACGGCCGCATTGTGGGCGGCGAAGCCCTGGTTCGCTGGATGCATCCTACAGAAGGGCTGATCCCTCCTGATTCTTTTATTCCTGTACTTGAGAAAAACACATCGGTGATTGATATGGATAAAAAAATCTGGAAGAAGGTTTTTATTCTCCTTTCAGAATTAAAACATAAATATAATATTGAACTGCCTGTTTCCATCAATATTTCCAGGCTTCACTCCCATGATGATTCTTTTGTGGATATCCTGAAAAACTTTTCTGATGAATATCAGGTTCCTCCTTCTCTTGTTCCTCTGGAACTGACAGAAAGCGCTTATTCCGGCAGTGAGATCATGTACCGGAAGATTTCCAGTTTAAAACAGAGCGGTTTTCTGTTTTCCATGGATGATTTCGGCAGCGGATATTCTACAATGAATATGCTTGGAAGCCAGCCCGTTGATGAAATAAAAATTGACAAGGTCTTTTTAAACCATATGGAGGATCCGAAATCCCAGATTATTCTCCGCCATTCCATTGATATGATTCATGAGCTTGGCCTGAAAATCGTGGTAGAAGGCGTGGAAACAGAATTGCAGAAAAAGCTTCTGCTTAATTGGGGATGCCGCTATGCACAGGGTTATTTATTCTACAAACCCATGCCGGCAGAAAATTTCAAAAATCTTGTCATTCGTGAAATGGACAGCATATTGGTATAAAAAATTCAGGATGCATTTCCACCTGATTCCTCATAAGGGACTCATCCATGCAGGTTCTGGTGCTGGTATTCTTCTCCAGCGAAATGATTGGAAGCTTTTCCAGTTCCTGCAAATCCAGCATTCTGTTTTTGTATTGGATAAACTTCCGTCCCGCCACAAAACAGTCTTCTATTTCCTTTACCTTCCTGATTTCAAAATCACTGTCTTCCAAAAGCGGCGTACTGACTACTCCGAAGTCAATCTTTCCTTCCTTTAAAAGCTTTAAAGTTTCAGGCGTAGGCGCATTTGTAACCTTAACCTTAATATGCGGATATGCCTCGTGATATTTTTCCAGATAAGGAAGCAGATAAAACGCAGCGTCATATCGCTTGCTCCGATTCTGAGTTCTCCGCTTTCCAGGTTCAGCATCTGGGAAAGCTTTTTTTCTCCCAATTCAATTTCCTCATAGCCTCTTTTTACATAGAAATACAGATTCTCCCCCTCACAGGTCAGGCGCACTCCTCTTGACGCTCTGACAAACAGCTTCACATCCAGAATTTCTTCCAGCTGTTTCACCGCCTGACTGACAGCGGGCTGGGAAATGGAAAGTACGGAAGCCGCTACCGTAAGGCTTCCGCACTTTGCCACATAGTCAATAACCCCGCCGCAAGCAGCGGGGCATGGAAATTGAAGTGCCCCAAGGGGCGGGGTATTGACCCTCGCGGCATTCGTCAAGGTCATGCAAGCATGACTTTGACTCATTGCACGCGGGAATAAAAGGCTTTGTAATATTCAAGATTGTTTATCATATTTTCCCTCTGCCATACTGTCTGTTTGATTCCCTGCAGCATTTTCGCCTAATTAAGCTGTTGCAACTAACCTGAGTGTAGTATAAAATGATAACGCTGTCAGGCAAAAATTATTTTCAAAGGATTCCTGCAGCAAATTCTCTGTAAAAAAATAATGAAAAAGGAAGTGTTTTCATGAAAGCGTTACATTATAAGCATACCATTTATGCCTGCTTTACCGGCTATGTCGTACAGGCAATCATCAATAATTTTATACCACTTTTATTTTTAACCTTTCAATCCTCCTACGGTATTCCTCTTTCAAAAATTACTTTCCTTGTAACCTTTAACTTTGGGCTGCAGCTTGTAATTGATTTTTTGTCCGCAGGCTTTGTGGACAAAATCGGATACCGAATCAGCATCATACTGGCCCACGTATTTGCAGCCGCCGGTTTCATCGGTCTTACCTTCCTGCCGGAATTGTTTAAGAACCCTTTCACCGGACTTCTGCTTTCCGTTATTATTTACGCCGTAGGCGGAGGCTTAACCGAGGTATTAATCAGCCCTATTATGGAGTCCTGTCCCACCGATAACAAAGAAGCTGCCATGAGCCTTCTTCATTCTTTTTATTGCTGGGGACATGTTGCAGTGGTACTGCTTTCCACTGTCTTTTTCCGCATTTTCGGCATTGAAAACTGGAAAATACTGGCTCTTTGCTGGGCTGTGGTTCCCGTAATAAACGGCTTTCTTTTTGCTGAAGTTCCCATTGCACCCCTTCTTCCTGAAGGAGAAGAAAGCATGTCCATGTCCCATTTGTTCAGTCAGAAGCTTTTCTGGTTATTACTGCTTCTGATGTTTTGCGCCGGTTCCTGTGAACAGGCTGTAAGCCAGTGGGCTTCCACCTTTGCAGAAAAGGGACTTCATGTGAGCAAGACCGCAGGCGACCTTGCAGGTCCCATGATGTTTGCAGTTTTAATGGGAACCTCCCGCGCCATTTACGGAAAATACGGAGATAAAATTGATTTAATGAAATTTATGACGGCCAGCGGCATTCTCTGCCTTGTAAGCTATTTGATGATATCCCTCACCGACTCTCCTATTCTCGGCTTAATCGGGTGCGGCCTGTGCGGTTTATCCGTGGGTATCCTCTGGCCCGGAACCTTCAGCATTTCCGCTGCCCGCCTGAAAACAGGCGGCACCGCAATGTTTGCTTTTCTCGCCCTTGCGGGAGATGTAGGCTGTTCCCTGGGACCTACCACTGTGGGTATTGCTTCCGGAATCCTTAACGACAATCTGCAGCTTGGAATTCTGATTGCCGTCTTCTTTCCCGTGCTTCTGCTTATATTGCTCGCCATATTGAAAAAGACTCAGTAAACATGAAATCCTGTTTCCGGAGTATGCCGGCATTCGTCAAGGTCATGCAAGCATGACTTTGACTCATTGCACGCGGGAATA
>CAZDPE010000162.1:0-4075 GCA_964507235.1 uncultured Lachnospiraceae bacterium
GAGCCATAATACCAATGTTTCTGGTTCTCTCTAATGGATATTCTCTTCCAGCCAAAGGTTTTTCCTCCTTATATTAGTCCGGCAAAAGCTTTCTGTCGCCTAAACAAATGCAGCATGCATCTGCTTATTAGAAACGATAATGTGAGAAAGCCTTGTTTGCTTCTGCCATTTTGTGCATATCTTCTTTTCTCTTAACAGCTGCACCTGTATTGTTTGCAGCATCGAGAATTTCGTTAGCCAGTCTGTCCTTCATGGTCTTTTCGCCTCTCTTACGAGAAAACATTGTAAGCCAGCGAAGTGCTAATGCCTGACGTCTGTCAGGTCTTACTTCGATAGGCACCTGATAGGTAGCACCACCGATACGTCTTGCCTTAACCTCCAGAACAGGCATGATGTTGTTCATAGCCTCTTCGAAGACTTCAAGAGCCGGCTTGCCTGACTTCTCTTCTACAGTAGCAAATGCACCATATACAATCTTCTGGGCAACCCCCTTCTTACCATCTAACATGATGTTATTGATAAGCTTGGTAACCACCTTGTTATTGTATAAAGGATCTGCTAACACATCTCTTTTCTGAATATGTCCTTTACGTGGCACGGTTCTTCCCTCCTTAATTATTCATTAAATCATCGGTACTCACAGTGTGTCGTTCTAATTTCACATTTTGTGTACGTGCGGTAAGTCTCATTACAAACAAATATATTCGTAACAGAATTCCAACACTAAATTAGTTCTGTTTGTGGGTCCAATCTGTTCCAAAAACTATTTAGCAGCTTTAGGTCTCTTAGCGCCATATTTGGAACGGGCCTGCTTTCTGTTTGCAACTCCCGCAGTATCAAGTGTACCTCTGATGATATGGTATCTTGTACCGGGTAAGTCTTTAACTCTTCCACCTCTGATAAGAACAACGCTGTGTTCCTGCAGGTTGTGGCCTTCTCCGGGAATGTAGCTTGTTACCTCGATTCCATTGGAAAGACGTACTCTGGCGATCTTACGGAGAGCTGAGTTAGGCTTTTTAGGAGTTGCTGTCTTAACAGCAGTACAAACACCTCTCTTCTGAGGAGCAGAAGTATCGGTTGCTTTCTTGTGAAGGGAGTTCCATCCTTTCTGCAAAGCGGGAGCCGTTGACTTCTTTACTGATGTCTGACGTCCTTTTCTGACTAACTGGTTAAATGTTGGCATTCTGTTTCACCTCCTGTTTATAAAATAATTATGCTGAATTTTCGGGCACACAAAAGCCTGTGCCTTCTAATGCACACTAAATTAGTATACTTGCAGAGTTTTTTATTGTCAATATCTTTCCTTGTAAAATTTACGCAAAAACAGCCTGTTTTTGCAACATTTTTACCAAAAAACTTCAGAATAAATTTCCGAATCACATAATAAACTCCGTGCCAACAATATATAGTATGCACGGAGTTTATTACTACTAATCACATTATTCTACAGGAACGACTTCCTCTAAGGTATCCAGATCTTCTTCAAAGGTGATTTCATCATTATCATCCACTTCATCAAACTCATCCTCGATCTCTGCCTCACCATCCACATCAATATCGATGGTTCCCATCAGATTATTATCCGTGGAAAGAATGGTATTGCGGTAACGCTTCATACCTGTACCTGCAGGAATCAGCTTACCGATAATTACATTTTCTTTCAGACCAATCAGCGGATCACTCTTGCCTTTGATAGCTGCTTCCGTAAGAACCTTTGTGGTCTCCTGGAAGGATGCTGCCGATAAGAAGGAATTGGTAGCCAACGCTGCCTTGGTAATACCAAGCATAACCTGCTTGCCATCCGCAGGCTCTTTTCCCTCTGCAATCAGCTTTTCATTCAAATCTTCATATTCCAGAACATCTACCAGTGTACCCGGAAGATACTCGGTGTCACCGTTGTTCTCAATTCTGACCTTCTTCAGCATCTGACGTACAATGACCTCAATATGCTTATCACTGATATCAACACCTTGCAGACGGTACACTCTCTGTACCTCGCGAAGCATATAATCCTGTACTGCACGGATGCCCTTAATCTTAAGCAGGTCATGAGGATTTACGCTTCCTTCTGTCAACTCATCACCGGCCTCTAATACAGAGCCGTCCATGATTTTAATTCTTGAGCCGTAAGGAATCAGATAAGTCTTAGACTCACCGGTTTCATTATTGGTAATCACAACCTCACGCTTTTTCTTGGTATCCTTAATGGTTGCAACACCGCCAAATTCAGCGATAATTGCAAGTCCCTTAGGCTTTCTTGCCTCAAAAAGCTCCTCAACACGGGGAAGGCCCTGTGTAATATCGTCACCAGCAACACCTCCGGTATGGAAGGTACGCATGGTGAGCTGTGTGCCGGGCTCACCGATAGACTGCGCTGCAATAATTCCGACAGCCTCACCCACCTGAACCGCTTCACCGGTTGCCATGTTAGCACCGTAACACTTAGCACAAATACCCACATGGGAACGACAGGTAAGAATGGTACGAATTTTCACCTTCTCAATGGGCTCACCCTTTTCATCCACGCCAACGCTTAAAATCTTCGCTGCACGGCTGGGTGTAATCATATGATTAGGCTTGACAATAACATTTCCGTCTTTATCTTTAATTTCCTCACAGGAATATCTTCCTGTAATTCTGTCCTTCAGACCCTCAATGGTTTCCTTTCCGTCCATAAATGCGGATACCCACATACCGGGAATAGTGTCCTTGCCTTCCATACAATCCACTTCACGGATAATCAACTCCTGAGAAACGTCAACCATACGGCGTGTCAGGTAACCGGAGTCCGCAGTACGAAGAGCGGTATCGGACAGACCCTTACGGGCACCATGAGCGGACATGAAATATTCCAATACGTCCAGACCTTCACGGAAGTTCGACTTAATAGGCAATTCAATGGTTCTACCGGTTGTATCTGCCATCAGACCACGCATACCTGCAAGCTGCTTAATCTGCTGATTGGAACCACGGGCGCCGGAGTCAGCCATCATAAAGATGTTATTATACTTATCCAGTCCTGCAAGCAGTACATCCGTCAGCTTCTTATCCGTCTCATTCCAGGTCTCCACAACCGCACGATATCTCTCTTCCTCCGTAATCAGACCACGTCTGAAATTCTGAGAGATCTTATCTACGGTAGCCTGTGCCTCATCCAGCATTTCCTGCTTCTGTGCAGGTACCGTCATATCGGAAATGGATACGGTCATAGCGGCCTTGGTAGAATATTTATACCCGGTAGCTTTGATCAAATCCAACACCTCCGCTGTCACAGAAGCTCCGTGTGTATTAATTACCTTTTCAAGGATCTGCTTTAACTGCTTCTTTCCGACATGGAAATCCACCTCCGGAAGGAGGAAATTCTCCGGCTTGCTTCTGTCCACAAAGCCCAGATCCTGAGGAAGAATTTCATTAAACAGGAAACGTCCGAGAGTAGACTCAACAATTCCTGAAATTTCCTCTCCCTCTGCATTTTTCTTAGTTACTCTTACCTTAATTCTGGAATGAAGGGTACATGCCCCATTCTCATAAGCCAGAATCGCTTCGTTGACACTTCTGTAAAACCTTCCCTCACCCAATACGCCGGGACGCTCCTGCGTCAGATAATAGATACCCAGCACCATATCCTGAGAAGGAACCGCAACCGGACCACCGTCGGAGGGCTTCAACAGGTTGTTGGGTGATAAAAGTAAAAATCTGCATTCTGCCTGTGCTTCCACAGAAAGAGGAAGATGGACAGCCATCTGGTCACCATCGAAGTCGGCGTTAAATGCGGTACATACCAACGGATGCAGCTTGATTGCTTTACCTTCTACCAGAATAGGCTCAAACGCCTGAATACCAAGTCTGTGCAGTGTAGGAGCACGGTTCAGCATAACAGGATGCTCCTTGATTACCTCCTCCAGCACATCCCATACCTGCGCATCCAGTCTTTCCACCAGTTTCTTTGCATTCTTAATATTCTGGGAAATGCCTCTTGCCACCAGTTCCTTCATAACAAAGGGCTTAAACAGCTCAATCGCCATTTCCTTGGGAAGACCGCACTGATAAATTTTCAGTTCCGGTCCTACCACGA
>CAZDPE010000163.1:0-4073 GCA_964507235.1 uncultured Lachnospiraceae bacterium
TATTGCACAATTGCTTCTATAGGGCGGACGCCCGACATGAAATAAGTTGGCGGCTTATACCTGCATTTTGAGGTGGAAATGTACATTCCGCCAACTTATGAATGGTATGGCTTAACTGTTGCTATGTATAACAATGCAATCAGACGGAGGTACATATGGATAGGATTATTTTTCATATTGATGTTAATTCCGCTTACTTAAGCTGGAGCGCTTTATCCCTTCTTGAACAGGGAAACACTACCGACCTTCGTAAAATTCCGTCCATCATAGGCGGCGATATGGAAAAACGCCATGGCGTAGTGCTTGCCAAATCCATTCCCGCAAAAAAATACGGCATTACTACCGGCGAGCCCATTGTAAATGCAATGCGGAAATGTCCCTCTCTTGTCCTTGAATCGCCCAACCATGATTTATATCACCAAAAAAGCGGGGAGCTTATGCATTTTTTATCGGATATCTGTCCTGATATTGAACAGGTCAGTGTGGACGAATGTTATATGGATTATACACCCATAAAAAATCATTATGCCTCTCCTCTCCAGGCCGCCAATTCCATAAAAGACCGGATACGCGATACCTTCGGTTTTACCGTAAACATCGGCATTTCAGATGTTAAAATGCTGGCTAAAATGGCTTCTGACTTTGAAAAGCCTGATAAAGTGCATACACTTTTTTCTTATGAAATCAAAGAAAAAATGTGGCCTCTCCCTGTTTCTTCCTTATTTATGTGCGGAAAATCCAGCGTAGAAACATTGCATAAGCTGGAAATCCGGACAATTGGAGATTTGGCAAAGGCCGATAAACAGATTCTTTCCTCCCATTTAAAAAGCCATGGAATTCTCCTTTGGGAATATGCCAACGGCATCGATTCCTCTGATGTACTTGCCGCTCCTCCGGAGGCCAAAGGAATTGGAAATTCCACAACCTTGTCTAAAGATGTAACTAACAGGCAGGAAGCCTTTCAGGTGCTTCTTCTGCTGGCAGAATCAGTGGGCGGCAGACTCAGACAGGCTAAGCAGCTTGCCGGAATGGTCAGTGTGGAAATCAAATACAGCAGCTTTCGGTCCGTATCTCACCAGACTGCCCTTTTTTCACCTACTGATTCCACACAGATTCTTTATGAAACAGCCTGCCGACTGTTTGATGAGCTTTGGAATCATTCTCCCATACGCCTCCTGGGAATCAGAACCTCCAAGCTGGTTTCCGCAGCGGAACCTTCTCAAATCAGCCTGTTCGATTTGGATCTGCCTAAAGTCCGGAAGGACAAAAGCAAATTGGAGGCTCTCGATAAAACCCTGGACAGCATCCGAAATAAATATGGGGAAAACGCAGTTGTACGCGGAAGTCTTTTAAAGAACAATTCTTCAAAGAAACAATAGAAAGCACGCCAGGCGCACTTTCTATTGTTTCTTACCCTTATTTTTTTCTTACGCTGTAGCCAAAGCTTCCGAGTTCTTTACCCAAAGCAAAATATGTTCCGTGAGAATATACAAGAGGGTGGGCCTTTGCAAGGGAGAATCGACCGTTCTCATCCATATAGGCTTCATCCGCATGTACGGCCACCACCTCCGCCAGAAACATATCGTGTGTTCCCAGCTTCTTTACCTCCGTCACCCCGCATTCAATGTTCACAGGACTTTCCTTAATCAGCGGGGCTTTCACTTTTTCCGCCGGAACGGGTGTGAGCCGCATTTCCTTAAATTTATCTACATCCCTTCCGCTTTTCACTCCGCAATAGTCCACAGCAAATGCAAGGCTTTCCGTCGTAAGATTAATTACAAATTCTCCCGTTTCCTGTATCATATGATAAGAATATCTTTCCGGCCTCACCGATATGGATACCATGGGAGGATCACTGCATATGGTTCCTGTCCATGCCACGGTAAAAACATTTTTACTGCCCTGTTTATCAGACGCAGAAACAAGCACTGCAGGAAGCGGATACAACATGTTTCCCGGTTTCCAACTTTGTCTGCCCATTCTTCACCTCGTATTTAAAATCAGTAACTCCGCCGCAAAAGGCATACATTAAAACACTCCCAGAATCTGTGTAACAATTATTGCCAAATTTGCCAGAGAAAGCACCATAGTAATAATGATAAAAGGAAGCAATATCTTATTACCCTTTGATATTTTCTGCTGCTCATCCTTCAGCTCTGATGTCTGCTTTTCCAGTTCTTCAATCATAGCTGCCTGCACATTACGGTATACCTTAACATTATCCGTATGAAGAAAATCTTCCAGATTTTTAAAAGCCAGATCCAATTTTGACTGAAGCTCCGCTACCTCTTCCGTAATTTTTACAAGATTATCTTTATCTGCATTTTCTTTAATTTCCGCTATTTTAGCCAGGCCTTCCGCCACCGTCTGATTAATTCCTGCTATGGAAATATCGGAAGTTTGTCTGATTTCCGCGATAGACGCATCGGAAGTCTGCTGTATTCCTGCAATTGACAAATCAGAGGTCTGCTGTATTTTGCTGACAGAAGCCGCCTGTACTTCTCCTACTGTTTTCTCAATTTTTTCACTGGCCTGCTCCGCTAATTCCTGCACTCCCTGGGCGCTTTCAATATTCCTTAAATTGAGCTGCCGCATTTCCTGAAGGCAGTCATCATATTTCCCCATCTGCTCCTTAAATAATGCCATCTGGTTTTCCAGATTTTCCAGTTCAGCTGCATCCGCAGCTGAATTAGCGCGTATCATATCCTGTGAATTTAATTTCTGTGCAATTTTGTCCATAAAAGTATCCATTGCTGTTCCTCCGGAAGTATATTCAGGTTTCATATTTATTATTTTAACATCTTTATTTTAACTTTACAATAAAGAGCTGTCCATATAAATCTTTATATTATTGTATAATTTGTATAATTTTATCTCCCATTTTTTTACATCATTAGTATAATTAACGGTAATTTCATACCGTGTTCATAATTTATTCATAATTTTGTGGTATATTGTATTTAAACAATAGAAAGCATGATTTGCAAACTTTCTATTGTCATGAAGCAAAAAGCAGTTATGTAATGTTTTCATTACAAAAATAGATAAATTTTTTCATAATAGCCCAGGCGCAGCGATGTGTCTGGGCACTCCTCATTTTCATACCGCAAACATGAACTGCTAATAACAGAAAGCATATAAGGGATAACCTGCCCACAGCAAAGTGTGGGAGCAAGGTTATTCCTTATTCATGACACTAGAAAGTTCGCAAAGCGTGCTTTCTATTGTTCATTTTGCTGATTAATCATCTGAATTTCTTCATTCAGCGACAGCATCCTTCTGTCAAGCTCTGAAACCATTTTGGCACATTCTATCAGTTCATTCTTAATATATGCAGGAGCATTTCCTTCAAACTTGTAATTAATTTTATGTTCCAGGCTTGCCCAGAAATCCATAGCCACCGTACGTATTTGAATCTCCACCTTAGTATCTACTATCCTGTCTGACAAATACACCGGCACAGTTACTAACATATGATAGCTTTTATACCCGCTGGTCTTGGGATTGACAATATAATCCTTAATTGAAATTACCTTAATATCCCTCTGATTCCTAATCATCTCGGCAATCTGGTAAATATCAGATGTAAAGGAGCATATCACTCTGATGCCGGCTATATCGTTGACATACTGTACCATGTTCTGAATTGTAGACTCATATCCATGCTTCCGAAGCTTCTTAACGATACTTTCCGAGGTTTTAATCCGGGCTTTAATATGCTCGATGGGATTATATCTGTGAACATGCTGAAACTCTTCATTTAATATTTCAATTTTCATTGAAATCTGCTTTAATGCAGAACTGTATATTAATATAACTTCTTCCCAATTGTTAACATCACTGTCTCTTGCTGCTCTTAATTCCATTTTGTTTCCGCCTTACTTAAATTTTTCTTTCTCCACAGTGCAACATCATACCCCAGTACTATTTTACCATCCCGGCTTTCGCCTCGCCAGCTTTTCTCGTCAAGTGTCTGCCCGTGCAGGCACGGCAGCCTCTTTCCTCGTTTTTACCATCTCGGCTTTCGCCTCGCCAGCTTTTCTCGTCAAGTGTCTGCCCGTGCAGGCACGGCA
>CAZDPE010000164.1:0-4058 GCA_964507235.1 uncultured Lachnospiraceae bacterium
TGGGGCTTTTCCAGACGCCGCTGATAGAGTTTTTCCGGGCGGTTGCGGCCGGGATATATTGATGGGCGAAAGCGGAAGGAGATATTACAGTGACTTTAGCAGAAATGAGCAAGCCGATAATAATAGAAAAATCAAAAGCGGATTCCAGAAGCCTTATTATGCCCCATCAGCAGCAGGCAGTAGATGCAATGACCGAATATTTTGAACTTGATAAAAACAAAGCAGACCGTAATGGGCTTCTTGTGATGCCGACAGGAAGCGGAAAGACCTATACCGCAGTTAGATGGCTTTTATCCCAAGGAGTTGCAAATGGGTATCGTGTGGTATGGCTGGTACATAGACAGGAACTTGTGGAACAGACATATCAGGAGTTTCGCAAGCAGGCGCCGATACTGAAAGGAACCGGTGTTAATAAGATTCGTGTGTTGGCTGTCTCCGGGGTGCATATGAAGATGGCTATGGCGAATAAAGCTGATGTATATGTGTGCAGCATTGCGTCCGTTGCCAATCAATATGGCTACCGTTTTATAGACAGAATGATTGGGATGCCGGGACGAAGAAAACTGATTATAGTGATTGACGAGGCACATCACGCTGTGGCTGCAAATTACCAGAAAGTGCTAAAGAAAATGACAGCGCTTAATAAGAATCGTGTACTTTTAGGTTTAACAGCAACGCCTAAGCGTATGCAGGAGTCCGAACAGAAGAGATTGCAGCGGATGTTTTCTATCAATCAGAACCTTTTGGAGAAAAGAGGCACGAATGGTTATGTGTATGAAGTGACATTAAAGCAGCTTCTAATGGCGGGGTATCTGGCGCAGCCGATATATGAGCGTATTAACACCGAGATTATTGGAGAAGTGGAATATCATTGCACACCGGAGGATGAAGAGTTCTTTATGCAGTATGGCGAACTTTCGGAAAAACTGAAAGACCAGATTGCCCGATCCTCAGCGCGTAATCGGCTGATTGTGGAACAGTATCTGAAAAAGTGTGAAGAATACGGAAAAACGATTGTATTTGCGGTGAATCAGCTTCATGCAGAAACTTTGTGCAATGAATTTAAGGCAATGGGCGTGGCCTGTGATTATGCTGTATCCGGGCGCAGGGATGCACAGAATGTAATCCAGTCTTTTAAAAACAGTGAGTTCGATGTGCTTATCAATGTGCAGATACTGACAGAGGGAAGTGATGTGCCGGATATTCAGACGGTATTCTTAACAAGGCAGACAAACAGTGATTCCCTGCTTATGCAGATGATAGGAAGGGGACTCAGAGGAGAGAAGGCCGGAGGGACGAAAACCGCAAATATAGTGGCCTTTCATGATACATGGAATACATTCGCACATTGGCTTGATCCGGGAGCATTGGATATTTTTGCGGAAGAAGAGCCGGAAGAGGAAGTCATTGAAACAGAGGAAAAGGCAGCAGTGACGCCGGATGAGGTTATGCTTGAATTGCTGGAACGTATGGGTGGGCAAGGATTAGAGGACAAAACAGCAGATGCTGAGGGGATGGAATCTGAAAATGCTGATGAGACAGCCGTGGAGAGGGAACCGTCGTCGAGGGAGCTGTATTTGAAGCTCTATCAAATCATGAAAGTATCACTAAGCGTCAACGGGGAAGCGCCTGTATACCCGTGCGGTTGGTATTCCGCAGTTGATGAAAACGGTGAGGATAAGCAGGTTCTCGTGTTTGACTGTCAGCTTGTTTCCTATCAGGATATGGAGCGGAATTTGAAGCAGATTAAGGGCAGGCTGGACGCTGAAAGCGTATGCAGATTTTATTTTGACAAATGCAAACAACCGCCGGATGTGGCAGAACTTGATTATATTATTGATTATATTGATGAAACGGATTCCATGCCTCCTTATTACACGTTTGAAATGAGGGATGCCTTTGATCCAGTAAATATTGCGAATAAGGCAAATGCACTGTTTAAAAAGGATGAGGACAAAGAGGCATGGCTGAAGGAGCTGTATGACCGTTCCGGAGTATTGCAGCAGATATATCATTACTTTTATGCCTTTAAGAAAACAGTTTTTGATGCGATGAAGGTCAAAACGGAGGCAGTAATAGAGACGGCAGACGACAGGGAAAAGTATGAGATAATCGACAATTACTATGACTTGCAGGAGCTTCTTGAGGAAGTGAAGCAGATGTTTCCCCTGCTTCGGACAGATGGACTTGTGAAGCTGTCTTGGAGTAGCAAGATTGTAAAGGCTTGGTTCGGGCTGTGTGAGAGATTTTCAGAAGCAGGAGACTCTAAATATCAGATATCTATAAACAGGCTCTTATCGTCACCGAAGATTGACCGGGAAGTGATTAAGTATCTGATATTCCATGAGCTGTTACATCAGAATGGCTACTGGCTACACGATGAGGAATTTAGAAAAAGAGAGTGGCAATATCCAAATTCTGCGGAGTGGGACGGGGTGCTTGATTCCCTTGCTCTTGAATACAATATGGACGAGATACCGCAGGGAGCGGTTTGTTCTGAATCACATATAGATAAGGACAAGCCAAAGGGCGTGCAGGCTGGTTTTAAGTATTGCAGGAATTGCGGGAATAAGCTTCCTGATACAGCCAAATTCTGTGACCGCTGCGGAGAAAAGATGGATTATTAAGGATGGTGCGATGAATAACCTTACTACATTATGCTACATAGAGCGGGATGACAAATATCTCATGCTGCACAGGGTTAAGAAGGAAAACGATATCAATAAGGACAAGTGGGTTGGCATAGGCGGCCATTTCGAGTATGGCGAATCGCCGGAGGAGTGCCTGCTGCGGGAAGTCAGGGAAGAAACAGGGCTTGCGCTGCGGGATTACCGGCTTAGGGGAATTATTACTTTTATTTCAGATCAATGGCAGCCGGAGTATATGTTTTTGTATACGGCAGGAGCATTTGAAGGAGAATTGCGGGAATGCGATGAGGGCAATCTGGAATGGGTGGAAAAGTCCGCTGTGTATGACCTTCCTATATGGGAGGGGGATAAAATCTTCTTTCACTTGCTGGAAAAGGAGGAGCCGTTCTTTTCCCTGAAATTGAGATATGAGGGCGAGAAGTTGGTTGAAAGTGTTTTAAATGGGGAGAATATATGCTGACCTTGCATGAAAGCCGATAAAGAAAGAGAGGAAGCCAACTATGACAAGAAAAGATTATATTTCAGACGAAACCGTTGTTAAACGTGCAAATGCTGCGGTACAAATTGAATTAGAGAAAAATAAGGCATTGGATATTCCTATTGTCGTTTATGACAGGGAAACGCAAATTATTTATCAGGAGAAAAATGATGGAACGAGGAAAGAAGTTGGCAGAAGGATAAGAAAGGGGAGATATAGTGAACGAGTTTCAGAAGAAGCCTGAGATAATTGTTTTTGCCGGGCCCAACGGTTCGGGAAAAAGTACGTTTACGCAACTATTAAAGCCACCTGTAGATTATATCAATGCAGATGAAATTAAGAAGAATTTGAAATGTTCTGATTTGGAAGCCGCACAGTTAGCGGAAAGGCAAAGAGAAGACCATGTGAAGCATATGAGAGAATTCTGCTTTGAAACCGTGTTGTCAACAGAACGTAACCTAAAATTGTTAGAAAAAGCAGTAAAGAAGGGATATTTTATCCGTTGTTACTATATTCTGACGGCAGACCCTATGATTAATGTTTTACGTGTGAAAGCAAGGGTGCTGTCGGGCGGTCATGATGTGCCGGAAGAAAAAATAATTTCCAGATATGACAGGGCATTGGGATTGGTTAAAGATTTGGTAAAAATATGTGATATCTGCCATATATATGATAATTCGTCCAATTTTCCTTTCCGTATATTTAAGAAAAGGAAAGAGCAGAGTTACTTTGATGAATGTGAAGATTGGCATTTTGAGGATATTAGGGCATTGACGAATATATCAAATATGATAAAGAAAGATTTAAATCATGTTTGACCGGGAGAATGTTTATATAGATATCCGCTCCTGAAAGTGTTAAAAAATATTTACGAAAAGAGATGCTTTCATGAAAATTTTAGTATACAGCCTGATTTTTCTGCCTATGGCTGA
>CAZDPE010000165.1:0-4008 GCA_964507235.1 uncultured Lachnospiraceae bacterium
ATATGATTAAAACTGAAATGGATAAGAGCGGCGCAAAGTAAAACGTATCTTTTATAAAAACAGGAACATAATAAACTCATAGAAAATGTCAGGAAATATGAAGGGTACTGCTGCATATTCCTGACATTTTTTCTGGATAATTACAAAACGGAAAGCTACTGATATTTTAAGGAGAGATGCAGATGATGCAGTTTTTAAAAAAGAAACCTTATATCTGGTTCCTTCTGCCGGGATTTGTCCTGTATTCCATTTTCATTATTTATCCTATTTTTGCTGCAGGGCAGCTGAGTCTTTATCATTGGAATGGAATTGGGGAGAAGGTTTTTGTAGGATTTCAGAACTATATAGATTTGTTTACCAATAAAGATTTGATGTCCCAGATGATAAATGCGCTGAAGCACAGTCTTACTATTTTTGCATTGACGGTATGCATTGCCATGCCGGTGCAGATTATCATGGCATATATGGTTTACAGTAAGGCAAGGGGGAGGCAATTATTTTCAGGTTGCGATTTTTTCGCCCCAGTTTATTTCGACGCCGGTTATTGTATTCATTTTTACCCTGATTTTTGACGGAAATATCGGGATTGTGAACAAGCTGCTGGAAATGATAGGGCTTGGAGCTTTTACCCGGCATGGCTGGGAATACCTCAATATGGCATTTACATTGTGTGGGCTATGATTACCTGGGCAGGAATCGGTGTGGGGATGATGTACTTTATCGGCGCCATGAAAATGATAGAGCGTGACAGCCTGGAAAGCGCATATATGGAAGGCGCCGGCTTTTGGAAAAGATTATGGTATATTATCCTGCCCCAGATTAAGATGACAATATTGAATCTGGTTTTGATTTCTTATATTGTCAGCATGACGATTTTTGATTACAGCTATATTCTGGGCGGTACTTCAGGCGGCATTAACAGGAATGTGGATGTTATGTCACTGTTTTTCTATCGTATGGCATTCGGAGATACCAATCCCCTGGGAGGGAATATCAGCGCAAACTCCATGGGGATGGGAACCACAGTGGCCTGTGTGCTGTTCCTAATGATTTTTGTCATAGCACTGCTCCAGCTGCTGCTTGTGTACAGAAAGGAGGATTAAATGAAAAAAACACAGGATATGATGAGCAGACACCAGGGAAAGACAGCCGGGATTGTAAAAGCTTTTTTGTGGATTTATTCTTCCTTTACTTTTTTAATGCTTATTTATATGGTATATCAGTCCCTGAGGCCAAGGCAGGATATTTTAAGCAATACCTTCGGAAAACCCAGGTCGATATCGATTGACAATTATATCAGGCTGATAGTGAAGGATGACTTTTTCAGATATTTTGTCAACAGCGTCATGATATTGGTAATCAGTCTGGCTTTGCTGGTTTTTATTTCTTCTATTACGGCTTACGGAATTGCAAGATACCAGTTTAAAGGAAGGAAATTTTTCAGAATTTATTTTCTGATTGGATTGATGTTTCCCATACAGCTTGGAATTGTTCCCGTATTCCAGATTATGAAAGGGCTGAATCTGATTAATAATCCCCTTTCGGTTATTCTGGTTTCGGCGGCAAATATTTCCATGCCGGTATTCATGCTGACAGATTTCTTTGCAAAGCTGCCTAAAGAAATATATGAAGCGGCAGTGATTGACGGAGCGGGGGAATGGCTGACTTTCAGGAAAATCATGTTTCCCATGGCGAGCCCTATTGTTTTTTCAGTGTGTATAACAGTGTCCGTGCAGATTTGGAACCAGTTTTTCCTTCCTCTTATTTTTCTGCAGAAGGATTCCACAAAAACACTGCCCCTGCTGGTGATTAAATATACGGGAAAACTGATAAATACCATGGATTTGGCCATGGCGGTTTCCACATTGTCGACGATTCCGATTCTGATTCTGTTTATTATTTTTTCTCAGAAAATACTGGACGGCGTGACCAGCGGCGGTGTTAAGGGTTAATGCAGCGGAAAGGAAAGCGTTATCTGAGTCACATGGAGAATGAAAATGATATGGAAATGAGGTAATTATGGGAAAAATAAAAGAAATCTGGTGCATGCACCATAGTCATTTGGATATAGGTTATACACATCCCCAGCCCATGCTTTTGGAGCTGCAGGGGGATTACATAGAGCAGGCCATGGAAATGTGTGAAAAAACAGCGGATTATCCCGAAGAAGCGCAATTTAAATGGACCTGTGAGGCAGCCTATCCGATTGAAAGATGGATGGAAAAGGCATCTTCGCAGATGATAGAAAGGTTTGTAAGGCTGATTGCGGAAAAGAGAATCAGCATAGCCGCCCTGCCTGTGCATACAACACCGGGCTGTACGGGAGAGCAGATGATTTCCATGATGAAAAATCTGGACAAACTCAGAAGCAGGCTGAATACCCCCATTGACACGGCAATCAATCATGATGTAAACGGACAGCCCTGGCCTATGGCACAGCTGCTTACGGGCAGCGGTGTTAACTTTTACATGACGGGCATTAATATCCATTTTGGAGGAATCCCTTTTAAGCGTCCCTGTGCATTCTGGTGGAAGGCTCCTGACGGAAAAAAGCTTTTAAGCTTTGTGGGGGAGCATTATTCCTTGTTCAGTCAGTTTTGTCAGACCTGTGAGGGGGATACGAAGCTGATGCATCAGGGGATTTGCGATTATGTAAAGCGGCTGGAGGAACAGGATTATCAGTGGGATTTTGCTTTCCTCACAGCCACTAATCCTCCTATGTTTGACAATAATTGTCCTGATGCGGAACTTGCGGATTTAATCAGGCGGTATAATGAAGAGAATCATGAATACAGGGTGCGTTTTGCCACGCCGGAAATGCTGAGAGATAAGCTGCTTTCCATGGGAGAAGCTGCATTTCCCGTTTATGGCGGAGATTGGAGCGATTACTGGAATTTCGGATGCGGAAGTACTGCAAGGGAAACAAAAATAAACCGGCTTGCAGTAAGAGCCCTTGAAAGTGCTGGAGTGCTGGAGTGTATGACGGGATTTGAAAGCAGGCGTTACAGGGAAGCCAAAAAAGAAGCGGAGTTGAATGCACTTTTCTTTGAAGAGCATACATGGGGCGCTTCCCAGTCCGTGTCAGATCCCCAGGATTATGAAAGCATCTCTCAGTTGATTCATAAACAGGAAATGGCTTACCGGGCGGCGGATTTGGCAGGCTATGTGCTTGGCACTCAAATAGAAGAACTTGCCGGAAATCCTTTTCAGACAGATGCTTTTGAGGGAATCATAGCAGTGAATCCTACCGGAGTTACGCAGGAAATTACACTGGATGTTCCTACAGGATGGATGAAGAAGGAAAGACAGCTTAGCGCTGTGCGTAAAAAGAGGTATATTCCTTATTTGGAAAACAGTGAGGCAAAGGCCTATTATGCACATGAAGAAAAGGAGTACTGGGGCAAAGTTTCAGTTCCGCCCTTTTCCGTTAAAGCCCTTACCTTTGAGGAAATAAAGAAACTGAAGGCAAAGAAAACGGATGAAAATAAATTTATTTTTACAAAAGACGGTATGGAAACGCCTTTTTATAAGGCAGTATTTGATGAAAATGGCGGTATCAGGCAGATATACAGCAAGAAAGAAGACAGAAATCTTTTAAATGACGCAGGAAGCTGGGGGTTCTTTGAACTGGTGAGAGAAACCATAGACGGACAGGAAGAAGAGAGGATACGGAGGACTATTTTTTCAAGAGATGTGGATTTGTGCAATAAAAATGTCAGTATGTGGAATCACCGGTGGAAAGCAAAAAGAACAGGCAGCAGGACAGACGCTCTCTGGATGATAGAAAGAAAAGAGCAGAAGGTTATTTTAAAGGGAAGCCTTTCAGTGGAAGGAATGAAAAGCATACAGCAGTTCATTACTTTTTATCAGGATTCTCCTGCCATAGACTTGTCTGTAAAAATGAATAAAGAAGCCGTTTATGAGCCGGAGGGCATTTATCTTGTGATTCCATTTCATAGGCTCTCGGAATTATGAGCCTGCCGACCAAGATCCACCGGTCGGATGAAC
>CAZDPE010000166.1:0-3986 GCA_964507235.1 uncultured Lachnospiraceae bacterium
CAGCGTGGAGGGGCTGTAAATAGTAACAAAAAAAGTAACAGTTTAGCCATACCATTCATAAGTTGGCGGAATGTACATTTTCACTCCAAAATGTAAGTATAAACCGCCAACTTATTTCATGTCGGGCGTGCCTGAAAAAGCTGTTCCTCAGTGATTTATTACCTGAGGCAGGACGGAATCAATATCCACATAATAGTGATTAAAATTACCGGCATCCACATAAACTCTTACCTGCTGATTCTTCAATAGCGGCCGCGGATCAAAGAATAAATCCCTGCTCTTAAATATATGAATATTTCCTTCCATGTCCTGGTAAATACATTTAATAATGAAGGGATGCGCTCCATTCACCCTGACCGCACCGTTTAAAGCCACTTCCGTAATTTCCGCCATAATATAATTTCCCGAGTTCAGCAGTCTGGTGCTGCGCTGCCTTTTTCTGACGCCATGAATTAAAAATGTTAATCCAATCGCCAGAAAAATCAGCCCCAGCGGTCCGAAAGCCAGCGCCAGCGGCCCGAAAACCGGTAAAAACAACTGGAATGTCATAGAATCCCTGCCCATAAATACCAAAAGCAATCCAGCTATCACTGCGGAAAAAGCGGCGCCCACAATGGTAAAAATAATTCCTATCAGCAGCCCTACATCTAAACCTGTTTTTGCTTTTCTTTCCATATAATATTATCCTCTTTTCTTTCCCCTTCCTTTCACATTTATCAGCACAATGGAGCCAAGCACCAGACAGATTCCCATCACATTCCACATATTCAGCGTTTCCTTATATATCACAACACCCACCAGGGTCGCCACCACCGGTTCAATGGATGCAAGCACAGATGCCGTACCGTTTTCAAGTCCGTTCAGTCCCCTGGTGTAGCTTAAATAAGGAAGCAGCGTTACAATAAGCACCAGAACAACCGTCCTAATCATAACAGATGCATTGCCTGAAAGTGCACTGACAATTTCTCCCCAATCCGCAAAAAAGAAGGTGCATACACTGCTGCATAAGAAGGTATAAAAGGAAATCGTCAGAGAACTGTAACTTCTTTCCAGCGCATACCTTCCAAAAATGCTGTAAAGTGCATATCCAAATCCCGCTCCCAGCCCGAAAAGAATTCCTTTTGCAGAAAGAGTTCCTGCCCCGCCCACAATTCCAGAAACAAAAGTGCAGCCGAGAAAAGCCAGAAAAAGCGCAGCGATTTTTTTTACAGTCAGTTTTTCCTTAAACAAAAATGCTGACATCAGCATTACGATTGCAGGAGCTGTATATAAAAGGACTGCTGCCACTGACAAAGAAGTCAGGGTCATCGTCTTAAAATAACAGTAGTTAAAAAATGTCACGCTGCAAGCCCCTGTACCGATAAAACACCAAATGTCCTTCCACTTTATCCGAAAAGCTTTCCTGTTAAACAGAAGCATACCCGCAAACAGACTGATGCAGGTTATGGTGCTTCGTATGGCAGCAATCTCCATGGAAGACAATCCTGTTGCATTCAAGCTTCTGACCAGAAGCCCCATAAGCCCCCAAAGGCTTCCTGCCGCCAATACCAGACAGCGGTTCGCAAAATACGCCGTCTTATTGGACAAAAAAGCAGAAAGCTTCTGGTCTTTGAGGCCGGAAGCTTCACTTTCTTTATTCTCCATCAAAATTGATTCGTTTCTGACTGACATCATCAAATTCCTCGTTCATCTCTTTTGTAGGCACCGGTGTAACAAGACTTACTGCCACAATGAAAAGCAGACTTACTGCAAATCCCACAGCCAGTGAATAAAGGCCTGTAACCGTTCCTATTGTCTGACCATTTATAATAGGAAGGTAGTCCCATATGATAACTGTCAATGCACCGCTTACAATGCCTGCAACTGCTCCCTGAAAATTGGTACGTTTCCAATACAGGGAAAGGAGTACTGTAGGCCCGAAGGCTGCACCCAGTCCCGCCCAGGCATTGGAAACAAGTCCCATAATAGAGTTATTGGGATTCAATGCAATCAGATAAGACAATACGGCAATTATAAGAACGGTAATTCTGCTGATTCTGAATACCGTTTCATCCTTTGCATCTTTTTTGATGATTCCTTTCACAATATCCTCCGCCACGCTGGAAGCGCTGACAAGAAGCTGGGAATCCGCAGTAGACATAATAGCCGCCAAAATTCCGCAAAGGAAAAGACCTCCGATAAGGGGAACAGATACATCCTCAACAAATAATTTTATAATCATATTGATAAATACTTTTTCCTCTTCACCGCCTGATAAAACTTCAGGATAAAGATAAGCCCGTCCGATAATACCGATAACGCATGCAAAAACAAGGGAAAGAAATACCCAGATAATTGCAACTCCCTTGGATTTGTTTAATTCCTTTTCATTCTTAACAGCCATGAAACGCACAAGAATATGTGGCATACCGCAATAGCCAAGCCCCCATGCGAGGCCTGAAATAATGTCCACTGCTCTGTAAGGTTCTCCTCCATTGGAGAAGAGGCTTAAGAAAGCCGCTGACCCTCCTGCCACACCGCTGGCTTCAATATTGCTCACAATATTGTCGAGACCGGTAATCGCATATGCCATAATAGGTACTACCAGAAGCGCAACCAGCATCAGGGTTCCCTGAACAAAGTCCGTGGTACATACTGCAAGGAATCCTCCCATAAAGGTATATGCAAGAATAACGACTGCACCAATGGTAAGAGCAAGCTTATAATCCACATTAAACACAGAATTGAACAGCTTGCCTCCTGCTGCCAGGGCAGACGCCGTATATACAAGGAAGAAGACTACAATTGTAACAGATGAAATAAACAAAAGTATCTTTTTCTTATCATGAAATCTGTTTTCAAAATAGGTAGGCAGCGTCAGTGAGTTATTTGCCCTGATGGTATAGCGGCGAAGCCTTCCCGAAATAAACAGCCAGTTCAAAACCGTTCCTATAAATAATCCGATTGCAATCCATGCCTGCCCAGTACCTAAAGCATAAATAGAACCGGGAAGCCCCATCAAAAGCCAGCCGCTCATGTCGGAAGCCTGTGCTGACAATGCAGTTACAAAGCCCCCAAGGCTTCTTCCTCCCAGAAAATAATCCTCCGTATTATTATTCTTTTTGGCACAGAATGCTCCAATCACAATCATCGCCAAGAGGTACAACACAAACGCCAGAATAGTCCAACCCAGCGAATTTCCACTCATAATCTCTCCTCCTCAGTTTTTAAGGGAATCCTTTTTCTTTGAACATAAACACATTTTATCTGTTCAGTACCCGGGCAAAAGTGCCGGTGCAAAACAACTAATATGTTTCTTATAAATATATATGACTTGTCCTCTGCCGTCAACTAAAATTTTAACGCAATAAAGCGATGAAGGGAACTTTCCCGGAAGCGTAATCAAATTAGCAGCCGGAACCGCAACATACTCTGCATACCCGCCATTTTGTCTGGCAGGCATCACGCCCATCATCCGTTTCCGCCAGTTCCCGTATATCATGCAATCCATTCAGTATGGAAAGCTTCCTTGTCAGTCCCGGAACAGAAAATCCACATAGCTTTTTTCTACTGATTCCGTTTCGTTCCAAATCTGCAAGGATAATTTCCCTCCACTCAGGCTCGGCCACAATCTGCACAGCAGACACCCCCGAATGACCAAGCAGCGTTTCAAGAGAATAGGTGACCAGCAGTCTATCCTTTATCCTGATATACTGCTTGGGTCTGTCGCTCATCATTCGCAGCCCACATCCGCCGGATAGCAGTATGGCAATGCATTTTTTATCCTTCATTTATTCCTGCCTTCCATTTCCAGACTGCCGGGAACATCTTCATTTATTTTCCCAGTGCTTTCCAGAAGATTTTCGTCACCGGAATCTGTTTCTGTTTTCTCTTCCCTTGTTTTGCTTTCCTCTGCGCTCTTTTCTTCCGTTTTACCGCTTTCCTCCGGGATTCCGGCTTCTGTTTCTTTTTTTTCTTCAGGTGCGGCTTCTTCCTTTGTTTCTTCT
>CAZDPE010000167.1:0-3981 GCA_964507235.1 uncultured Lachnospiraceae bacterium
AAGGTTTTCAGGTGGATACCTATTTTGTAGATAAAGCAAATATGGAAGGACATATCAGTCCTTCAACAGCAATATTAGATCATTATGATCTTTGTCTGTATTGTGCGAACTATGCTACCAAAAGTAACCAGACTGTTGTGCGAATTGAATGGATGCAGCCCATGGGAGCCAATTGTCCGGTCTACATTCATGAGAAACCGATTGTCTTTATCTCTGTGGAAAATCCATATCACTTATTAGATGTGCCAAGGGTGAAGACGTATATTAATGTGTACAATTCAAATGAAAGAGCCATTGATGCATTATTTGATAAACTGACGGGAAAGTCGGAATTTAAGGGAAAAAGTCCGGTTGATGCATTTTGCGGAAGGTGGGATACCAGATTATGATAAAAGGAATTATATTTGATCTGGACGGAGTTTTAGTGTCTACCGATAGGTATCATTATCAGGCATGGAAAAGGCTGGCAGACCGTCTGGGAATTTACTTTGATGAAGAGATGAATCATCAGTTAAGAGGCGTAAGCCGAAGGGAAAGTCTGGAAATATTGTTAAAAAACTATTGTGGAAAGCCTTTTTCAGAAGAACAGAAAATAAAGTTTATGGAAGAAAAAAATGAAAACTACCGCAGGCTGCTCCAGCGTATGAAAGAAACGGATGTGCAGCAGGATGTTTGCAGTACGCTGCAGAAATTAAAGCAGATGGGATATCTTATGGCAGTAGGGTCATCCAGTAAAAATGCAGGGTTTATCTTAGAACGGACAGGACTGATGAAATATTTTGATGCGGTTTCTGATGGAAATAACCTTCTGCATTCCAAACCCCATCCGGAAGTGTTTTTAAAGGCAGCGCAATACCTGAAGCTGATGCCGGAGGAATGTGCAGTAGTGGAAGATGCGCAGTCAGGTATTTGTGCCGCAAAAGCAGCAGGCATGAAAACTGTATTTTTGCAGGGGGCTGCATGTAAAGAGCAGCCGGATCTAATCATTGGCAGTATTGCTGAACTGGTAAACCATGTCAGGGTGATTGACCAGAAATGATTAGTGGTATGGGGCAGGCGCCTTTCATGCGATACGCCTCGATCGCTGCGCGGGGAAAGGGGAAATCCTGCAAAATTGTGAAACCGCCAGAAGAAAGTATGAATATTATGTGAAAAGTCTTTTCCTTATCTTAACAGGGGGATAACATTTACCGATATACACCACAGAGGAAAGGTCACGGATGACAAATATTAGGCATGGAGCGCTTCTCAAGAAAGGAATACTATGAAAATTGATGCATCTAACTATGATTTGTATCTTGCTTCAATCAACCAGAGCCAGATGCAGGTTTCACAGCAGAACAACATTATCGGAAAGGACAAGGAAAGTAAAGACAGT
Source organism: uncultured Lachnospiraceae bacterium (assembly GCA_964507235.1). GTDB lineage: Bacteria > Bacillota > Clostridia > Lachnospirales > Lachnospiraceae > Suilimivivens. The sequence continues at coordinate 1,379 of CAZDPE010000167.1, forward strand.
TTTGTTTCAAGTATGTCGTTATCGGGCGAGGCTATTCCAAGCGGCACATATGACGCTTCTGGCATGATGGTGGGAGAACTGCCTCCGGTACCGGGTGTAAATACAAATAATGACACCAATATGGACAGTTCTTTCTTATCGCAGCTGTCGGAAACTTTCAGGGCAAATGAGGATAGTATCCTGTCCGCTATGGAAAGCCTTGGATTGGCCTTGGATGATTTATCTGACAAGGATAATCTGACAGCTTTGGCAAATGCAATGAACGAGGGCGCAGCAAACTTAGGACTGCCGACAATCGATGATTTGGATTCGACTGTAGATTCGCTGTATAATTCGGTTCCCACTGCCGACAGTGCTTCGAATGAAGCGGCAGGCGGCGGTTCTGGCAGTGATGAAGAATCTACAACAACTCAAATAGTAACGATTAATGGTATGACTTATCTGGAAACAACTACAACGGAAAATGGGATTTCCACAACTACAAGAACTAAAATTGGTGGAACAGAAGAGCAGCAGCTGTAGTAACGAAAAGGGATGAAAACAGAAAACTGGATCAATACAAAGCTGATTAAAAAACTGAATCTCCGGATGAAAAAGAAATGCCTTACCTCTTTCCAAGGCATTTCTTTTTTGATAGAATGGAAAGGCAGGATAAGTCAGTTTTTCAGGAGGCAGTCATATGGCGTTTACACATCTCCATGTCCATACAGAATACAGTCTTTTGGACGGTTCCAATAAAATAAAAGAATATGTAAAGCGGGTAAAGGAACTTGGCATGAACAGCGCCGCCATCACAGACCATGGCGTGATGTACGGCGTCATTGATTTTTATAAGGCCTGTAAGGCGGAAGGCATCAAACCAATTTTGGGATGTGAAATTTATGTGGCGCCTAATTCCCGTTTTGACAAGGAACTGACCGGAGGCGAGGACAGGTATTATCACCTTGTTCTGCTGGCTGAAAATAATACGGGCTATGATAATCTGATGAAAATTGTAAGCCGCGGCTTTACGGAAGGCTATTACTATAAACCGCGGGTGGATATGGAGCTTTTGCGGGAATATCATGAGGGAATTATTGCATTGTCCGCCTGCCTGGCAGGCGAGGTTCAGCGTTATATTCAAAAAGGCCTGGTGGATGAAGCAAAAAAATCAGCGCTTAAGTACAGGGATTGTTTTGGAGAAGACAGCTATTTTCTGGAACTGCAGGATCATGGGCTGCCGGAGCAGAAAATGGTCAATACCACCCTGCTTCAGATGAGCAGGGAATTGAATATTCCCCTTGTGGTTACAAATGATGTCCACTATACCTATGCGGAAGATGTAAAACCCCATGATATTCTGCTTTGCATCCAAACCGGCAAGAAGCTGGCGGACGAGGACAGAATGCGTTATGTGGGCGGACAGTATTATGTAAAAAGTGAAGAGGAAATGAAGGGTTTATTCCCTTATGCATGGGAGGCTGTTGAAAATACCCAGCGCATAGCGGACCGCTGCAATGTTGAAATTGAATTCGGCGTGACAAAGCTCCCTCATTTTGAAGTGCCTGAAGGATATGATTCCTGGACTTATCTGAATAAGCTCTGTTATGACGGTTTAAGGGAGCGCTACGGAGAGGATGAGAATGCGCCTGCCGGCGATACGGAGCAGACGCTGAAGGAGCGTCTTGATTACGAACTGAATATTATTAAGACCATGGGGTATGTGGATTATTTTCTGATTGTGTGGGACTTTATCAATTATGCAAAGCAAAACGGCATTATGGTAGGCCCCGGACGAGGCTCCGCTGCGGGAAGTATTGTTTCCTATGCCCTGAAGATTACCAATATCGATCCCATTAAATATAATCTGCTGTTTGAACGGTTTTTAAATCCGGAACGTGTATCCATGCCGGATATTGATATTGACTTCTGCTTTGAAAGAAGACAGGAAGTAATTGACTATGTAAGCCGCAAGTACGGGCCGGAAAAGGTTGTGCAGATTGTTACTTTCGGTACTATGGCAGCAAAGGCTGTTATCAGGGACGTGGGGCGTGTCATGGATTTGCCTTATGCCTATGTGGATTCCCTTGCCAAAATGATACCCAATGAATTGAATATTACGATTGAGAGAGCTCTGCAGATTAATCCTGAATTCCGTAAAATGTACGAAACGGACGGACAGGTGAAGGAGCTGATAGACATGAGCAAGCGCCTTGAGGGGCTTCCACGGCATACCTCCATGCATGCTGCGGGCGTAGTAATCTGTTCAAGACCGGCGGAGGAGCTGGTACCCTTATCAAGAGGAGCAGACGGTTCCATTATCACCCAGTTTACCATGACTACCATAGAAGAACTGGGACTGCTTAAGATGGATTTCCTGGGACTTCGTACCCTGACCGTTATCCGGGATGCGGTAAAGCTGATTGAAAAAAGCAAGGGGATTCATATTGATATTGATAATATAGATTATGATGATAAAAAGGTCTTTGCCTCCCTGGCCACAGGGAAGACGGACGGCGTGTTCCAGCTTGAAAGCGGTGGCATGAAAAATTTTATGAAGGAGCTAAAGCCGGAAAATCTGGAGGATGTAATCGCCGGAATTTCCCTGTACCGTCCGGGCCCCA
>CAZDPE010000168.1:0-3951 GCA_964507235.1 uncultured Lachnospiraceae bacterium
GTAAGAAAGGCCAGCCTTTCGCTCCCGGTGCTAACCCGATGCACGGACGTGATACTCACGGTGCAGTAGCATCCTTATCCTCCGTATCCAAGATTCCTTTCAATGATGCACAGGACGGTATCTCCAATACCTTCACCATCATTCCCGGAGCTCTCGGTAAAGAAGATCAGGTTTTCGCTGGCGACATCGAAATTGATTTAAACAAATAATTAAACAATAACCCTATTTCAGGAGGTACAATGCAATGGACGATCAAAAAATGGTTGAAGATCTTGTGAAGATGCTGGATTCCGGCATGGCAATGGGCGTAGGACATGTAAATGTGGACTATGACGAGACAGAAGAAAAATCAAAGAACGTTCAGACCATGGGATGCACGGATTGCTCCAGAACTCCTCTGGCATGCAGCGTACCTACTCTGGAAGATGGTTTGGATGATTTTCACTAATTAAGGAGGTAATTACCATGACAGCAAATACAGCGCAGGTAGATAACTTAGTATCATTATTAGATGGTTACGCAACAAAGGGCGGACATCATCTTAACGTAAATGTATTAAACAGAGATACATTGTTAGATGCTCAGAAGCATCCTGAGAACTACCCTCAGCTTACAATCCGTGTTTCCGGATATGCAGTTAATTTTATTAAATTAACTCCCGAACAGCAGGCTGATGTTATTTCTCGTACATTCCATGAATCAATTTAATATTCATACAAAACGCCCGCTTTCAAAGCGGGCGTTTTTATTTTCCGGTTTTAAAACCAATTGGATATAGCTTTCAAGGGAAAAAATGTTAATATATTTTAATGAGGAATACTGAACGTTATGCGAAACATCTATATAAATGACAGAACCCAACTTTCGGAAGCGGCGCCACCTGCTTTTATCCCCATGACGATCTGATGATCCGGAATGCCGCTATGAAATTGTGAAGAAAAATCATGAGATGAAAAGCAAATTCTACATAAGCTTTTCCTGCATTATTTTATACTGCTTTTTCTGTACATACATTCTCTTATCCGCAAGCTGCATACATGACATTAAGGATAAATCCTGCTCATCCGAGATACAGCAAATTCCAAAACTTGCTCTAAAGGGATAAGGCTTTTTCACCCTTTCTTCGTCCTCCCGCATTGCACGGATAAACTGCTCCGCAAATTCCAGCTCTCTCTTTCTGTCCTCAGCATAAAGCAGAACAAAATATTCATCTCCGCCAACTCTTGCACAGATTTCATTCTCTTGAACCAGTCCATTCAAGATATTAGCAAGCCTGCAAAGCACCTCATCACCCTCAGAATGTCCAAAATTATCATTAATATATTTCAATCCATTCATATCTATGCTGACAATGCTTAAGAACATTCCTTCTTCTGCATAACGTTCATGAAGGCTTCTAAGATGCTTTTCAAAACCTCTCCGGTTATAAATTCCCGTCAATGCATCCTTATGATACAGCGTCTTGATCTGTTCAAGACTGGACACCTCGCGGTGCATTGCCGCCTCCTCAATGGCATTGGCAAGCCCCATCATATAAGCCTGCACATAAACATCCGGCCACTTCTCATCCTCAAAAAGCATTACCACATATCCGTAGCACTTGCTTTTGTAATGTGTAGGAAAAACCAAATACCCCTGCGCACCCTCCTGCTCAAGAATTTTCTCAGGCAGAATACCTGATCTGTCAAATTCCCTCTCACAGCTTTCGCTCTTCTGGCCTCTATGGAAAATTCTCTTCAAGAACATTCTGTTCGTATAGGAATGATCTAATTCCACTCTGTCAAGATCTCTCTCTTCTTCATCACACATACACAGATATGCCTTGCTGCATCCAATATTGGCAAAATATTTCTCTGCCACTTTAAGATACTCCGACTCTTCGAAAGCATCCTGATATTCTGTAGTCATACATACTGTCTGCTTAACATCATTCTCCTGAACGTAAATCTTATGGAGCAGTGCAGAACAGTCATTCATCAGTTCCTGCCCGCCGCAGCCGCAGCTTCTACGTAATTCCAATCCGGGCTTAAGCCACACGACCCTTTCCTGTTCCTCTCCCCTGTTTACCTTTTCAATAATCTCTACCGCCTTCTTACCTAAAGCTTCAAAAGGCGCCCTGACACTTGTAATAGAAGGATGATATCTTCTTGCTTCCATAATATCATCATACCCGGAAACGCATACATCCTCAGGGATACGAATCCCTCTCTTCTTCAATTCGTCACACACGGATAATGCCATATAGTCATTGGAGCAGATAATTGCCTGAGGATATGTGGTCCGGCCTTCCATAAACCAGTCCACTGCATCCTTACCCTTTTCTCTCCACCAGTCACCTTCATATACCATATGCTCTGTTACCGGGATCTTCTCCTTCTCCATTACGGTAAGGAACCATCTATGCCTTTTCCTTGCATCCTCGCTGTTCATATTACCGGTCATGAAACAGATATCACGGAATCCATGATGCTTAATAAAGTGTCTGGTCACATCCGCTATGGCCTCGCCATCCTCCACCAGCACATTATAGAATACATTATTGGGATTTCTCAAATAGACCACAGGACACTTTGCGTTTTCCTTTAAAAGACCAAGCATCTCTGTTTCCATTCCGTCAATATCAAAGGTATCATCCCCCACTATGATACCGTCAAGCTTCTCCAAATCAGGAATTCTGATTACGCTCTTCTCGCCCTCCGCATAAAGCACATTATCTCCATACGCACCGAAATTACAAAACGTAAAGACATCGTAACCCGCTTCCTTGGCCTCCTTGAATATGGTCTTTAAAGCAACCTCCTGATATTCAGATATAATCTCACCCATAAAAACGCCAATTTTCTTTCTCATTTGCTTACCCTCTCCCAATCTTGAAAGTAATAACCTCATTTTCCCCCTTCATCACGCTGAAATTCTAACAGATCCCCGGGCTGGCAATCCAGCACATCACAGATCGCATTTAGGGTTGAAAATCTAATCGCACTAACCTTTCCCGTCTTAATATTGGAAAGATTTACATTTGCAATTCCTACCTTTTCCGCCAGCTCATTTAAGGAAATCTTCCGATCCGCCATCATCCTGTCCAATCTTAATATAATCGCCATAATCTCACCTGCCCCTTTCGCTTTCCGTCTATAAGGTTTCGTACGACTGCTTCTGAAGTTCACAACCATACTCAAAAATATGGAACACACACCATAATGAGAAACCAATAACAACTCGGATTAAGATGCTGCTCTCTAAGCACAAAAGCGTGATCAGCACGAATGCCACCTTAAGACTCTTTACAATTTCAGGCCGGAACGGCGAATAGCTTTCCTTAATATCCCTGAACACCTTACCTACAAAATGCATAATAACGGCCATACATATCATCATCGCTCCGACTACGATCATATATGCACCCACAGTCTCTGCAAAATCGCCATTTTCAACAAAAGACATTACGATCCCGCTGCCATTGGCATACGCTGCAATTTTATCAGCAGACATTACACCGCTTTCTACTGCCGCTTCCATCTCCCGATTGATATAATCCTGAGCTCCGATTAAAATACAGCCTGATACCATAGTCTATACCGCCATTACAATACAAATAATTTTCACAACTTTGGTAAGAATTGCTGCTACATTACTACTCTTTTGAATTTTTTCGATTTTTAAATCACTCTCTCTCATTTTCACCCTCATTTTCTTCGACTCGGTTAATTGTTATGAGAAGAGTATAATATAGCAAAATATGCTTGTCAATAAATATTTAATGTTTTTCGTTAAATTTTTAATGTTTTGTCCGACCACATCCTCTCTATTGTTCCTACATCCAATACAAAACATCCTAAAGACAAATTATCTATATTTCTCCTAATACCAGAATATCTTCCTTAAAAGCAAAATGTGTAACAGTTCAGACACCCCCTCAAAAAACATGACGAAATTTTGAAAGATTTTTCA
>CAZDPE010000169.1:0-3934 GCA_964507235.1 uncultured Lachnospiraceae bacterium
AAAAATTAAAAATATATCGGGAGATATATTGACAAATTTCAAATATTGAGATAGGTAGGAGGAGAAAATGTATCAACTATAGAAGTGTCATACTAGTATTTTGTCTTTTTAATAACTGGACTAAATATTTTTACCATGGTATAATATCCGGGAAATGGAGAATTGACAATTTAATAGGAATATTTTATACTGATACAGTATTTAGCATTGTTGTAATGAAATAGTAGGAGGATCATTATGGAGTGGTAAGTTTATGAGGTAAATTCCTCAAGGCCATAAAATATAGAAATTGTGGTATTGTAAGAGATTAGATTTTAAATAATCCAGGGCTGATGCTCTGGATTTTGTTGTACAAAAATATTTTGAAAGTATCATGAAGTTGGCAGATTGATGCTGGGAGAGGAAGAAAATGGCAAAAAGCAAAGAAATGAAAACTAATGCAATGCGGATTTTGGAGAGGGAAAAGATCTCTTTTCAGCATTATACCTATGAATGCGATGAGTTTATAGACGGACTGCAGATAGCGGACAAGCTTTCTCTCCCCTATGAGAAGGTGTATAAAACACTGGTGACGGAGGGGAACAGTAAGAATTATTTCGTATTTGTGATTCCTGTAGCTGAGGAATTAGACCTGAAAAAGGCTGCAAGAAGTGTAGGCGAGAAGTCTGTGTCAATGCTGCATGTGAAGGATATTAACGGGGTCACAGGTTATATACGGGGCGGATGTACCGCAATTGGCATGAAAAAGCAGTATGTGACCAGACTGGATGCATCGGCAAAGGCGCAGGAGACGATTATTGTCAGCGGCGGCAGGATTGGTTCTCAGATTGAGCTTAAGCCGAAAGATCTTCTGAAGGCATGCAGGGGTGAATATGGCGATCTGATTATGCGTCACTAGATTAGTTAATTTTGAAAGATGCGTCAGTAAGCGATTGAGTTTGTAGGTTTGGTGATAATAATAGAAGAAATGAGTGAAAATGCAGTGCGGAAATGAGGAAGAATATGTCAGATGCATTACGAAACAGGTTGAAGAAGAGAGAGCGGGAAAGAAAAAGGCAGCAGCGGAAGAAATATAGGCTTCGTCAAAAAAGATGGAAACGGATTAATTCCAGAATTGATCTTTTGATAACAATTTTGACTGTTTTGGTATTTGGAGCTGCCGCAGTATTAGAAGGCATGCGCAGAAAGGGAAATTAGAATGAGCGAAAAGAGTATTTTAGACTATGAAACCGTGGAATTGGACGATTGTGACAATAGTGTCGTAATTATTGACCAAACCAGACTACCGGGAAAAACGGAGATTATAAGGCTTCATACGGCGCAGGAGATATGGGATGCCATTTATCTGCTGAAGGTACGGGGGGCACCGGCAATTGGTGTGTCAGCTGCCTTTGGAATCTATGTCTTAGCCAAGAATATTGCAAGGGAGGCAGACGGTGAGGGAGAGCATACTGGATTTGAAGCTTTTTATGAGGAGTTTCATAAGCAGAAGGAATATTTAAACTCAGCCAGACCTACTGCGGTCAACCTTTCCTGGGCTCTTAACAGGATGGAGAGAGTATGCCTTAGGGCCGGAAAAGAGGAAGGAAGAAGTATTCCGGAAATACTTGAAATTCTCCGCAGGGAAGCGGTGGAGATTAAGGAGGAGGACATTCGGGTATGTAAAGCCATCGGAGAATACGGGCTTAGTTTGGTAAAGCCGGGGGACGGTATTTTAACCCACTGCAATGCCGGACAGCTTGCCACCTGTAAATACGGAACTGCCACGGCACCCATTTATTTGGGGCATGAGAGAGGCTACCGGTTTAAGGTTTTTGCGGATGAGACAAGACCCCTTTTACAGGGAGCCAGACTGACAGCCTATGAGCTTCACAGTGCAGGAGTGGATGTGACATTGATCTGCGATAATATGTCGGCTATGGTTATGAAAAACGGATGGGTCAATGCGGTGTTTGTAGGCTGTGACAGAGTGGCGGCAAACGGGGATGCGGCCAATAAGATCGGCACCTCCGTTGTGGCAGCGGTGGCAAAGCATTATGGGGTTCCCTTTTACGTGTGTGCTCCCACGTCAACCATTGATTTTCAGACGCCATCCGGTGCGGAAATTAAGATCGAGCAGCGTCCGGCGGAGGAAGTGACGGAAATGTGGTATAAGGAGCGTATGGCGCCGGAGGGAGTGAAGGTCTTTAATCCGGCCTTTGACGTGACGGACCATGAACTGATTACGGCAATTGTAACGGAATATGGAATTGCAAGGGCTCCTTTTCGGGAGTCCCTGGAGGAGATCCGTAAGAAGAAGGAAGCCGGCGGAGGATTTAAAGGATAAAAAAACCTGGGGTAGGTTTTCTTATTTTCACCTCCGGTCTGAATTTTTAAGTGAAAATTCAGACTGTTTTCCGCAAATACCGCTTTAGCAAAAGGTAAATCCATACAACGGATAAAGCAAATGTAGGAAATAAATAAAATAATATATTCTCGTATGCAGCTTTTCCTATCCAGAAAGAGGGCAATGGAAATAATACATATTGTACATTATTTTTGATAAAAAACGGGATAACCGCACCAAACATAATTAGTGTAGACAGCTTTGTTATTGCCATTCCCTCTAAAATCATATTTTTCATCATACGGCTGTTTGTCGGGTCAAGTCCACTCGCCGGTTCGTCAAGACAGAGCATGAGCGGATCATGTAACAATGCTTTTATAAGGTTTAAACGGGATTTCATGCCCTTTGAATAATCAGATACACGCTTATCTGCGTCTTGTTTCAACCCTGCCATTTCCAAAAGTTCATCAATCGAACGTGACTCTTTTTCATATAATGATGAAAAAAACTGCAAATTTTCCCTTGCGGTCAATCTTTCATACATGGTTGAAAATTCAAAATCAATGCCTATATCCTCATAGAAATTCTTTGTGCGTCTTTTACACTCAATACCATTTACCATAGCAGAACCCTGATATGTCCTCAACATTCTAATCAGAATTTTTTGCAAGGTACTTTTACCTGCCTCAGACGGGCCTAAAAAGCCAAAGATTTCACCTGAAGAAACCGAAAAATCCATGCCGGAAATAAAGGGCCGCTTCATACTGTTCTTCGCCAATCTCCTCTATGCAACATTGTAAAGTGATGAATTTATTTTTTGCACAAAAAAAACAGGGACTCTCTCGAATCTCTGCTTTTTTTAATATTATCTTCTGTTATTTAACTCTAAATTCTTCTGCTTCTTCCTCTGTAAGAGGTCTGCCCAACAGCTTAAACCTTTCCAATAAAGACGTGCCGTTATGCGCGCCGTATGTGTTCCCGAAGCTTAAATTGATCGCTGCAGGCATTTCCTGCTCGATCGACTTGTTGACTACATAAGTCAGCGCTCGCATCAATTCTGTTGTCCGGGGAAAAGAATCCGGGCGCGGCGTTCCAAGCCTGACGATCAGCAGCTCACTCTCCGCCGCCATCCCCGCATACGCCGCCCCTCTGCTTCCCCCATTGCCTGCGGCGATTCCCGCCACCGCAGTACCGTGTCCGGAGGAGTCAATGCTCGGAACAAGCTGTTCCGCCTGTATTCTGCCGCCCGCTGCGAGCGCCTCATTGATCTGTTCTGCATCAAATTCCCTGCCGAGGACTTGATCCCATAAAAAGCGGATCCTTGTCGTTCCGTCCGCATTTCTGAAATCGTCATTCCAATAACTGATGCCGGAATCGATCACAGCCACCAGTACTCCTCTTCCTTTCAGAGTATTGGCAAGAGCGCTTCCCGGCGCAAAGCAAGAGGCTGTCCTTCCCGGCAAATCGGAAAAGAACAGCCTTTTTGGTTTTTCCACATATTCAATTTGCTCTGCCGCCGCCAGGCTGTCCATCTCGGATTCCGGCACGGTCAGTATCGCATATCCGGCAATCAATTCTTCTACCCGGATTCCCCGCTCCGCAAGCTGC
>CAZDPE010000170.1:0-3888 GCA_964507235.1 uncultured Lachnospiraceae bacterium
ACTGTTTTTATTTCTTTACACATCTCCACAAGGGCTGTTCCGGCTTCTTTCTTATCCGTATAGAGCTTGTCCCCCACTTTCATGGAAAACTGCTCTTTGTCCACCGGAAGATTTGCTTTTGCAGTCTGAATGTCCGCCTGCATCCCGCTGATACGCTCCTTTAAAATCGTGATCTGCTGAGGATAATGCTTTGCGATGTTGTCCTCCAGTCGGTATTTCTGACTGGTATGGTTTGCTTTCATTAGTTTCAGTTTTGAAACCTGAATATCGAGGTCCATCTTTTCCTTGATGTAGGGATTTCCTGTTGCCAGAGCCTTGACCTCCGCATAAGTAAGTGCTGCTTCATCCACATCCTCACAGGAACGTACCGGAGATTTGCTTGTCATGATCTGACCGATAAATTTCTGCTTGTTCTCAATGAGCTGCCACGAATAACTGTCAAAGGTTCCTTCCGTTACATAGCGGAAAATCTTGACCTTCGGATTAAGGTTGCCCTGTCGTAAAATACGCCCCTCCTGCTGTTCAATGTCAGAAGGACGCCAAGGCACATCTAGGTGGTGCAGTGCGATAAGTCTGTCCTGCACATTGGTTCCGGCTCCCATCTTCTGTGTGGAACCAAGCAAAAAACGGACCTGTCCGCTTCTTACTTTCCCGAACAGCTCCGCTTTCCTAAGCTCCGTATTTGCTTCATGTATAAATGCGATTTCTTCCGGTGGGACACCCTTTTCGATCAGCTTGTTGCGGATGTCCTCATAAACATTAAATGTACCATCTCCTTTCGGTGTTGACAGGTCACAGAAAATAAGCTGCGTTGATTTCTGCTCCTTTGTCTGCTCCCATATTTCAAATGCCTTTTCCACACAGGTGCTTGCCTTTGAATTTTCATCATCTGGCAGCATATCGTTGATAAGTCTCTGGTCTAATGCCAGTTTTCTACCGTCATTGGTAATTTTTAGCATATTGTCCTCATAGGGCTGTACCTGTCTGTCACGCACGGCTTCTGCCCTTTCTGCCAAAGATGCCACCATGTCCTTTTGATATTCACTTGGCTTTAACACCACATTTTCATATTCTGCTTCCGGCACAGGGAGATTTAACATATCCGGTGTCTGAATATCCGCACTCTCCTTAAAAAGTGCAATCAGCTCCGGCAAGTTAAAGAACTTTGCAAACCTCGTCTTTGCCCGATATCCGGTTCCCTCCGGTGCAAGCTCTATGGCTGTCTGCGTTTCTCCAAAAGAGGATGCCCAACTGTCAAAATGTCCCAGTCCCAGCTTCTGAAGCGTACCATACTGAAGGTAACGCATATTGGTATAAAGCTCTGTCATACTGTTTGAAATCGGCGTACCTGTCGCAAAAGTTACACCCTTACCGCCTGTCAATTCAGAGAAGTATTGTCAAGTGTGTTTGTAAACTTTTTACGAAAAATAAGTAAAAAGTGCTATGCTGACCAAATCAGAAAAGAAGGAGGAATTGCCGGGCTTTTTGTACAATCAAAAAATCCGGCAATTCCGCCTTCTTTTCCCTACACTGCCTGAGCTTTCCTATTCAGCTAACCCTGCCCTTATGCAATCTGCTTCTCCAAAATAAGCCTTACCACCCCATTCTCTATCTGAAAGAAAAATGGCATCCCCGGTGCAGCATCTTGATATGTTTCAATGTATTTTCTGAACTCCTGCAAATCTGTTGTAGTATATTCTTCAGGATATTCGGAATCAGTAAAATCTCCATTCCAATCAATGAACATATATACCGTTTGAGAATCCAAATTCCATGTGACGGTTTCCGTATCCTGATTATAAATATAATAACCATCCGGCATTTCATTTTCTGTTAGATTCAGTTCTTTTATCCTTTCCACATCAGCGTCTGTAATAAACTCAATTACATCTACGGTTACAGTGCTTTCCGTCATTTCTTTAAAAAGAGCAGCCACATATAGTTTACCATCTTCGTCTTTAAATGTCGGACTGAAAACTTCTTTGCTTTCTATGCACAGTATATGTATTCTCCAATAACTATTTCCCTATTAAACGCTTCATCCTTTGGCATCGGCTTAACGGAATAACCACAATTTTTAAAACAATCTTCTATTCCTTCATAAAGGTTTAAACATAATGCCGCTAAATTCACTTTATCCATAAAAATCCCCTTTTTTCATCCCTTATCTTTGATAAGCCCAAATCTTTTTGATCTGCTGCTCTATTTCATCAAAAGCCCATCTTTTCCGACTCCTTGCTACACAGTTTGGATCATTCACTTTAAATCCCGCTTCATCATAGCCATATATTACGATAAAATGACCTGACACTGTAAAATCTCCTTCACCCATTGCACATATGATAACAGCGCCCTTATCCAGTTCGGCTTTTATGGCACGCTCTGTTACTCTCGGCTCGCTTATTTTTATACAATGGAGGAACGTCTTCCATAAATGCCCATGCTGTTCCTGTTCCTTCTACATAATAATTGTTATTCATGGCATAGGCAGCAAGTTTATCCGGTGTAAGCATTTCATCATCCGTTAGATAATGCAGAACCATTGACATACACGTTGGCCCGCAACCTGCCAAGCCAATGTTACTGTCACTCCCATAGGGTAAATATCCCCATCGGGTGTCCCATTGAAGAAATAGGGGATATTCCTGTTCTTTTTCTGAATGCAAGACCTCTATTCGGCTTCAATATGGCTTGCATTTCTTCCATTTCTGCTTTCATATTTCTGATACTGGATACAAGCATTGCCAAAAGTGTTATGAATACAATGAGAAATAGCCAACTCCCTAACTGTTTTCTTCTTCTGTTCTCTAAATGTTTTCTATTTATCCTGACATTCCCACTGTTATCTCTCATCTCTATATTTCTCCAACTTAAAACACTTCTGTTTCTTGAGCCAAATTCGCCTGCCATGTAACAGAAACACCTTTACCAAAAATGCGTCCTCTGTTTTCCAATAAAATAACTTTTAATTAAAGCAAACCTTTCTTTCTATTGATAGATAGCAAAATCAAACTACCTGCCAAAAAAATCACAGATAAAGCCAAAGATACGACAACACTCCAACCCATGCAGGAAATACTAAGCCCAAAGCTTCGATATAACTCATTTCCTGTATAGAAATGCCTGAAATCAGTCATTTTCACAGGCATAAAATTAGCAAACCAGTGATTTACCGGATAAAGATATACTTGATTAAAAATCATAAGCATCACTATAAAAATTGCTATAACAGAAGCTCCGGCTAAAATATTTTTTAACAGTATCGTAACAACCAACACCAAACTAATCATGAAAATCATTACCACATATCCAATAAACAGATTCAATAACAATTGCTGCAGGTAGGTAATGTTATAAAGAGAAAAAAACATCCTTACATTGCTCTGGATTGGCTGACTCGCCCCATCAAAACCAAAAGGAAGCATTACAATAACAAAACGGATTGCCATACTGCATACATAAAGAACGGTTGCTGTCAAATAAGCAGCCGTAATCCTCGCCATATCCAACTGCCGCTTTCCGTATCTGCTGGAGCGTACCAGTTCCTCCATCTGCACCGCCGAATCACGTCCAAACAGCGGCAATACCAGAACCGATATAATGATAACAATCAGGAAAACAAAGTTCCCCATCTTTTCCTCTAACGCTTTCCACCCTTCGGCATACTCCAGGGATAAGTTGGACAGTGATTCCGCCCTATCCATAAAATTGGCTATTTCTTCATCTGTGTAGCCCATTTTTGTATCCAGCACAAGATTCTCCTTAATAAGTTTTGCCCTTATCTGGAAAAATCCACTCATTTCATCATTAGACAATTCTTCTAATGTTTTTCCTTCATAGTTGCTGGATATCAATTCCATGATATTGTCACCATTCAGATAGCCATAT
>CAZDPE010000171.1:0-3760 GCA_964507235.1 uncultured Lachnospiraceae bacterium
ATCCGTTGTTAAATAACCAGCCATCAAAAAAAACTAAATACTGAATAGGGATTATCATGGATTTCCGGATAGACAACCGAAGTATCAATATATGTTTCTATTTTCTCTGCATTCAGCAGTTTCTGCAGTTTCTCAGCGATTTCGTCAGTTGCGCCGCATACTATATCGCCTATAACAGAATTACTGCCGGTAGCCTGCCAATATGCCTTAGGCTTGGCATTAGAATCTACAAAATTGAGCAAAGACCAAGGGTTAAATATCTCTTTACTCCCAAAACGATATCCATCATACCATTCTTCAGCAACATTATATTTGGAAGCCAGGCCATAGTCTGATAATATTTTTTTTACTTCCGTCCCGGTAAAACCAAAATAAGAGCTGTAACGTTCCTCTAATACAGAATCAACATTCAGATTATTAAGGCCACTGAATATGCTTTCTTTTGCCACACGCAGGATTCCTGTCAAAAATGCCATAGTCAGATTAGAATTATCCTTTAAACCTCCGGAAAGAAAATTCCTCATAAAGTTGACAACATCTTCATAAAATCCGCTGGAAAAACTCTGTTGTATAGGTGTATCATACTCATCAATAAACACCATCACGCCAATTCCATAGTGCAGTTTCAAAAAATATGAAAGCCTTCCCATCGTACTTGCATACAAGGAATCGTCCAGAGTTGCCTCCAATACTGCATTGAAATATTCCTTATCTGACTCAGACAAAGCTTCACTGTCACTTAAGTAAATATGCCTTCTATATTCTGACTGTATCGCAAACTTAATATTAATAAAAGTATCATTCCAGTTTGTGTACTTTATATCCTTAAATGTAAAGAAAATAACCGGATATTTTCCTTGCTCGCTTCTATATCGCTCCCCTGCTTTCCAAATATCTGTATTTTTAAAATATTTGCTTGTATCCTCATCCGCACGTTCAAAAAAAACTTTCAGCATATCCATATTTAAAGTTTTACCAAACCGTCTTGGTCTGGTAAAAAGGGATACTAAAGGACGATAATCCAATAAATCTTTGATCAACAAGGTCTTATCCACATAATAATAATTGGTCACAGCGTTCTTATAATCAGATACTCCTATGGGAAGCGCTTTTCTTCCTGTCTGCTTCCCGCTTCCCGATTTTCTGTCCAGAGCAGTTTCAGGAATGACCCAGCGATAACCTTCCTTTTTGGCTCCCGGCAATTGCCCTGTCTTACAAAGGTCATTTACGCGTCTCTTAGTTAACCCCATCTTCTCAGCAGCTTGAACGGATGTTAAATATTTCATTTATGCGCCCCCATTAATATAAATAATTGTCTTAAATTATAATATAAAAATGGGAAATATTCAACATATATATTTCCCACTTCCCAATCTCGAGTGTCATTTCTGTGTACGCTATTAACAAAACGCGCTTACAGCATTCTGGTAAATTCCTGAATATCGGAAGCCTTTGCCGCAAGTTTCAACCACCCGCCTATCCCTGCCCGCCCCGCCATTTGAACGGGTACACACTTTTTTACAATAAAAATCTGCACCCTGTGTGAGCTATATTCAGTTTATCTTTATTGAACATAAAATATAATGTTTCAAGTGTCTCGCCCACATATCCGATAAATCTGTTCGGCTCTTTGATTCCTTCCGGATCATTAATTTCCTCAACCCGAAACAATATCGGAAACAGCCATTCACAATAATCCGAAAATACCTTGCACTTCGCTATCATAATATTGTAATTATAAAGGTATTTCTGCTTCAAAATATCCTGAAATCCTTTCGCATATTCCGGCTGTAACTCTTCAAGAGCCTGCAGAACCGCTGACCACTCCGTATCAGATAAATACCTTTCGTGATGAGCCTCAATGTCCGGTTCATATGGCATCGGATAGGGCAAAACAACATCAATATCATTATCTATGAGCCTTAACTGTTCATCCTCGGATAAATCGAACAATCTGCGATAATGAGCCAATCCTATAAAACTCTTATCCGGCTCATCTTCATGCTGCGCAATATTCTTCCAGATCCAATACAACCCTGTAAGCTCTGAAAAATTCCCGTTTTTTTCCGAAATATTATCCGAAAAATTATCTGCTGCAGATGCCACCCTCTTATCTGTAAGAGCGGCTCCCACCTGAACAGGAACCACATAATCCGGATCATGAAATTCCGTTTGCAGCGGCTTATCCTTATGATGAACCATTTTATATACCTTTAGCTGCGGCTTATGACATCCTGTGGGATATGCATTAAGCGGCATGAACGTTCCGGCTTTCGAAAATGCAAGCTCCTGCATTTCAGCCCATCTTACGGAATCAAGGCGGACATAATGATATAATCCCGCTTCATCCAGGCTCTTCTCCACAGCTTTCATAACACTCTCAGGAGTGCTTATTAA
The DNA here is from genome assembly GCA_964507235.1 of uncultured Lachnospiraceae bacterium. GTDB lineage: Bacteria > Bacillota > Clostridia > Lachnospirales > Lachnospiraceae > Suilimivivens. Next base: position 2,398 of record CAZDPE010000171.1, read on the forward strand.
AACCTCTATATTATCCTTCTCAGCTTGTGTCATGTCTCCTGCAAATTCTCCAAGCTCCCTTACAGGAACATCACCAAGCGCAGAAGCGTTACTCCCCATAGAGGTTACCAGAAAGCACAAAACATTCCTATCAGGATGTAATTCTTTGATTGCCTTGTATGCTCCAAGCGCTATGCCCTGGGCACCGTATATCACTAAATCCACTGATTCGTCTCCAATATCACACATAACAATTATGTATTCTCAATTTTACAATACTTCCAAAGGACTGCTACTGAAATCACACCTGCAGCATTCCGGCAAATTCCTGAATATCGGAAGCTTTTGCTGCAAATTTCAACCACCCTTTTAAAATTCCTAGATCCTTCTGTGCAAAAATTTTTTCTCTGAGATTCTCCGGCACTTCCCCGTATTCTTCCAATAACTCAATGATGGCCTCAGCTTTTCCTTCGACTTTTCCTTCGACTTTTCCTTCGACTTTTCCTTCAGCCTTTGCATGATTTTCTATATCAATAATCGCTTTGCACATACTTTTTCCTTCCTCTCTGTCATCCTTTTTGATTGTACTGTCCACAAGTTCTCTCAGCTTCGGGGAATCAGTCAATATGCTGAGGGTATACCAACTCTCATCATCCATATCCCAGTCCGCTTCGTTGGCTTCAATATATTTTCTAAACTCTTCCCCGTCATTCCTCCGGTTGTAAAGTTCAAAAAGATCACGCAGTTCCGTCCGGAAATATTCCGGATGCTCCAGCCTTGACAGGTCGAGAAAGTGGAGCGGATATTCCGGCACCAATTTCTTAAGCTCTGCATCCATTTGGTCGCTTCCGTCCCCGAAATCTACCATGTCATGAAGACTTTTGGCTCCGGTCCATTCTTCATCACCCCAATAGACCACAAGCGTTACCACCGGGTGGAGCCAGTCCCCTTTCCTTACCTTATAAAGCCGCTCTCCGGCATCCCGATATACCTTATCAGCCTTCCCCTCACAAAACGCCTTGTCTGCATTTTTATTCTTACGAATGATCTCCCTGAGCTGCTTGTTGTATTCCAGGGACTCCTGAATCATGACCCGAACCGGCATACCATAATCCATAACTTCCTGATTTTCCACTGTAAAAACGGCAAACTGCCGTCCGTCACGGTACTGCTTCATGATCAGATCCCTTGACTTTTCTAAGATAGCAGTCTGATCCGATTTCTGCAGAACCGTATCCGCCTCCATGAGCTTCTCCGCCTTCAGCATCTGTTTCCCCTGAAAAACACTGCCGTTCCACAGATCGGCATACCTTCTTGCATCACCCAGATATGCCTTAAGTCCAATATCTTTCTTTCCCATAGCCTCTCCTTCGCAGGAGATAAA
>CAZDPE010000172.1:0-3724 GCA_964507235.1 uncultured Lachnospiraceae bacterium
GGGTTTTGCGAATGCAGCGTGGAGGGGCTGTAAATAGTAACTGTATGGCTGAACTAGTATGATATTAGTACTTGACATATAGAATAAGGGTGATATAATTTAAACAAACATATGAATAATTGTTCATATGAAGCAAAAATAAAGTGAGGGTAAGAATATGAAAAAAACATACAAAATTGACGTTGATTGTGCAAATTGTGCTAATAAAATGGAAGAGGCAGCCAGGAAAACCGCAGGTGTGAAGGACGTCACTGTTAATTTCATGGCGCTGAAAATGATTGTGGAATTTGAAGAAGGACAGGAGCCTAAAGCAGTTATGCAGGAGGTTTTTAAGAATTGCAAAAAGGTAGAGGACGACTGTGAAATCTTTTTATAAGATGTGTCTGAAAACGGCGGTTCGCAGAGCGTTCCGTCGTTTAGTCTGATAAGACGGTCTGTAAAGCATATCATTGTGCGTTCCGGTAAAATGGACTGCGGAGCATACCGTCACATGGCTTTTAGAGGAGAATGATTATGAATAAAAAACAGAAAAAAATGTTAATCCGTATTATAGCGGCAGCGGCGCTTATGCTTCTTTTTTCACTGCTTCCGTTAGGCGGATATGTTAAATTCGGATTATTTATGATTCCTTATCTGGTTATCGGATATGATATTCTGAAAAAAGCAGTTAAGGGCATTTTGAATAAACAGGTGTTTGATGAGAATTTTCTTATGGCGGTGGCCACAGTGGGCGCCATAATTCTTGGGGACTATAAAGAAGGCGTGGCGGTTATGCTGTTTTACCAGATCGGCGAGCTGTTCCAGAGCTATGCAGTGGGAAAAAGCCGCAGGAACATCAGTGATTTGATGGATATCCGTCCGGATTATGCCAATATCGAGCAGGACGGAAAACTGGTTAAGGTTGACCCCGATGAGGTGGAAGTAGGAAGTATTATTGTGGTGCAGCCCGGAGAGAAGATTCCCATTGACGGCAGAATTGCGGAAGGGAGTACCACTTTAAATACCAGCGCCCTTACGGGAGAAAGCCTTCCCCGTGAGGCAAAGGAAGGGGACGAAGTTATCAGCGGCTGCATTAATATGACAGGCGTGCTTAAAATTCAGACCTCCAGGGAGTTTGGCGAATCCACAGTTTCTAAAATTCTTGAACTGGTGGAAAATTCAAGCTCCAGAAAATCCCGATCCGAAAACTTCATTTCCAAATTTGCAAGGATTTATACACCGGCGGTTTGTTATGGTGCAGTGGCGCTTGCTGTGCTGCCGCCTCTTATCAGAATGTTGTTTATGGGGCTGTCGCCCGAGTGGGGAGAGTGGATATACAGGGCGCTTACCTTCCTGGTTATCAGCTGTCCCTGTGCGCTGGTTATCAGCATTCCCTTAAGCTTTTTTGCCGGAATCGGAGGAGCCAGCAAGGAAGGGGTACTGGTTAAGGGATCCAATTATCTGGAAACTCTTTCCCAGACAAAATATGTGATATTTGACAAGACAGGAACCATGACCCAGGGAGTATTTGAGGTAAACGGCGTTCATCACAATGTAATGCCAAAGGAGAAGCTGCTTGAATATGCAGCCTGTGCGGAAAGCTTTTCTTCCCATCCTATCAGTAAAAGCATTCAGAAGGCATATGGAAAGGAAATTGATAAAAGCAGGGTGGCGGATGTACAGGAAATCAGCGGAAACGGTGTTACGGCAAAAGTAGATAATATTCCGGTTGCTGCCGGAAACGGAAAGCTGATGAAGCAGCTTGGCATTGAGTATCAGGAGTGTCATCAGGTCGGCACTGTGGTGCATCTTGCAGTTGACGGAACCTATGCAGGTCATATTCTGATTTCGGATTTATTAAAGCCCGGCGCAAAAGAGGCGATTCGTGAATTAAAGAGGGCGGGAATTGCCAGAACAGTTATGCTGACCGGTGATATCAAAGCGGTGGCTGAGCAGGTAGCAGAGGAACTTGATATTGATGAGGTGTACAGCGAACTGCTTCCCACAGATAAGGTTTCTAAAGTAGAAGAATTGATTCAGAAAAAAGGCGATAAGGAAAAGCTTGCCTTTGTAGGTGACGGAATCAATGATGCGCCAGTTTTGTCAAGGGCGGATATCGGTATTGCGATGGGAGCGTTAGGCTCCGATGCGGCAATTGAGGCGGCTGATGTCGTGCTGATGGATGATGACCCGCGTAAGATTGCCAAGGCAATTAAGATTTCGCGAAAATGTATCAGGATTGTTTATGAAAATATTTACTTTGCAATCGGTATTAAGATACTCTGCCTGATTCTGGGCGCTCTGGGTATTGCCAATATGTGGCTGGCGATTTTTGCAGATGTGGGAGTTATGGTAATTGCAGTGTTAAATGCAATCAGGGCTTTGTTTGTAAAAAAACTGTAACGGCAGAAGCTTCTTCACTTGCAAACCTGCGCCATACTGATATAAAATGAGAAGGAAGAAAGCAGGTGGTGAAATGGCAGAATTTGAATGCTGTGAAACAACAGAGGTTCACGAGGAATTATTAAAAATAGTAAATGAAACCATGCCGGAAGAAACGGAACTGTACGATTTGGCAGAGCTTTTCAAGGTGTTTGGAGATTCCACCCGTATCAGAATCCTGTTTGTGCTTTTTGAAGCGGAGGTTTGTGTATGCGATTTGGCCCAGGCACTGAATATGACTCAGTCGGCGATTTCTCATCAGCTCAGGATTTTGAAGCAGAATAAGCTGATAAAGAGCAGAAGGGAAGGAAAGTCCGTTTTTTATTCCCTTGCGGATGAACATGTGCGGACAATTATTGATCAGGGAAGAGAGCATATTGAAGAGGATTGAAAACCTGCGAAAAGAAGCAATTAAAGGCAAACATGGAATCTCCGATATTTGGAAATTCTGAAATCAACTCACGGAACCTTTGATTGCTTTGATTTTTGAAGCTATTCCACCAGTCCGTTCCGTATAGTCTTTTTATTAGCGTGCGGCTTCTCCTCATAGTTAGGTGATAGAGTAATGCAGCTGTGCTACGCTGGCTCATGATTCTGCCTCCAGTTCGTTCTTCTTTTGGTTTATCTGGTCAATCCAGTTCATAATGGTATCCAGTGCAAGCTTTGCGTTTCCGACCTGACAATGGTTCGCTGCATACTCTTTGTCTGTAAAAAGCCGGAATGTCAGTGACTTAACATTTACGAATGCATCGATCTCCTGGCTCACTTTATGATAGTCGATAAAATGATCCTGACTGGCACCGAGGATAAGCACATCCTGCGTAAGCTTGTCTGCAACCGGGCGGATATCATACTTTTCCAGTTTTCTTGCCCAATCATAGGGGCTTTTCGCCTCATAGGCATACATTCCATGATGAAGAGCCCAACCGGTCATCGGATCCTTCCTGCCTTTCATGTTGAATACAAAATTCAGCAGGGGCTTGGCGTGAAGGCTCATCATTACATAGAATGCCTTTTCAATGGCTTTTCCCTGCGTTCCAATAACAGAGCCTAAGAAGCTTGGAAATACGCTCCAGCATACCACTTTTGTAATCCGGTCATCAAAAGCTGCCGCTCTGGGAGCCAGATATCCTCCCAGAGAAATCCCTATGATTGTAACCTTGGTGAGCTTCAAAGAATCAAGTACAGCTTTTACCGGACGCTCCCATTCATAGGTGAAGTGCTTTCCCTGATTTCTGATAACGCCACCTTGTCCGGGACCTTCAAACAGAAATACCTCATAGCCGCATTCCTGAAGATAAAG
>CAZDPE010000173.1:0-3686 GCA_964507235.1 uncultured Lachnospiraceae bacterium
CATTTAATTCTAATACTGTTAACTCTTTGATAGCGTCGATTAATTCCTGAGTGGATAATTTTGCCATTTTCATTTCCTCCATTTTAAATATTTTTAGTGTCTTCCGCTTTCCGGAAAGGTTTCAAATTATTATTCTGCTGGTGTTTCTGCAGGAGCGGCTTCTTCTGCAGGCGCTTCCTGTGCAACGGCCTCTTCTGCAGGTGCTGCTTCTTCAGCAGGAGCTTCGCATTCGGATGCGCCGCCTTTTTCTGCCAGCTGATTCATAACACGTGCGAAGTTTGCAATAGGTGACTGGATGCTGCCAAGCAGCTTGGACAGTAATTCTTCTCTCGAAGGAATCTTAGCGATTTCGCCAATTCCCTTTGCATCATATGCAATGCCTTCAACCACACCGCCTTTGATTTCAAGTTTGTCTGCTTCCTTTGCAAAATTGCAGAGCACTCTTGCAGGAGCTGTTGCATCCCCAGTAGAGATAGCTACTGCACTGGGGCCTTCAAGATAAGGAGCAAGCGCTTCAAAATCTGTTCCCTTGAACGCAAAGTTCATCATGGTGTTTTTGTAAACCTTGTAAGTAATTCCTGCTTCACGAAGCTGCTTACGAAGTCTTGTATCCTGTTCAACGGTAAGTCCGCGATAGTCAACAAGTACAACCGACTGTGCATCTTTAATGTGAGCTGAAATCTCTTCAACGACAGGCTGTTTCAATTCAATTTTTGCCATTTCTTTACCTCCTTTTAGATTTTGTGCCGAAAGGAGCTTATTTTGTATGCAAAAGAAAATACGCTCTGCATTTTTTCTTTTGCCATGAACAAAAAAACTTCCGGGCAGCCGGAAGAATAAAGTTTCATATTATAAACTCATTTCCTCGGTAGGCGACACGCTTACGCCCTCACTCTGAAGCTTCGGGCACCTACTGTCTTCGGCATAGTCATAATGACCTTTCTAAAAATATCACAAAGTCAGGGGGATGTCAATAGCTATTTTTCTTAACGCTTACTGACATACCCCTCTGAATCGATATTTATCCCGTAAGATATACTCTGCATATACGAAATTATTCTGTCCTTTTCAGTCCCATAGGCCAAATCTGTTCTGCAGTCTGACTGAATTGCCGGAATAAATCTCAGATTTTCAATACCGTCCTTTGAAATATCCACCTGAATCATACAGGTATCCAGCGTCTTTGAATTAAACCAGAAGTTTCCCAGGCTGTAGACAACCGGCACTTCATCAAAATATTGAATTCCCTGTAAACAATGAGAATGCGCACCAATAATCAAATCCGCCCCTGCCTGCGCAAGCTTTGGCGCCTGTTCAAGCTGTGCCCAGTCCGGTTCAACAACATTTTCCGTTCCCCAATGAATGAAAACCACCACAAAATCGCTGTTTTCTTTCGCCAGTGCCACTACCTTATAAAGCTTTTCGGGATTCCAGCATCTGAACACACCCGGGCTGCTTTCCGTTGCTCCCCTGGTGTCAGGATTATCCAGCCTTTCTATCTGAGTGGCTGCCACAAAGGCAATTTTAATATCCCCTGATATAAAATATGCCGGTGCCGACGCCTCTTCCAGATTTCTGCCTCCTCCCACATAAGGCATTGACGCTCCTTTTAGCGTATCCAACGTATCCAGAAAGCCAACTTCTCCAAAATCATATGCATGATTATTGGCAATAGAAACAATATCCACACCCATATCATCCAGATAACTTACCGTGGAGGTATCTGCACGAAAAGTATAAGTTTTTCCTTCCGCAGGCGTTCCTCTGTCAGTATAAGGGAATTCATTATTTATCATCATGATATCAACGTCCCTCATCTGCGTAAGAAGCGCTTCCGAAATCGCATTTTCTATTGTAGCTCCGCGTTTTAAAAGATTCGCCATCATCGCATATTCATCATCAAAAAGAATATCGCCCGCAAATCCCAGCGTTACAATCCCCTCTGTTTTATTGGCTTTTGCAAATATATTATTCGCCGCCATATATTCAGGGTCTGCAAGTAAAGCTCCATATACACTCTCTTCTTCTCCTGCCGTAACCTGTTCTGTTTCCTGCTTCTTCTCCGGAACGGCTTCCCACAAAAGTCCGAATCCATCTCCGACGCTATTTTCCGCCTGCAACACCTTTCCCAGCTCCTCTGCTTTTTCCGCTACATTATCCGGTTCCGCAATAAAACAATAAAGAAGCATTCCGAGCAGTCCAATCCCGACTACGCCCAGAAAAGTTCCCAAAAAAACTTTAAGGGGAGATGCTTTTCCCGTTTTCCTTTCATTTTGTATTTTTTTCTTCCTATTCACTCTTTTACTCATAAATACAGCATACCATATTTCTAATAGAATTCCAATACATGCCAAAAGTCACAGCCCTTCGCGCGAAACACCATATTCCTGCGCACTGACATATTTAATAAAACATCGCAAAGCTGCAAAAGGTCCATTATTAAAAAAGCCGCTTCACTTATCGCGAAACGGCTTTTGTATATTAATCCGGTTTTAACAATAGATTGTATGCCTTACAGGCAAACCACTGCCTGAATTAGAATTTTGCAACGCTTACCTTAACACCAGGACCCATTGTAGAAGTAATGGTAATGCTTCTTAAATACTGTCCCTTTAAAGCTGAAGGTTTTGCCTTTACAATTGCATCCATAAGCGTATTAAAGTTCTCCTGCAGTTTTTCTTCTGTAAAAGAAGCCTTTCCAATTGGCACATGAATAATGTTTGACTTATCAAGTCTATATTCAATTTTACCAGCCTTGATATCATTAATAGCCTTAGTTACATCCATAGTAACTGTTCCTGCTTTAGGGTTAGGCATTAAGCCCTTAGGTCCGAGAACCTTACCAAGACGTCCTACAACGCCCATCATATCAGGTGTAGCTACAACTACATCAAAGTCAAGCCATCCATCATTCTGAATTCTGGGAATCAGCTCTTCACCGCCCACAAAATCAGCTCCGGCTGCTTCTGCTTCATTTACCTTATCGCCCTTAGCAAATACCAAAACCTTAACAGTCTTACCAGTTCCGTTAGGCAGTACAACCGCGCCACGAATCTGCTGTTCTGCATGACGTCCATCACAGCCTGTTCTGATATGAACTTCAATGGTTTCATCAAATTTAGCTACTGCTGTTTTCTTTGCTAATGCTACTGCTTCTGCAGGTTCATATGCAGTTGCACGGTTTACCTGTTTTGCAGCTTCATTATATTTCTTTCCATGTTTCATTATTAATTCCTCCTATGGTTCAAACGACACTCATACCGCTTGCAGTGTCTCCCACTCTCTACAAATTTGTTATTAGTCTTCTACTGTGATACCCATACTTCTTGCTGTACCAGCAATCATGCTCATTGCTGCTTCAAGGCTTGCAGCATTTAAGTCAGGCATTTTCATTTCAGCAATTTCCTGGATTTTAGCTTTGGAAATGGTTGCTACCTTTGTCTTATTCGGTGCAGCTGAACCAGACTTTATGTTGCATGCTTTCTTAAGAAGTACTGCAGCAGGGGGAGTTTTCGTAACAAAACTAAAGCTTCTGTCCGCATATACTGTAATAACAACCGGGATGATTAAATCACCTTTATCAGCTGTTCTTGCGTTGAACTGTTTTGTAAATTCAACAATGTTAACACCGTGCTGTCCAAGTGCAGGACCAACCGGGGGTGCTGGTGTAGCTTTACCAGCAGGGA
>CAZDPE010000174.1:0-3678 GCA_964507235.1 uncultured Lachnospiraceae bacterium
CATCTATTTTAATAGAAGAGGATAATCGAAATGGAATAATAAAAATTGATTTATTAAATATGGAAGACTATACAAAATCATTGTGGGATAAAAATGTAGATGGATATTATTCGCACATAGATGGGATGTTTTTGTTTGGAATAGAAAGATTTCTGTTTCGGAGAAAAGCTGTCAATTTAAAAAAGAGATTTGAAGATTTTTCTGATGATAGAGAATTTATGGCGTATTTATCCGCAAATGATTTACATTTACTTTTTGGTTCACAGTTTATCCTGAAAAATAGAGACTATAGAATTAGAGATGAATATAAAAAATTTTTGGAAGAATACGAGACAATATATACAGCAATTGTAAATGAAGGAATGGCATTAAAAAGAGATTCAGTACAAGTATGTTTGCAGGATGTTAACGTTTCTATCCATTCGCCAGGTATAGCAGAATCAGATGCAAAATATGATAAGAAAACAGGAAAATATAATTATTCAATCCTAAATGGACTTCCTATAGACTTTGAGAAAGATGAACTTAGAGAATTCCTTTATAATAATCGGAAAGTGATAAATATTACTGCTAAGGTATCTATACAGGTAAATGAGAAGCCATGTGGAACCATTTTTACTGGCAGGAGTAGGTTATAATCATTTTATTTTAAAAGATTTTTTAAAGCTAATGTGTCATTACCTTGACACAAGCAGGACACGATCTTGGAAACCACAGTGAGAATCACAAGAACATGAGCCGGCTTTCCGATGAGGAAAAGAAGGAAGAATTGATGGCAGTGCACAGGAAGGTACAGGAGCTGACAGGATATGAAATGTTTTTGTTCCGTCCGCCCTACGGAGACTATGACAATGCGGTGGTAAATGTGGCAAAGGACTGCGGTTACTATACCATACAGTGGGATGTTGATTCCCTTGACTGGAAGGATTATGGTGTGGATTCCATTATTAAAACGGTTACAGAGCATAAGCACCTTGGAAACGGTTCGATCATATTATGCCATAACGGAGCAAAATACACGGCCCAGGCGCTGGATACGTTAATTAAAAAGCTGAAAGAACAAGGCTACAGTATCGTACCGGTATCTGAAGTGATCTACAGGGATAATTATCATCTGAATGCGGAAGGACGTCAGATCAGGAATTGACCATGGGAATACGGCTGCTGCCAAGGAGAAGTTCGCTAACCAAAGCAACAGCCGTCTGGTAATTAGCTGACTGAAAATTCTGACATATTTTTATTGGCGGATCCCCGTATATGATACATATTTAATTCCGAGAAAAGATTTCAGGCCGAATGTAACGGTGTTGTCATATTTCAGCTTATAGGGAGGCAGCAGCACGGCTCCCTTTTCTGTCTTTACAGAATAATAACGCCTTTGCTTTTTAAAATGCTCCGCCTTCCTTTCATCAATGAGATGAACATGCAGCTCGGTAATTTCAAAGTCAGAGTTATTGCTGGTAATCTCCTCTACAACAATCGTATTTTTTCCCTTTTTTATCATATATTCCTGCATGGCAGGTTCATAAACAAAATTCATGTGCCACTCCTTATCATTAATCCCCGATACCTGTTTACAATAGCATGTATGACTGAAAGTGGCAATAGCAACTGGCTTTTTTGACGGTTTTCATGTATTATGGATAATAAGAATGACAGGAGAAAAGAAATGCCGCGAAAGCTGTTTTGTGAAATACATCCTTTATGCTATGAGATTTCTGTTTTGAAATGCTGTGTTTTCAGGCATTTGAGAAATGTTTTTTCCGGAAAGCATTTTGCGAGGAAAAAGCAGGAAGAAAAGCTTCCCGTACTTGTGTATGAGCATAAATCTTTGATCAGAAGAGCGCTTGGAAATGTAGACTCTGAGCTGCAGGAAAATAAAGCGGTAAATCTTGTTCTGTCAGCTCCCAAAGTTAACGGAATCATGATTCGGCCGGGAGAAACCTTTTCTTTCTGGAAGCTTGTAGGAAAGACAAGCAGGAAAAAGGGGTACAGGCAGGGGCTTGTGATCAGCTGCGGCAAAACAGGAAAAGGGACAGGTGGAGGTATGTGCCAGTTTACGAACCTGATACACTGGATGGCTCTGCATTCCCCGCTTACCGTTACGGAACGGCATCATCACGACAGATATGATCTGTTTCCTGATTATGGAAGACAGGTTCCCTTCGGAACAGGCACTTCGATCATGTATAATTATCTGGATTACTGCTTCAGAAATGATACGGATCAGACCTTTCAGATCCTTGTGTGGGTGACGGAAACCCACCTTTGCGGAGAACTTCGGTGTGAAAGTCCGCTTCCGCTCAGTTATCATGTGGTCTGTGAGGAAGAATTCTTTTCTGAGGAGCAGGATGGCGTCTACCGGAACGGAAAGATTTTTTTGAATGCTTATGATAAGAAAAGTGGGAATCTCATAAGCAGAAAGCTTTTGCAGGAGAATCATGCAAGGGTAATGTATGATACGGAAGGGCTGACCGTACGTAAGACTAAGGAGTAAAAGGCAGCCGTTTTCCCGGCATTATGTCCGGACGGCAGCAGGAGCTGAGAGAATAAAAAGACAGCGGAAGGAGATTCTATATCTTATGAAAGAGAGAAAGAATTTTCAAAGCTTTGATTTTTATTGCATCCTGTTTTTTACGGTGGCTTTTGCAGGCTGGCTGTGGGAGGTGCTCCTTTATTTCTTTACGGAGCACGCCTTTATCAACAGAGGCGTATATAAAGGGCCTTATCTGCCCGTTTACGGTACAGGAGGAATATTTCTGTATTTTCTTTTAAATCGTTTCAGAAAAAAGCCGTGGCTGGTGTTCGGCATTTCACTGATTGTCTGTTCCCTGCTTGAATATTTTACTGGTTGGTTTCTGGAAGCGCACTGGAGAGTCAGATGGTGGGATTACAGTGATCATTTTCTGAATGTAAACGGACGGATCTGTCTTCTTGGCGCGTGTACCTTTGGGATCGGAGGAACTCTGCTTATCTGTCTTTTTATGCCTTTTTATGAGAGGATAATTAAGAGGATTCCGCGGAAGGCGCGCATTGCAGCCAGTATCATAATGCTGCTCATATTTGCTGCGGATGCGGCATATGCGGGGATCAGACCGAATACGGGATATGGAATTACCGTGCCGTCTGCAACCTGCAGATCATAACAATTCTGAATGGAGGAAATTATGGAATTCTGGGATATTTATGACAGTAACAAGCAAAGGACGGGACGGACCATGAAACGTAACGACTGGCATCTTAAAGAAGGAGAATATCATTTGACAGTGCTCGGCGTAGTGGTGAGACCGGACGGAAGATTCCTGATCACGCAGCGGGTCATGACAAAAGCATGGGCGCCAGGCTGGTGGGAGGTTTCAGGCGGAGCCGCACAGGCAGGAGAGGATTCGGCCGATGCGGTAAAAAGGGAGATCCTGGAGGAAACGGGTCTTGACGTGACCGGCTGTGAGGGCGGATACCTTTTTACATATCACAGAGAGAATCCCGGCGAAGGCAACAACTATTTTGCGGATGTCTATCGCTTTGTTAAGGACTTTGAGGAAAGCGATGTCAAGCTGCAGGAGACGGAGGCACTGGACTTTAAGCTGGCAACGGCGGAGGAGATCCGGAAATTGGCGCAGCGGGGAAGCTTTCTCCACTATGACAGCATCAAACAGGCATTTGTAACAAAGTGATTAC
>CAZDPE010000175.1:0-3647 GCA_964507235.1 uncultured Lachnospiraceae bacterium
AAGGAACATCTACAAGACCTTGAATCCCGGAAAGCAGAGCTGGAACAACTCATTCACCGAAAGATGGTTTATTTGTGATGCGATTAAGGGAATGGATTCCCTCTACTATTCTTTTTCAACCTTATATTCCCGGAACATCTCACATCCATCTGGAGAAATTGGATGCAATAATACAGCCATAACTTTGCATGCATAAAAACAATCTGCAGCTCTTTGCTTACTATCAGTTTTTACTCAATACTTAACTCTGACCACACAGAAACAATCCACTCTGTCATCATTTTATTGGTTTCGTATAACTCCTGAAACTTTTCTTTCCCTTCGAACCAGGCGAGTGCAATCAACTGATTTGATAAAACAACATACGGTACGGCTTTTTCTCTTCCTCCGTTAGCTTTACAACATCATCATATCCATAAATGATATTTTTACAAATCTGAATCCACTTCGATAATTTAGCTTCATCTCCTGCTTCATAACTTTCTGACAAAATTGCTGTTGCTGCATAGCAAGGATCAAAAATTCGAACATTACGTTCACTCAATTCAAAATCGATAAATCCCCACTTATCCTTTGCTACGATTATATTTCCCGGATTCGGATCTCTGTGAATCACTTGTTTGGGAAGCACAAAATAGAGTTTTCCAAAGATTTCTTTATAATCCCGAAAAACTTGTTCCGGCACCTTAATCTTTCCATTCAGCTGTGGAATAGCCCAATTCATGACGCTCTCATAAATGTTAGTTTCAGAAACCAATACATCGACATCTGCTAATGCATTACTGAGCTGTCCTACTACTTCCCCAACAAAACGTGCTTTTCCGATGAAGTCATCTTCATACATATCCGCGGTTTTGAGCTGGCGTCCTGCCAAACGTTTTGTTAAGCAAAAATATAATTCTCCATCCGCAACATACTCTTCTCCTGCAAGCGTTTTCACAGGTGTTGCTGCAAATAAGCCTGCATTTTCTAACGCCTTCGAGATTGTTATGTGACTTTTCAACTTACCGAGATTCGCTGAAAATTTTATTACATAATCATTCCCTGCGTAAAATGCCGATTCATTTCTATTACCGCTTCCTTCATAGTATATATCAGAGATATTTTCATTTTCTAATCCCCATAATTTCAAAATTCCTGCTGCCTTTTTATGTGTAACCATGATATGTTCCTCCTTAAAAATATCAATTCTATATGGCTTTTTTACCTTATATTGTTTTTGATACTGTGCAGGTGTACATCCAAATTCACGGACAAACGCTTTGTAAAAACCGGCATGTGTTTCAAATCCATATATCAAAGCAACATCAATCATCTTATTCCCACAGCTTATCTCATAAATTGCATTCAACAGCCTTCTCCGCAGAATATATTGCATAACCGGCATTCCTACCGCTGTTTGGAATAATCTATAGTAATGATATAATGAAAATCCGGCTCTTTCGCTTAATTCCCCGGCAGAAATATCACACTTGATGTTATCTTCGATATAATCAATGCTATCCTGTATAATTTCTCTGTACACGCCAACACTCCTTTCCGTTTCTTTGTTGTAGCTACACCTATATAATAAGCAGTTATTTCTGAAAAACCTTTCCTCTTTTGTCATATTTGCATCTACACAATTATAACATACCCAATTCGACTCCAAATTTGAAATACTAACAACGAGCTCTTTTCCACAAAACGCAATAATGGCAGGTAGTCTTTCCTGAACGCCTGCCATCACAAATATCAATATTTATAAAGTTCTTCTCTAATTTCCCTCATTTTTCTCCACACATTATCTCCGTAATTACTTACCAAAACAGAGATAATATTATTGTTAGGGTTATATTCTGAAATAAAGCTTTTAATCTTTTGCTTCTGCACAGTAAATATAGTTATTTGCACATTTCGCCGGCAATCTATCCAGTTCATAATACCCTGTTGACTTCATTTCACATACGTCAAAAATATTGTCTTTCAGATATCGCTCAAACATCATTCCCGTTACATTTTCAATTATCATGACAAGCAGCACATAACCCGTCAGACCATTTTGTATATTACGCGTATACTACCATCTTGCTCTTACGCACACTTACATCAACGTACATCAACTATTTTTATTTTTCTTCTTGAAACTTTATCCGCAGCATACTATAATAAACATAAAGAGAAGCAACCGCCTACAAAGTGGTAGCCTCGTAAGATGATTAAAATAAGTCACCTGTCCGGCTAAGGCATAGGTGGCTTATTTATTTTCGCTTGTTGTTCCTATCTATATAGGCAAGCAGTGCTATCAGAAACGAACCGCCCAAAAATAACAGGCTCAAAACTTCGTATGTATCCATCAGCACCACCTCCCCTCTTCTTCAGGTATGGGAGGCTGCCGCCAGCTTTAGCTTGGCTAAACTTGTATTCGATTGCTTCTCATGTTAGCAGTGTATTATAATTAGTATGTTTCGACAATCTGAATTTCTCTCGAAAAAGAAGAAAATCCCACACTTATGCCGTTTCCGGCAATGTGCGGGATTCCATTTTTTGAATAATTATACCTTATACAATACCCTGAGCGGTCATAGCATCAGCAACCTTTAAGAAGCCTGCAATATTAGCACCTGCTACATAGTTGCCTTCCATGCCGTATTTCTTAGCAGCATCATCAAGATTATGGAAGATATTAACCATGATATTCTTTAACTTGCTGTCAACTTCTTCAAATGTCCAGCTGAGTCTTTCTGCATTCTGGCTCATTTCCAGTGCGGAGGTAGCAACGCCACCTGCATTTGCAGCCTTACCGGGTGCAAATAATACGCCATTAGCCTGTAAGTACTCTGTTGCTTCAATAGTAGTAGGCATGTTAGCGCCTTCAGCCACTGCAATACATCCATTTGCTACCAAAGCCTTTGCGTCATCAAGTAAAAGTTCATTCTGTGTTGCACAAGGAAGCGCTACATCACACTTAATGCTCCATACGCCTCTGCCCTCATGATATTCTGCACTGGGTCTTGCAGCTGCATATTCTGTCAGTCTTGCACGCTTAACTTCTTTAACTTCCTTAAGAAGAGCCACATCAATTCCTTCCGGATCATAAATCCAGCCTGTGGAATCAGATACAGTAACAACCTTTGCACCTAACTGCTGTGCCTTCTGGCAGGCATAAATTGCAACATTTCCTGAACCGGAAATAACAACAGTCTTACCATTAATATCATGACCGTTGCATTTCAACATTTCATCTGTTAAATATAAAAGACCATAGCCGGTAGCTTCTGTTCTTGCAAGGGAACCGCCATAGGATAATCCTTTACCTGTTAATACGCCTTCATATACTCCCTTAATTCTCTTATACTGACCATACATGAAACCGATTTCTCTGGCTCCTGTACCGATATCGCCGGCAGGAACGTCTGTATCAGCTCCTATGTATTTATTTAACTCTGTCATGAAGCTCTGGCAGAACGCCATTACTTCTCTGTCTGATTTTCCCTTAGGGTCAAAATCAGAACCGCCCTTACCGCCGCCGATAGGAAGTCCTGTCAGAGAGTTTTTGAAAATCTGTTCAAATCCGAGGAACTTAATAATACCAAGATTTACGCTGGGATGTAATCTTAAGCCTCCCTTGTAAGGTCCGATTGCGCTGTTAAACTGTACACGGAATG
>CAZDPE010000176.1:0-3623 GCA_964507235.1 uncultured Lachnospiraceae bacterium
CAGTTATATACTAACTGGTCTGCTTGTCGTCCATTGATAAGGGGTGTCTGAACTGATGTAAACATGTTATACTATCGTAAAGAGTTGTGAAAGGAAATTTTATAGTAACGTAAAACAAGTATTCTTATGAAAAAGTATTTGACTTATATTATGACGGTATTTGCGGCGGGGTTATTGACTTTCAGTGTTCCCGTGACGGCTCTGGCGGACAACGAAGCAGCGATAACAAAGATGACAGCCCAGGGTGAGATTATAAGTGATGTAAATGTAAGAAAGGGACCGGGTACCGATTATGAAAAGATCGGAACCGTAAGAGAAGGCGATATTGTTACGGTTACGGGGCAAAGCCATGACGGCTGGTACCGGATCGAATATCAGGGAGCGGAAGGATTTATTTACGGGCAATATATGACTGTTATTTCTGCGGTGTCAGAGGAACCGAGCATACTGCTGCAGTGGAAGAACAGGGGGAAGAAGCGGCAGGATTCGGGGAAAAAGGCGTCCGTTTTGATTTCCGTGTTTTGAAGGCGGCAGCTGCTGTGGTGATCATTGCAGTGATCATCGTAATGATTTTCCTTACGCTGAGGAGCATACGTCAGACGGAGGAAGATATGGAGGATGACGATGACGGCGAGGATGAAGATGATGAGGACGATGATGCGGATGCAAAAAATGAAAAGGAGAGAGCTTTAGGAAAGGGCAAGAACGGAAAAATACAGACCGGAAGGAAAAAGCCGAAGCAGGAACAGCCTGTTAAATCAGAAACGGTAAAGGTTGATCCTAAAACCATAGTGATAAGAGAAGAGGATTATCAGCTTCATATTGATCCCAAGTATTTTGAGGATGAGCCTATCGCCCAGCCTGATTGCGTGACAGGATACCTGCAAAAGAAGCAGCAGGAAGAGGAGGAACAGAAGAAGAACAGGGAAAATTCCGGCGATCTTCAAAAAGCAATGGATAAGCTGCAGGAGTTGCAGGAGGAGATAGAAAAGCTGAAAAGGAATCAGTAGATAAAGGAAAGAATGGAAGATGATTATGGTACTTGGCGCTCTGGAGGCAGGAGGCACGAAAATGGTATGTGCCGTGGGCAATGAAAAGGGAGAAATATTTGGGCAGGTTTCTATTCCCACACAGACCCCTGAAATTACCATACCGAAGCTGATCGCTTACTATAAAGAAAAGAAAATCGATGCGCTGGGGATCGGCTGCTTTGGCCCTATCGATCCGGATAAGAGGTCAAAGACTTACGGATATATTACCAGCACGCCCAAGCCTGCATGGGCCGATTACAATATTGTGGGGCCTTTAAAGAAGCTCTCGGCTGTCCTGTGGGGTTTGATACGGATGTAAACGGTTCTGTGCTTTGGGAGGTCACTTTCGGGCAGGCTAAGGATAAAAGCTGTGTTATTTATATTACAATCGGAACCGGCGTGGGGGCCGGCATTTATATTGAAGGAAAGCTTCTTGTATCCTTCTTTGTTATTATGCTGTTTGTAACAGGAGGCTATGAGCACTGTGTTGCCAATATGTATTATATTACAGCAGGACTTTTTGCAAAGCTGAATCCTTCTTATGTACAGATGGCAATGGAATAGTACGGCTATACAGCGCAGCAGATAGCAGTCCTGAATATTCCAAACTTTTTATTTAAGAATCCCGGTCACTATCGGAAATATAATTGGCGGCATGGTAACCGTGGGCTTGCCGCTGTGGTATATAAATAAAGAAAAGTAAGCAGTTAAAAACCCGCCGTACGGCGGGTTTTGTTATAAAAGAAATATTAAATTATTGTTCTATTGTCTGCACAATAAAGTCCCGTACTTCATCTCTGGACATATCAAGCGCTACAGAAAGTTCTCCGTAAAGAAAATCTTCGGCCAGTTTAAAATAGCGGCTGTCCACGGCAGTTACTTTACATCCCTTTAAAATTCTTTTTTCCTTTCGGAAATAAATAGTTTTAATCAGCTTCAGCCAGCCCTCACAGCTGTTCTGATGCATATATTCTTTATATGTTTTTTCAAGAGTCTTTTCATCAGCAAGAGGAATCAAAGGAATGTCAGGAATAGAATGGATAAAGGTGAGAGCTTCCTCTTTTGAAACAGCCTTTCTCATCGCTTCATCAGCCGTATCCACAGGAATATACACGGTACTGCCGGAAAGAAAAACAGGCTTTAAAAGATAATACTTTCTGTTTTTGTCAATACCAGTAATGTTTAACGTAGTAATGTCCTGCACGCTGCAAATTCCGTTATTTCCGCAAACTACATAATCACCAATTTTGAACATAAGATACCTCCTATGTTTTTTAGTATACCACAATTTTCGAAAAAATGTCAGAACCATGATAAAAGAGTGCGGAAATTCGGCGATTTGTACCATATATAAAGACTATAACATTGTGCAATAGTTACAAGACAGCAACGGGCAGCGGCATAACAAATTTTTGCTTCTGATAAAAAGGGAATGGGAAAAAACTGATGAATATGGTAAGATATAGTTGTTGTAATATTGCGTTTTCTAAGATATATTTGTAGAATTATGGAGGAAATTTACTTATGGCTGTTTATCTGGCAAGGCATGGGGAAACGGACTGGAATCTGAAGGGGCTGATTCAGGGACATACGGATATTCCTTTAAATGAAACAGGTAAAAAGCAGGCTTTTGAATTAGCAGCCTCCATAAAGGATAAAGGTATTTCCATAAGAAAAATTTATTCCAGTGATTTGCAGCGTGCCCGTGAAACGGCGGAAATTGCAGCACGGGTGCTTTTGGTTGAAACAGAGGCGCTTAAAGGAATACAGGAAGTGAATCTTGGCAGATGGGAAGGATATACCTGGAAGCAGGTGCGGGAGCTTTTCCCTGATGAGTACCGGAAATGGTATAACAACAGGCGTTATGAAGTTCCGCCGGAGGGAGAGTCTTATGAGCAGGTACTGCAAAGGGTAGTACCGGTATTATCCCACATTTCTTCAGAAGAAGAAAATGTTCTGGTTGTGGTTCACAGCGCGGTGATTATGGCGCTGCTTTCCTATATTTATGAGAAGCCTTTTGAAGAGATGTCCAGAAATTTCAGGACAAGTAACGGAGAAATTATAGAACTTGAGAGCGGTATGCTCAAACCGCTTTCAGGAAATATGCAGAAGGGAATTAAAAGTATTATATGAAAAATAAAGTCAGTTTAAAAATTACAATGCTTTCTGCAGCAGTCTTTTTGCTTGTAATCCTTTTTCCCACGAAAGTATTTGCAGAAAATGAATACACCGTAACAGAAATGACAGCCGAGGGAGAGGTAATCAGTGATGTAAATGTGCGCTCAGGCCCTGCCACTTCTTATGATATTATCGGAACGGTGAGAGCGAAGGATATGATTGCCATTAGCGGAAAAAGCAGCGACGGATGGTATAGAATTGATTTTGAGGGTCAGACAGGTTTTGTTTATGGTAAATATATATCCGTCATGGAACCGGCACCTACGCCTGAACCGGAGCCTGAACAACGGGCCCAGCCGCATGAAAGCGGTACAAAAAAAGATTTCGGACCATTCAGGCTGGCCGCCATATGCGTAATCATTATCGTGATAGTAATTATGATTATCCTTACGATCCGCAGCTTTATCCAGGGAA
>CAZDPE010000177.1:0-3455 GCA_964507235.1 uncultured Lachnospiraceae bacterium
TTTTTTTCTATAATTTGTACCCCTTTTTCCTCTAAAGTTTGTATAAATTTTTGAATTTTCATTTCAAACTTATTCTTAATTTCTTCTTTTGTATAAATCCTCTCTTCTTTCACATATTCTCTCACTGAATTGCGTCCAAAATATACCGGAATCAGGTATCCTCCAAAAAGACTGATTTGCTTTTCTTCATCAATTACATCAAATTCCTCAAATTCTTTTCCCAGAACCGGAAGCTGCAGTTTCCGGCTGCAAATCATCACATATCTCTGATTTCTTTCCCTGCCCGTATATACTTTCTTTTCGTATGATTCTGCCAGAGCATCGGTCATCTCATATTGACATGCTAAAAGAATATCCGCATCTGCCACGCAATATTCATAACGCTTTACTGTGGTGTCCTCATTATAGATGGGAATACAGCCCTCAACCAGCACATCTCCTTTTTTAACCTCAGTGCCTTCACTTACTTTTGGAATGCCGTTTCTTGTAATAATGCTCACCACGATTCCGTCTTTATCGGCTATCAAATCATAGCCTTCCTCTTCCTTTGTTTCCTTCTCATTTTCCTCTTCGCTCTGCAGCAAATCATTTTCTTTTATTTGTATAATCAGCTTTGTACCGTCTATCCGCGCTGATGTCCATGTGACAATATTATATTCGTTCCGTATGGCCTTTTCCAACTCTTCTATATCAATATTTTTCTTTTTCATGCCGGCTTCTATGCCGCTTTCCTTAAGAAAATCCTGAAAAACATCACTTGTCACATAATAATTTCCCTGGATTTCAATATTCCAGATAAAACCTGCCATCCAAATCCAAAACAACAGACTTCCCAACAAACCTGCAATAAATATTTTCCTTTTTTTCATTCTTAAGGAAAGAAAAGGCAGTCCATAACGCCCTGTTATGACTACCCTGGTTCCCGTCTTTTTTGTAATTGACTTTAACTGATAAAAGCTTTTCAGGCTGATACACATGGTATAATAATCACCATGATTTTCAATATCCCACAAAATAATATTGCGATTCCCGCACAAATTTATAAAACGTTCTGTGGAAAATCCCCATACCTTAATGGATAAATATCCTTTTAAATACCGGATTGCCTGTAACATCTGCCACCTCTGCAATAATAAATTAATTCCTACATCTGTATTTTATGCAAGCAATCTCTTTACATGAAACGCACGCTTTCAATGCACCCACAGATTTTCATATCTTCATTGGTATAATATACGATGTTCAGCCTTTTTCCTTTTAATTCTATTTTACAGTTCTTACCCTGGAGCAGAATACATTCATTTGAATATTCTAAAATCCCTTTATAGTTTTCCACAAAAACATCGGCATTTCCGGTAACAGTAATAATAGAAGCCCCCAGCATGGAATCTTTGGGAAGTTTCAGGGATTCCACCATCAGTTCCTTTCCTTTATGAAGTTGTGTCCTGGGAGTGTTTTTTATTTTTCTCATCATACCATACTATATGATAAAAAAACTTTTCCTATACCTATTTTAATACTCCCAGAATAACCGGACCTTCCTCTTTTCTTTCATCTCCTATCCGATATGCTTTAAGAAGCCTTTCCTCACATATCCTCTTCTTTTTTTCGTCATTAGCATGGATATAAGCGAGGATTTCTCCCTTTTTAACGAAATCGCCTACCTTCTTTTGAAGTACAATTCCAACTGATAAATCAATGCTGCTTTCCTTGGTTTCCCTGCCGCCGCCCAGGATCAGGGAACAGATTCCCACTTCATCGCAGACTATTCTGTTAATATATCCCTCTACCGGTGAAAGTACAGGCGATACTATACATGCTCCCGGCAAACGCTCCTGATGATATACCATTTCTTCATTTCCTCCCTGGGCTTTCACAAATTCAGCCAGCTTACGGAGAGCGCTTCCGTCCTCTATTACCTTCATAAGCATATTTCTTGCCTGCGCTTCATCTTCTGCAATTCCTGATGTCTGAAGCATACAGCTCCCAAGGGTCATACAAAGTTCTGTAAAATCCTCCGGTCCTTCTCCCCGCAGGGTGGCAATCGCTTCTTTTACTTCCAGTGCATTTCCTACCGCATTGCCGAGAGGCTGGTCCATATCAGATATCACAGCCATCATTTTTCTTCCGGCATTTTTGCCGATTGATACCATTTCCTCAGCCAGCGCAAAGGCATCCTTTTCCTCTTTCATAAATGCGCCGCTTCCCGTCTTTACATCCAGCACAATGGCATCTGCTCCGGCTGCCAGCTTTTTGCTCATAATGGAGGAAGCAATCAGGGACCTGTTATCGACGGTTGCCGTTACATCCCGAAGCGCATATAAAAGCTTGTCGGCCGGAGCCAGTTCTTTTGTCTGCCCCATAATGGCTATTCCGATATCGTTCACATTGCGAATAAACTGCTGTGTGGAAATATCTGTGGAAAAGCCTTCAAAGCTTTCCAGCTTATCAATGGTTCCTCCCGTATGTCCCAGGCCTCTGCCGCTCATTTTGGCTATTTTTACGCCGCAGGCGGCCACCATAGGCGTAAGCGCCAGAGAAGTCTTATCTCCCACGCCTCCGGTACTGTGCTTATCCACCTTCACGCCCTTTATGGAAGACAAATCCAGCATTTCTCCGCTTTCCGCCATAGCCATGGTCAGATGCAGAGTTTCCTCCTCATTCATTCCCACAAAGTAAACAGCCATCATCATGGCTGACATCTGATAATCGGGGATTTCACCTTTTACATATTCCTCAATCATAAATCTGATTTCTTCCCCGGACAGACTGCCTCCGTTCCTTTTTTTCATAATCAGGTCATACATTCTCATGGCTTTCCTCTTATCCCTTCCTTATCGTATTATCTTCCTATCATTTCTCTGACTGCCTGTTCCCAACATTCTTCCGGCACATTCGGCCATATACATTCTCCATATTTTTGTTTGCATATCGCCATTGCCTTTGTCAAAACTTCTACATGCGATGTTTCACCTGTTCTTAATAGATTTTCCGATACTTTACACCAATATGGAGATTTTTCATATAATCCGGAGGTATGTAAGTCTTCAACAACTTTTTCTATATCATATGATAAATTGATAAACTCATGATCCCATTTTTCACTTGTTCCATGTAATATCATAAATTGAGTTTTCCCGTTTCCATATAAAGGGAATCCTACTGCACCAGCATTTAATACAACTTTTCCATTATAAACTATAGTTCCCTGTATATGGGTATGTCCGCATAGAATATAATTATTTTCATTCCTTTCCATAATTGAAAATGTATTTTCATCCTCCGGTAACAGCTTTTCATTTACTTTTAGAGGAGAACCATGACATATTGTAATTGGTTTCAAATTTTCAAATTCAAGTTCCATCTTTATTGGAAGTGACTCAAAAAAAACTAAATCTTTTTGCGACAGGTTATAATATGCATAATATAGAGAACCTGTAGTTGCATCATTCTCA
>CAZDPE010000178.1:0-3450 GCA_964507235.1 uncultured Lachnospiraceae bacterium
AATCAAAAAACGGGCAGAGATAAAAATCTCTGCCCTAAACACTCCTCTTCGATACACATCCTATTTTATAACTGATTACTGATCCGCACCGTCAATTTCTTTCCAGTCCTTCTCAATCTTGGCTATCGTATCTTCCTTGCTTGCACTTCCTTCCACATAAGACTGGAAGCTTTCACCGAATGACTGCCAGAATGCATCGGAAGAATAAGTTGTACCGACATTTCCTGCACCATTTGCTGCCATATCTTCCATAGAAAGCTGTACCATAACACTGGAATATACTCCGTTTGTATCAATAGAAGGAACTCCGCCGACAGTTACTGACAGCCAATTCCGTCCGTAATCTGAAGTAAACCACCAATTAATAAAATCAAGAACCTCCTGCAAATGCTCTGAATCCTTATTTACACGAAGAGCCTGGCTTGCTCCTGCCGCAATCTGACACTGGGCAGGGTCGTCACCTACCGGATATCCGCCGTAATTGATATTCATATCCGGATTAATGGCAAGAAGGGAAGCCTCAGCCCAGGGTCCCATACCAAGTCCCATAGCTGCTTTTCCTGTTGCCAAAGCTGCCTGCATGGAAGCCAGGTCGGATTCCAGCGGCTTGGATTCACAGTTGGCTTTTACAATATCCACAAACCGGAACATATTTTCATTCATCATCTCATGATTGGTCAAAGAATCTGAGCCTGATTCCATATCATTTACAAAAGCAGCATAATTATCCACTGATTCTGTCAGGAAAGGAATTAAGCTCTGTTTAAATACCCACCATTCTGCCCAGCCGCATGCAAAGGGCTGAATTCCTGCTGCCTGCAGTTTTTCACAGCATTCCTCAAGTTCATCCAATGTCTTGGGAAGGCTGGTAACTCCTGCCGCATCAAGACAATCCTGATTATAAATAATGCCGTACTGATCTCCTACATAGTGGAAAGCATAGCATCCGTTTCCTGAAGCGTCCACCATGGATGCCTGAATAGCAGGAAGCATAGCCTCCTGAACCGGCTGTCCTGTCAAATCATAAGAATATTCCTTATAAGTTTCGATTTCCTTTCCGGCTGTTGAAGCAAAAATATCCGGACATTCACCCGCATTCAGCTTCGCCTTTAACATAGTAGGATAATCGTTCTGTGTTGTTTCATAGTTAATGGTAACATTAGGCTTTACAGTTTTGTATTCTGCAATCAGCTCATTAATAACATCTGCATATTCCGGACTGCTGATGAACATATATATTTCAACATCTTCCTCGTCCCCGGAGGTTTCTGCCTCACTTTCAGCCTGCGCCGTTTCCGCTTCTGTTTTTGTTTCCTCTGTCTGAGCCGCACTGTCACCGCTGCCTGAACTTCCTCCACAGCCTGCCAGGACTGTTACAGTCAACGCTGCGCACAATAATGTTGCCAGTAGTTTCTTTTTCATACTTTTCTCTCCTTTTCTTTTTTAAACGGATGCAGCTTAAAATCTTTATCCTTTTACCGCTCCCGCTACAACGCCTTCCACGATATATTTCTGAAGAAAAGCAAAAATAATCACCGAAGGCAGAATTGCCAGAACCATTGCCGCCATGGCATAATGCCACTGCGTATTAAATTGACCTACAAAGCTGTATGCTGAAAGCACCAGCGTTTTGGTATCGTTGGAACCATTCACCATAAGCAGGGGAAGCAGGAAATCGTTCCAAATCCACATAACATCAATAACAATAACCGTAAAAGTAACCGATTTCAGCAAAGGGAAAATGACAAACCCGTAAGTCTTAAAGGTTCCCGCACCGTCAATAAATGCACTTTCATCGATTTCTCCCGGAATCGTTTTCATAAAATTATAAAAAATAAAGGTTGCCATCGGAATTCCAAATCCCCAATACTGGATTCCAAGACCGATTTTACTTCCCGAAAAATGAATTGTAGTCATAACCTTAAGCAGCGATATCATAATCGTCTGAAAGGGAATCAGCATGGGCGTGGTAATAATTGTTCTAGCAATTTTCGTATATTTGTTTTCTTTTCTGTCCAGAATATAGGCGGCCAGAGAAGAGAACAGGATAATGCCGGCAATTCCAATTACCGTAATTTCGGCAGTATTCAAAAACAGCTTTCCATACTGCATTTTTTCTATTACATATGAGAAATTTCCCCATTCAACCGTACTTGGCAGCTTAATTACATCCGTAACCACCTCTCCGAAGGGCTTAACGGCGTTAATACACATCAGAAAAATAGGATATACATAAACAAGCGCAAGCAATATCATAATGATAATTAAAATTGACCTTTTGATTTTTCTTTTCCGCTTCAGGCTCATTTTATCCCGCCTTTCTTCTTCACACTGACCTTTTCCTCACGGTTCATAACCTTCATTACCAGCTGGGTAATAACAAGCACAATGACAAAAAATACAATTGCCTTTGCAGAACCAAGTCCGTAATTATTCCGCTGGAAGGCTTCCCTGTAAATATCCATGGTGGCGCTGTAAGTAGCGTCCCCCGGGCCTCCCTTTGTCAATGCCAGTATAATATCAAATACTTTAAGCGAATTGGTAAGGGACATAAAAACACAGGTAATAATCGACGGCTTTAACAGAGGCAGCGTTACCATAAAAAACTTTTTGCAATTTCCTGCTCCGTCAATTGTGGCCGCTTCCAGCACATCTGTGGGTACCGCCTGCAGGCCCGCTATGTAAAGCACAATGTAAAAGCCAAGGGACTGCCATACCCCTACAAAAACCACCGAATAAAACGCCAGTTTGCTGCTCCCAAGCCAGCTCCAGTCCAGAAATCCCAGAGAAGTTTTTTCATATAATGCCGCAAACCCCTGAGAAAAAATAAATTTCCAGATAAATCCCACAATCGTCATGCTCATAATATAAGGAATAAAAAACATACTGCGGACAACGCTTACTCCCCTGAACTTATGGGATAATGCGGCTGCAATAGCCAGAGCAAAAACATTGGCCAGTATCATAAACAATATGGTATATCTTATAGTAAAGCCCATACTTGTTATAAACCCGGATGATTTGTCAATCAGCGCTTTATAATTATCAAGTCCTGTAAAGACAGGCTCCTTGGCAATTCCATTCCACTTGGTCATGGAATAATAAATGCCCATTAAAAAAGGAATATAAAAAACAACGCAGACCAGAAAAACTGCCGGTGCGGTAAAAATAACGCTTTCCAAATACTCCTTTTTCTTTCTTCCCATTGCATCCCCTCCTTTTTGCAATATTGCAATTACAAAATAATTATAGGGGGATTTATATTACAAAAAAATAGAATTTCCGAAACAAAATGTTGTAATATTTTTCCTATTTTGCCTTTCTTCTTTCGTTTTTAATTATAATATTGTATAGTTATTTCAGGAACATACGCCGCATATTTGTTTATTTTGCAAGAGTCAATAACCCCGCCGCAAGCAGCGGGGCATGGAAATTGAAGCGCCCCAAGGG
>CAZDPE010000179.1:0-3416 GCA_964507235.1 uncultured Lachnospiraceae bacterium
AAAAAGACAATGAGCAGGGTTTCCCCTGCCCATTTCAGATTATTGCGTACGCACTTTACAGATTTACTGATTGCCGACTTTTCCATTATAATTAATTTTTCCCCGTTCTTATACAAATGTAATAAATAGCCTTTCCCAATGTAATTTTTATTCAAATATCTCCATCATCTCCATATGAAAATGCATCAGGCTGCTGCGTTTATCCACACTCACGGGCAGTATCTGCTTATTTCTCATTTTCACATATTTGGGATGATACATCTCTACCTGTCTTCCGTTTACCAGATATGATTTATGGATTCTGATAAAATGATTATTATATTTTTTCAGTTTTTTCTCAATTTCATCCAGCTTTTCATAAAAAACATATTCCGTTCCGTTTTCCATGCATATTCGTATTACTCTTTTATCACTGGCAAAATAAAGCACCTCATGAAGCCTGATACTGTAAGTAATCCCTTTAAACCGAAATACAAAAATTTCCTGCAGATACCTGTATCTGTCCACCGCCTGATTCAGAATTTCAATCAGCCGGCTTTTTGTCGTGGTTTTTTCCAGATATTGAAACGGATATACCCGAAAGGCCTCTTTATAATAATTGTCATACTGGGAAATAAAAATTAAACAGAAGTGTTCATAGATTTTCTTAATTCTTCCGGCGGTTTCAATACCGTTCATGCCGCCCTTTAAATCAATATCCATAAGGATAATGTCGAAATAGCCTGTAAATTCAATATCCACAAGCAGTTCCTCTCCGCTTATAAAGTTTTTCAGCTGGATATTCAGCTGCCGCTCTATAGCCCATTTTTTCACTGTTTGAGCCAGCCGGTCTCCATAAGCCGCCGCATCGTCGCAAATTGCAATACGCAGCATATAAAATCAACCCCTCTCATTTGTATTTTAGAATATCATAACCGATTTCGATTCTATGAAAAATCATATAAAAGGATTAACTATTTTTATACTTATAAGACCGCTTTATCTTTTCCTTAAAGCTTCTTTTCACACCACTTATTCAGCATACAGTTTTCACAGCGGCACTTTCTGGCGCTGCAGATTTCCCTGCCATGGTAAATCAGCTGAAAATTAATGCGGTTCCAATGCTCCTCAGGCAGTATCCGCATCAATTCCTGTTCCACAATAACAGGATTTTTCCCTTCCGCCCAGCCGAGCCGGTGAGAAATGCGAAAAACGTGGGTATCCACTGTAACACCAGGAATGCCGTAAGCATCCGCCAGAAACAGCGTAGCCGTCTTACGCCCTACTCCTGCCAGTGTCAAAAGTCCTTCTATGGATGTGGGAGCCCTGCCCTCATGCCCAGTAAGTAACTGATATGCACACTTTTTCATATTCGCCGCTTTGCTTTTATATAAACCGATGGATCTGATTGCCTGCTCTACCTCTTCTATTTTAGCATTTGAAAGTGTTTCCAGAGTAGGAAATTTCTTCCACAAAGAAGGAAGTACCTCATCCACCTGTTTGTCAGTGCTCTGCGCGCTGAGCATAATTGCCATAAGCAGCTGCCAATCCGCAAAATGATGAAAACCCTCTTTGGTTACTCCGTAAGTTTCATCTAACGCCGCAAGAATCCGCTCCAGGTTTTCAATAGACTTTTTCTTTTCCATTTATCCTCACATTTTACAGGCATGCCTTGATTTTTTCTGTCATTTCAGCATACTCATCTTCACTTAAGTACACCTTATCAGGATTCATCTGAAAGACTCCTCCCCATTCATCTCCATCTTTATACTTGGGCACCAGATGCATATGTAAATGGCAGCCCATATCCCCATATGCTCCGTAATTGAGCTTATCCGGATGAAATGCCGCATGAATGGCTTTGGCAGCCCTGTTCACATCCGCAAAGAAACGGTTTCTTTCTTCATCACTGATATCTACAATTTCACTGACATGGTCCTTGTACGCCACAATACATCTTCCCGGCTTGCTCTGCTCCTTGAATAGAATCAGCTGACTCACATCCAAATCACATATTTTAATGCCGAATTTTGCAAGATACTCTCCGCCCTGACAGTATCCGCATTCACTGTTATCTTTCATAACCCGCCTCCTGATTTTTATGATAAATTTATGCATTCATTATACTGGATTCTATATCGTTTGGCAAATTATTCATTGCCGCATTTTACCTTTTGCTTCTACTGACGTTTCAGATACCCTTTACGGACTTCCATGCAGTCAGCCGGCAATGCAGAGAGATTTATCACCACAAGGAAGATAAACAGCTTTGAGAGCCTTGCCAAATACCCCGAAATGCGTGAGCGGCTGCAGAAGCTTTTAGAGCAGGACTAAGCGGGGGGAGGAAGCAGTTTAATGGAAATTTGATAGAAATATGAGTGTGATTGTGGTATTCTGTTAGAGGTACAAATCGTTAAGGGAAAAAATCATCACAAGCCCAAGCACAGAGCCGATGAGCTTGTGAGAAATCGAAGTTAAAGGAGATAATTAATATGATTTGCGAAATAAGGAAATGGGAATTAACAGACGCTTCCGATTTGGCGTCAGAGCGTATAGAAATTATGTGTGAACCGGTAAAAATCCGCACCTCTTTTTTACAATAACAGTTTCCTCCATCATCTTCTCCATCAGCTCCAGATTTTCATCCGAATGCTCCAGTTCCCTGGAGAAAAGATAAACTGTCATTACTACATCCTGAAGGTCGAGTATTCCTTCATTTTTGCGCCATTTTGCTGCCAGCATTTCATAAATAAGCCAGACACAGACCACTGCCATCTGTGCCTTGGCGTATACCCTGCCATCATAAACTGCCCCACAGAAATATGTATAAATAAAATATACTAAAAGCTGTTCACACTGTATTTTCCATTCAGGCATATGGATTTCAAGCCATTCGGAAAATTCCTCATGAAGCTTTTCATAGCCCCAGCTTCCATGCCCGTACAGCAGGTAATCCGCTTCTCCTAACTGGTAATCCCATTCTTCATGAAGCAATTCCAGACGGTAAAGATTTCTGAAAAGCTTCTTGGAATATGCATATCGTTTCGTCCTGTAAATTCTGTTTTTTTCAAGCTTCCGCAATACGAATCCCACTGTTTCCGCCTTCCGGCACTTTTCAAACAATTCATCGCACGCAAACAGATTTCCCTTATTTACTCTTACCTGCATATCATGAGCAAGACCCAGCGCCAGCTCCATGCGCACTTCAAGAGAAAGCTCCCTGTTTTGCAGAATCTCCCACATAACCTCACGGCCTTCTGCCAGCTTGGAATAAAGAAAGGGATCATAATCTTCATATTCTTCACAACCTTCTTTTTCATAAGAAAAATAGGTCACAGGCTCTTTCTTTTCCAACAATAGAAAGCACGCTTTGCGAACTTTCTATTGTCATGAACAATAGAAAGCACGCTTTGCGAACTTTCTATTGTCATGAATAA
>CAZDPE010000180.1:0-3399 GCA_964507235.1 uncultured Lachnospiraceae bacterium
GTGATGAGGATTGGATTTACTCAAGGGCAAACAAATCATGGTCTGGACATTCATAGCACTGTGCGGTATCAATCGAGCGATAGCCAATGCGAAGCACATCGGAAACGCAACGCTCTGTAATGCCCGGCGGCGTCTGGTAAGTGCCATAACCTAAAATCGGCATTTCAACACCGTTATTCAAAGTAATATGTTCCATTACATTTAGTTCCTTTCCTTACTTAAATGGAAGCGCCAAGCTGATAGGCTTCTCTGGTTTTCCCTTTACCAAGCACCTCACCTAAGTTCCTCCACCTGAGATTTCTTTCATAAGTTCGATACCATGTTACAGCTTGTGAATAATCGCCGCCATCAGCTGTCATCAGCAACACACTCTTTTTGGAAAACTTGCCATAGCCCAAACATTCCAGTTCTGCATACAATCTGTCGGTCGCAGTTTTCAATGTGCCTGTTATCGTCCAGAAATACATCGGGGAAGCAAACACAATTACATCGGCTTCTTCAAATTCCGCATAGATTTTGTCCATGTCGTCCTTTTGACTGCACGGACTTTTAGAATCTCTGTCGGCGCACAGACAGCCTTTGCAGCTGTGAATGTCCATACCGTCAAGATAAAAGGTCTTTAATTGATTACCAGACGACTTTGCTCCATCTGCAAAAGCCTCCACCAGTTTGGCAGTATTTCCGTTCTTTCTTGCAGCGCCGTTCAAAATCATAATTTTTTTATTCATCTGCTTTGTCGTACTTACCATTTAGTGAACAATTTCGGAAGTTTCCTGTTTTGTGTACAGTTTCCAGAATTCTTCCGCAATCGTTTTTGGCGAATAGAAATCATTTGAACCAATTGTTCCTGTTACCTGTACTGTTCCGAGATAGATACTCTTTTCTTTCAGTACAGGGGAAAGCGCCCGTACCATTGCTCGAAGCGCTGCCTTATCCATAGAAAGGGGCAGATAACCAGCATACGGCTGGAGCGCAAGACCGCCACCGGTCACGAAGATCGCACCATTTTTCGCTGCAAATTCCCCGGTATCGACCAGCTTTATGCAGTTATACGCACCCACAACATCAATTGCATATCGATCAACAAGTGTCTGTGTGTTTATCTCAACTTCTGCGTCTGCTACGGTAATACCTACATTGTAGAACAGTATTACTGCAGTGCGGACGCTTAATCCTGATGAAAGCGGAATCTGTGGGGATCCCTATCTTGAAGAAATTTCCATTGCAGGAGAAGAGGAGCTGACGGAGCTTGCATGGCTTACCGAGCTTCCTAAGCTGGAGTCTTTGACTTTAAGCGTCAACGATATGCCGCATTTAATTGAAAGCGGCTATCAAAAAGAAGGAGGTTCAATATTTTCAATGGAAAGCAGCATTGAAGAAGGGGAAGCTGCAAACAAAGGTACGGATACGGTAAAACCGGAGGAAGTTATAGAAAAATGCTCTGCCCTGAAATATCTTGAACTGGAATACAGCGGAGATTTTGATTTTACCTGTCTTAAAGAACTGCCGGAATTATATACCTTTATACTTAAGGGAAAAAAGGAAGACGGCAGTGATGCAGCTCAAAGAGGAAGTGAAATTGCGGATAATGAGTATACACAGATAAAATGCCTGGTGGCGGATGAAAGGTGGCTGCGGAATCCGGGATAAGTTATTATTAATTGTGTATAAAAAAGTTAAGAAAATCATCTGAAAAACTTGACATGATGCATAGAAATGTAAGACAATAAGGAAGTGATATTTTTTCAAAAACAGTCATGAAAGGAACGGCGTAATCTGGCTTAAGAGATGAACCGAAGGGGATTGAGGATGAAAATTAGTGAATTTATGGATTTGAAAAAACTTCAGGACATTCAGGATCAATTTTCTAATGCTACCGGTCTTGCAGCAATTGCGGTGGATGCAGATGGAAAATACATAACAGAAGGAAGTAATTTTACGGACTTTTGTATGAAGTATACCAGAAACAGCACTGAAGGAATGAGAAGGTGTGTGAAATGCGATACGGAATGCAAAGGAACCTATTTCTGCCATGCGGGGCTGATGGATTTTGCAGCTGATATTATTGTGGAGGGTGAAAAGGTAGGAGCGATAATCGGAGGACAGGTTCTGCCGGTGGAACCGGATGAACAGAAATTCCGGGAAATTGCAAAGGAACTTTCCATCAATCCTGATGATTATGTGGAAGCGCTTAAAAAGGTGCCTGTCCGGTCTGAAAAATCGATACGTGCAGCGGCAGATATGCTTGCCAATGTTATGAATCAGGTGGTAAACCTTGAGTATATGAAACATTGGAACAGCAAAAGACTTAATCTATTTGATGAGGAACTGGAAACAGCCACTCATACTGTGGACATAATCAATAATAAGACCAAAGAGCTGGAGAGTATTGCATCCAAACAGAATATTCTGGCACTGAATGCTTCTATTGAATCCGCGAGAGCCGGCGTAGCCGGGGCAGGATTTGCAGTGGTGGCAAAACAGATGGGAGATCTGGCAAGCCAGTCAGCGGGCATTCATCGGGAAATAAGCAATGCTGCAAAACAAATTAAAGAATCAGTAGCAAAGATGAACCGTAAAAAGGGATAACCAAATGATGGTTTGCAATATTTTACCGGAGAATAAGGCCCCGTCACAGCTGGCTGTGACGGGGCCTGTTTTTCATGATGTGACGGTTCGGCCCTGCTGAAACAATTGTACAATGTGACCGTGAGAGCCTGCCCGCAAAGCGTGCTTATTCATGCCGGGCTTCCGACTCCACAATAATGATATCAGAATCTTCCTTTTTGACCTGTCCGATTACGGCATAAGAAAGCTTTTTGAAATTCTGATAGAGGAGAAATCGCCACTGAAATTATCCGGGATTTCGATAGTGTAATCTCCTTTTGATAAAGCACCAAGGCTTAAGCCGGTCCCTCTGCCAGCTTTTGTAAACGGTCTGCTGCAGCTGAAAGAGAAGTTCCAATTTTCTGGGAAACCGGTACAATAACCGCACCTGCAATAACCAGAAGCAATAAGGCAAATAATGCGGACAGTAAAATGGAAAGGAGTACGGATGACAT
This sequence comes from uncultured Lachnospiraceae bacterium, assembly GCA_964507235.1. Classification (GTDB taxonomy): domain Bacteria; phylum Bacillota; class Clostridia; order Lachnospirales; family Lachnospiraceae; genus Suilimivivens. The sequence continues at coordinate 3,063 of CAZDPE010000180.1, forward strand.
AAATTCTCTTTGGGGTGTATTGATAAGCAGAGCCCGGTTTGTTCTCGGAACAGGAGCATATTCCGCATAGTTTTTATATGGTTCATGGTTATCAAAGCGGACCCTGTCTGATAAGAAAGTACTTTATCAAAAATCTTTGTATTTTTGGATGAAGGATATAAATCGTAAACGTTTTTGCCGTCTATTACATTCTGGAGATTGCGGTCGCCGATAATTAAGCCGTTTTCATTTAAAATGCAGGCGCTTCCGGTATCCCCTAAAATAAGCATGCTCAAAACGTCGTTTAACCACCTCCAGCAAGAAGTCCCCCACTTCTAAAGCGGGGGATGAATTGCGT
>CAZDPE010000181.1:0-3390 GCA_964507235.1 uncultured Lachnospiraceae bacterium
CGAAAGATGGCTTGTTTGCCATACAATTAACTTTTTCTCTATCCACTACCTATTTGTTTCAAACTTTACTCCTCCTGAAACCTTCTTTGCTTTCTTATAATGCAATGTTAGGAAGTGGGAAGAACCTGCCTGATAACAGAATATATACTGCTATAAATGTAAGCACAATATTAAATAACTGTCCTACTACATATAAAATCAATGGCTTTCCTCCCTGGAACTGTTCCTTCAATTCTCTGAAATTTGTATCCAGTCCAATGCTGGTGAAAGCAAGTACAAACGCCCAGTTCTTATATTGGTCAAGCACTTTATTAATAGCGGATACTGATTCGCTGCCCGCTGCCGGAAGAACTACGAAGGATGCCAATAAAGATGCTGCAAAGAAACCAATGATGAATTTCGGTAATCTGTACCATATTTCGGCTGCTGTTACTTTGTTTTTCGTATCTTCATTTTTTTCAACATGGGCGGTAAAGAATACTGCCACTGCAAATGCAATAAAGCCGATTAAAATATTCTGAATGGATTTTACAAGAACGGCTGTCGTCTGTCCCAGCTCTCCAAGCGCCGTACCTGCCACGGTAACAGCTCCTGTAGAATCCACTGTACCGCCAATCAGCGCGCCGCCCATCAGTTCTCCAAGTCCTATCGCTTTAATAATAATAGGCTCAAATACCATCATGATTACCGTAAAGATAATGGAAATGGATACTGCCAGAGATAAGTCGGTTTTCTTTGCCTTGCTGGCTGCGCCTGCTGCAATTGCGGCGCTGGTACCGCAGACGCTTGTTGCAGTAGCAATGGTAATAATAAAAGGCTTGTTGTCGATTTTCAAAACCCTGGTTCCGAAATACCACATAAAGATAATAACAATCGGCGTCACAATCCATGCAATTCCAAGTCCGTAAAGTCCAAAGTTAATAATGTTGGAAAACAGAACTGAAAATCCCATGATGACAAGTCCCGCCTTAATATAAAATTCCGTCTGCACCGCAGGCTTCAGCCACTTGGGAACTCCTACGGTATTGGATACCAGAAGTCCCACTACAATTGCCCAAAATGCCCACTCAAGATAACGGTTGCAGATATATTCTGCACTAATAAGACGTACTACAATAGCCAGGACAAATAATCCTAAAAATGCAGGTATGTATTTTTTGGCGCTTGTGCCCTTCAATACATTTCCTACTGTAAACAGAACGCCAAGTACTGCTGCGGTTAAAATTAATTTACCGAAAAAACCTGCATTCAGCTGTTCTAAAAGGCTGCTGCCGTTGCCCCAGGTAGAAAAATTGGCTGCGCTGAAATTGAATGCTCCTGTAATAACGCCAATTGCCGCAATTGCAATAATGATAAAGCCAATCCAAACGGCCAGCCAGTCTTCTTTCTTCCATAAATCGCTCCATGCGAATTTGTCTGTTGTGACGATTTCGTCTGCAGTCACTGCTGCTGTATTATTTTCTTTGCTCATATCTTTTCTCCATTCATTGTTTTAAAAGCCGCCTGTTGAATATTTCTGCGGCCCAATTTCTTAGATGCATGCAGTTTATCTTCCGCTGCAACACACCCAAGTCATATGATTGGATATTTCTTCGATATGAATCGCTGTCCTTCTTTCCATAATCTCTCCTATTTTCCTACTAATCATATAATCCCTACTTGATTAATATGATTTATAGGAATAATATCACCTTTGGAAGCATTTGTCAATTAAAAATTGAAAAAAGCCTTTACAGATTGTAACAGTTCAGCCATACCATTCATAAATTGGCGGAATGTACATTTTCACTCCAAAATGTAAGTATAAACCGCCAACTTATTTCATGCCGGGCGTGCGCCCTATAGAAGCAATTGTGCAATATGCCCTTAGTGGGCAAGCTCTCACAGTCATATTGTACAATTGTTTCTGCATGGCTGAACTGTTACTACAGATTTCCAAAATCGCATCCGTAAAAGCTTTTCTTTTTCTGTATCAGCTTTTTGCCGGTATCAGATAATATATTCAATTTCATCCATAGTCTGCCTGGTATTGCTGTTGTACATCAGCACACTTTCCCGCCAGCCTATCCTACTGAAAGCATATGCTCCTTTTCCTGTGCTGTTCATCAAATCCTTATGTACCCGCCGATTACGCTGCTTCGGTTCATCCCAAATCATGGTAATCCCCTTCTGATTAAAGGGCTTCTGCCTGAAATAAGGGTCAAAGATATCAATATAATCCCCTTCTATTCCCGTTAAAAGCACATAATGACCGCATCCCAGCATGACCTTGGCAACAACGGTGCCTTTCTGCTGAAGGCAGGAGGTAATTTTAGAATTCTGTCCGATATAAACCTCTTCCCCGCTGATGGTTTCACAATGAATCGGAAACTTTCTTACTTTACCGAAATGATTGAGCCAGCTGGACAAAAAGTCCATAGCATAACAGGTAGTGCCACTCTTATAGGCTTCACCCTTACTGTTATATGCATCCAGACAATACTGCATAATGTACTTGGGTATATCGGGTGAAATCTCCTCTCTTTTAAAAAGGAAACTGATGGCATTGGACATGGAGGTAGGTCCGCAGTCATATTCTGTCATCTGGTAATTTAACGGATTTTTCATGGCATTTATCTCCTGTAATACTTCGCAAATCATTATATTCATTCGCCGCTTACTATGAACAAGCTGCGCTTGCTCCTGCTCACTAACGCTCATTATATCATGAACTGCGTTCATGATCGTCATTCGCCGTTCGCTATGAACAAGCTGCGCTTGCTCCTGCTCACTAACGCTCATTATATCATCTGATTTTGGTATTACACAAGAATATTCTGCTTTATTTTCCGAACCCGCTTTAAATGGTATAGTACCGGAATTCGTCCTGTTATTTACATAAATTTTGCCTCATTCCGGTTTTACATCTCAGGCAAGAAGCCTGAGCGCCTTCACCATTGCATCAATGTCTTCCGGTGAATTATAAAGTGCCAATGTAGGTCTTACCGTACTTTCCAGTCCAAAGCTTCTCAAAATGCCTGATTTCTACAATTTTTCTTTCACTTTTAAAAATATTCTCTTACAACACTCTTTTCTGCAGCAACACATATCCTTAATCCTCCAATCATTTATTTGCCAAAACACATAACCTGATGCGGCACTGTAAATTTTCATTGTCATAAACAGCAAGAGGCGGCAAATCACTCTTTTGATTTGTCGCCTCCAGTTGTCTGGTCAGCTTTTCCTACTTATTTTGTAGGAAAACTATGTTTTTGTTATAGTAATAATACTCGCAATGAAAACTCTTGTCAATAGAAAATAAAATTTTTTTATCTTATTTTTGTTACTATTTACAACCCCTCCACGCTGCATTCGCAAAACCCACTGCTGCGCAGCTATTACGTCTGCTAT
>CAZDPE010000182.1:0-2827 GCA_964507235.1 uncultured Lachnospiraceae bacterium
GGTGTTGATTCAGTTTTGCCTGCCGGTCTTTATTCTGCTTTCTTTAGCGGCGCCTCTTGTTCTTAAGGGAGAAGCGTTTGAATTGGTAAATAAGATTGTGAACCACAGACTTGTTTTATCACAATGGTTTCTGCAAAACCAGCCTGTAAAGCTTTTTGGGGTGGATACCGGAGAACTGGTAACAAGTCTTAGAACCATGGATAATTCTTATGTATTTGCATGGATTACCTATGGACTTCTCTTTTTTGTTCTAATGATGGCAGGATATTTTATGCTGATATATAAGAAAACAAAGGAACAGGACGGGGTTTCCCTGTGTTTGATTCTGGCATGTCTTCTTGCCGGAGTGACAGAGCCTTTTCTGTTTAATACCTCTTTCAAAAATATTACCCTGATTTTTATGGGAGCCATGTTATTTGAAGGAAAGAAATATGAGGAGAAAAAGCTGAGAGAAGAAAAAAAGCTGCATCTGCTTTCCGGGTATGACAGGACATTGATGATAAGGTTCCCTGATTTTGCAGCAATAGGAAAAGAAATAGGAAAAGCTGCCGCAGGGTATCGGTTGAAAATGATAATAACAGCGGCGTTTCTTGGAATTGCGGTGGGAGCAGCAGCTTTTTATCTGGCGGAAATGCCGCAGAGGTATATTATGCCGCGGACAGCTTTTGAACACACGGATGATATAGAAGAAACTTATTATCTCACCTCACCGGAAGATCTGCCGCAGCCAGGGGATGTGGTTATGGGATATGTCAATGAAGCTACGGATATGGTGCCCTTTTCGGGAAACATTGCCAGAGTGGAGCGTTTCAGAAATACGGTTTCGGCAGGAGTGGTAACGGCATTTCTGGTTTACGGTCTTGGAAGTGTGACCTTGTGGATAAGAGAAAGAAAAACAAAGGGAGCATAAGAATATGAAAAAGGTACTGCGTTACTGCAGAATATTAAATACAAATATTAATGTGACAACCATGCAGGATACCGTGGATTATCTGACGGAAAACCTGGAAGAGCTTAGGGGAAATTATATTTGTGTTTCCAACGTGCACACTACTATGACCTCTTTTCGGGATGCGGCCTATAATATAGTTCAAAACAGCGGCGCCATGGCGCTTCCTGATGGTAAGCCTTTATCAATTGTGTGTCGTGCACGGGGATTTTATGATGCCGGGAGAGTGCCGGGACCTGATTTAATGCCGAGAATTTTTCAGATTTCAAAGGAAAAGAACTACAGGCATTATTTTTACGGAGGCTCCCAGAAAACGCTGGATAAGCTGAAGGAGGAATTGCTGCGTCAGTATCCATGGCTTAACATTGCCGGAATGTATTCGCCTCCCTATCGGCCGCTGACGAAAGAGGAGGATGAGGCGGCTGTTTTCAATATTAATGCAGCAAAGCCTGATTTCATATGGGTGGCTCTTGGGGCGCCAAAGCAGGAAATCTGGATGTATGAGCATCAGTTTAAGGTAAATGGAGTGATGCTGGGCGTAGGAGCTGCATTTGACTTTTGCGCGGGAACGGTAAAGAGGGCGCCGGGCTGGGTACAGGAGCTTTGCCTGGAATGGCTTTATCGTCTGGTACAGGACCCGAGAAGACTGTTTGCAAGATATTTAACTACTAATGCATCCTTTTTATTTCATGTGATTAGGGAGAATCATAAATATAAAAAGGAAAACAAATATAAGAAGGTAGCCATGATTGGCCATAAACGGATTCCTTCCAGAGAGGGAGGCGTGGAAATCGTGGTGGACGAGCTTTCCACAAGGCTCACCCGGAAGGGGTATCATGTAGATGCCTACAATCGTTCCGGGTATCATGTTTCAGGGAAGGAATTTGATGAAAAAAGAGGAAAAATATATAACGGCATTCGTTTAATCACCATTCCTACCTTTAAAAGCAGCAGTCTGAATGCCATAGTATATGCTTTTCTGGCCACTTTCCGGGCCTTGTTTGGAGGCTATGGCGTCATTCATTATCATGCAGAAGGACCCTGTGTGATGCTTGGGGTTCCCAGGTTTTTCGGAAAAAGGGTGATTGCCACTATTCATGGTCTTGACTGGCAGCGCTCTAAATGGGGGAATTTTGCATCAAGAGTGTTAAAATACGGAGAAAAACAGGCAGCTGAAAAAGCGGATGAGGTTATTGTGCTGTCTAAAAATGTGCAGGAGTATTTCAGGGAAACCTACCACAGAGAAACCATATTTATTCCAAACGGAATTGAAAAGCCGGAAAGAAAAGAAAGCAGCATTATAACGGAGAAGTATGGATTAAAGGGAAATGACTATATTTTGTTCGCGGCAAGAATGGTGCCGGAAAAAGGCGTGCATTATCTGATAGACGCCTATCAGCAGTTAAAGACGGATAAAAAACTGGTAATTGCAGGGGGAAACAGCAACGCTGCAGAATACAGGGACCGGATTTACAGGTGCGTGGAGTCCAACGAAAACATTATTATGCCAGGCTTTGTTCAGGGACAGGTGCTTGAGGAGCTGTTTTCTAATGCATATGTATTTGTACTGCCAAGTGATGTGGAGGGAATGGCGCTGGGACTTTTGGAAGCCATGAGTTATGGCAACTGCTGTGTTGTCAGCGATATACCCGAAAATATGGAAGTGGTGGAAGATAAAGCCGTCAGCTTTAAAAAGAGCGACAGCAATGATTTAAGGGAAAAGCTGGAATTTCTTCTAATGCATCCTGAAAAGGTTCAGGAATATAAGGCTGAGAGTGCATCCTTTATCTGCAGCAAATATAGCTGGGAGGATGTGGTGGAAAGGACCATACAGGTTTACGGCAAAGGAGATGCAAATGACAGAAAGGGTAAACAGGG
>CAZDPE010000182.1:2837-3342 GCA_964507235.1 uncultured Lachnospiraceae bacterium
CCACTTTTTCCAGAGCATGGTAAAAAGCGGATTGATGGAAGCGGGAGCACTGTGGCAGTGGTTTGATCATACCGTTTATTTGTTTCATGTGCCCTTATTTTTTATCTGCAGTGGTTATTTATATCAGAAAAACAGTGTGGTGGAAACGAAGAGCGCATGGAAAAACAATGTCCTGCGCAAGGCAGTCAATCTGGGGGTGCCTTATGCAGCCTTTTCCCTGGTATCCCTGCTGCTTAAGGAAATATTTCAAGGGGCCGTAAATGAGGAAAACCGCAGTGATTTTTTACGCACCTTGTTTTTAGAACCAATGTCTCCCTATTGGTATCTGTATATCCTGTTTTTTCTGTTTGTATTTACGCCTACGTTTAAAAATAAGAAGCAGGCTTATACAGCCCTTGCCCTTTCCGGTTTTATTTTTTTCTTTCAGCAGAATTCTTTTGTAAAGGCAGTCTATTTTGTTCAGGGAACGGTGCGTTGGGAAATCTGGTTTGTATGCGGTATGCTT
>CAZDPE010000183.1:0-3333 GCA_964507235.1 uncultured Lachnospiraceae bacterium
AAAGGAATCTCAGAAGCCGCATGAAATAAGGCTTAGAGATTCCGAGAGTCTATTCTATTAATAAGGAGGAAAAAATATGGGATATGAGGTGGAAACAAGATGTCTGCATCTTGAAGAAAATCAGGCAAAGAAAGATGTATACGGTGCGGTCAGCTTTCCCATTTATCAGACGGCAACCTTTGCACATAAAGGCGTAGGACAGAGTACAGGCTATGATTACAGCAGACTGCAGAATCCAACCAGGGAGCAGCTTGAAAAAATTGTGGCGTCCCTTGAAAAAGGAATTGACGCATTGGCATTTGCCAGCGGCATGGCGGCAATTGCCACGCTGATGGAGCTTTTCAGCCCGGGCGATCATTTGGTGGTGGATTCTGATTTATATGGAGGCAGCATCCGGCTTTTTCAGAATATCAGTGAAAAAAACGGTATAAAAATTACCAGTATTGATTTTTGGAAGGAGGATGTTTCCGAATATATAACAGATAAAACTAAGGCTGTCTATATAGAAACACCTACCAATCCCATGATGAATGTAACCGATATAAAAAAGCTCGGTGAGTTTACTAAAAGCAAAAATCTGATGTTGATTGTGGATAATACTTTTTTATCCCCCTATTTCCAGAATCCGCTGGAGCTTGGTGCAGATGTGGTGGTGCACAGCGGAACCAAGTATCTTGGTGGACACAATGATACAATTGCGGGTTTTCTTGTAACAAACAGAGAGGATATCAGTGAAAAACTCAGATTTGTAATTAAAACAACGGGAGCAGGGCTTTCACCCTTTGACAGCTGGCTGATTTTAAGGGGGATTAAAACACTGGCCCTTCGTATGGAGAGGGCTCAGGAAAATGCGCTTGCTCTTGTAGACTGGCTGAGGAAGCAAAAGAGAGTGACAAAAGTAGTTTATCCGGGACTGCCTGAGCATCCGGGATATCAAATCATGAAGGAACAGAGCCGGGGATTTGGAGGTATGCTTACTTTTGAAATGGAATCCAGGGAGTTTGCCCTTTCTGTTTTAAATCATGTAAAGCTGATTCAATTTGCAGAAAGCCTTGGAGGAACGGAAAGTCTGATTACTTATCCTATTACCCAGACCCATGCAGATGTACCGCCGGAAAAACTGGCAGCCAATGGCATTACGGACAGGATTTTGAGAATGTCGGTGGGTATTGAAAATAAGAAGGACCTGATAGAAGAATTTGAACGGGTATTTGCATTAGTGGAGGAAGAGATTTATGGCTGAAAGAAATCTTGATTTTGATGCGCTGGTAGACAGGAAAAATACGGGATGTCTTAAATATGATTTTGCGGTGAAGAGAGGAATGCCGGAGGATGTACTTCCTTTATGGGTGGCAGATATGGATTTTAAGACATCATCTTATGTGCAGGATGCCATTGCTGCCCAGGCAGAGCATGGGATTTACGGCTATAATGAGTCGGGAGAATCTTATTTTGAGGCAGTACAATCCTGGCTTTTTAATCACCATGGCTGGAAGGTGGAAGAAAAGTGGCTGGTAAAGACGCCGGGAGTTGTATTTGCACTTGCCATGGCAGTGAAGGCTTTTACAAAAGAGGGAGATGCCGTGATGATTCAGCAGCCGGTATATTATCCCTTCAGTGGTGTGATTAAGGATAATGACAGGAAAATTGTGGATAATACGCTTGTTCAGGATGAAACGGGAAAATACCATATGGACATTGCGGATTTTGAGGACAAGATTGTAAGGGAGAAGGTAAAACTGTTTTTCCTGTGTAATCCCCACAACCCGGTAGGACGTGCATGGAGCAGGGAAGAACTTGAGAAAATCGGAGATATCTGCTGTAAGCATCAGGTGCCTGTTGTCAGCGATGAAATCCATGAGGACTTTGTTTTCAGCGGAAAGCATCAGGTATTTGTTAATTTGAAAAAAGAGTATGAAGAGATTACAATAACCTGTACTGCGCCCAGCAAGACATTCAATATTGCAGGTCTGCAGACCTCCAACGTTTTTATTCCGAATCCCCAGCTTCGCAGCAGGTTTAAAAAACAGATTTCAGCAACGGGGTACAGTCAGCTAAATGCGGCGGGACTTGCTGCATGTGAAGCGGCTTACCGCTATGGTGAAGAGTGGTATAGGGCGGTATCTGCTTACATCAAGGAGAATATTTCTTATACAAAGAAATTTCTGGAAGAGCATATTCCGCAGGTTAAAATGCTGAAACCGGAAGGAACCTATCTGGTATGGATGGATTTCAGGGATTTGGGATTGACAGGGCAGGAATTGGATAAACTGATTATTCATAAAGCAGGTCTGTGGCTTGACAGCGGTGCAATTTTCGGCGCCGCAGGGGAAGGCTTTCAGAGAATTAACGTGGCATGTCCAAGGACAACGCTTAAAACGGCTCTTGAAAGGATTGAAAAGGCGGTAAGCTGCCTGTAACAGAGCAGCTTAAATTTTTCCCATGGAGGATTTTTTCAAAAGCGGTGCAGACAGAATTTACCAAAAGAAGTAAATCCACCGGAGTTTTATGCAAAGACATGTTTCCACTTTCCAGCTGCTGCAGGCGCTCCAAATCAGAAACAAGGTGGGAAATTCTGATAATCTCCTCATAGCATTCCTGAAGCCGCTGCGGTGTAGGCTCCCATACTCCATCTATAATGGCTCCCAGATGGGAGGAAACATTGGTCAAGGGCGTTCTGAGTTCGCGGGCAACATCGGAGGTAAGTCTTTTGCGCATGGTCTCCTGCTTGGAAAGAGATTCAGCCAAACTGTTAACTGATTGGGTCAATTCGTTTAATTCCCGGATATTTGTTTTCATTGGAAGGCGCAGATTATAATTTCCCACTGAAATTTCCCCTGTAAGACGAATGGTTTTAACAATCGGCAGAGTAATGCGTCCGGCAAAAATCATGCCGGATATCACAGCTCCGCAAACTGAAATTACGCCGATAATCAGAAGAATTCTGTTAAGGGAACCAATAAAATGGAAATCATTATCATTCAGATAATAGGGGCTGTAATAACTGATTTCCGCCCTGCCGATAAGGAGATTGTTTTGATACAGAGGATAATTGTGAGTAACAAATTTTCCGTCCATGGTTTTTGCTGTCAGCATAATAATGGGTACTGCGGACCTTTGACGGATGTAAGTGCAGATTTCTTCCCCTGATGAGTCAGGCAGCATAGGAAAAAGGGACTTCGCGGATTTTAATTTCATCATCAATTACCATTCATAAGTTGGCGGAATGTACATTTCCACTCCAAAATGTAAGTATAAACCGCCAACTTATTTCATGTCGGGCGTGCGCCCTATAGAAGCAATTGTGCAATATGCCCTTAGTGGGCAAGCTCT
>CAZDPE010000184.1:0-3285 GCA_964507235.1 uncultured Lachnospiraceae bacterium
AACGCCACTTTTCTTTTTGTCGTTTTCAAAGTGGAAATAAACTTTTCACTTCAGCAATTTTTAAAAAAGAAAATTGAAATTTTTAAAAAGTTTTCAGAAGGTTCCGAAGCAGTCCATGGAAAAAAATGCTTGCAAAGTTATATATGATATGTATAATTATTATACGTATACAGTTATATAATATAAATATTGCATGGTTTGGAAAAAGAAAAATCAGTATTTTCTGATTTCTCTTTTTTGTTACACTTAAAAACGGAAAGGACTTGTGTTTTATGGATACAAAAGATATGGTAAAAGAAAATAAAATGGGGGTTATGCCGGTAAATAAATTGTTGATCAGCATGTCCCTGCCTATGATGGTTTCCATGCTGGTTCAGGCGCTTTATAATATTGTGGACAGCATCTTTGTATCAAGAATTAATGAAAATGCCCTGACGGCAGTATCGCTGGCATTTCCGATTCAGTCCCTTATGATTGCACTGGGAGCGGGAACGGGAGTGGGTATTAATGCCCTGCTTTCCAGATTTCTTGGTGAAAAGGAGTTTGACAAGGCAAATAAGGTGGCTGTAAACGGTATATTTCTTGCGGTTGTCAATTATCTCATTTTTCTTATAGTGGGCCTTACAGTGGTTAATCCTTTTTATCTGAGCCAGACGCAGGATATGCAGATACTGGAATACGGAAAAGAGTATTTGTCCGTTGTATGCTGTTTTTCTTTTGGATTGTACGGACAGTTTGTTTTTGAAAGACTGCTTCAGTCAACGGGTAAAACCTTTTATACAATGATTACCCAGGGAACAGGCGCAATTATTAATATTATTTTAGACCCGATATTGATTTTCGGCTATTTTGGCTTTCCCAGGATGGGAGTTACGGGAGCCGCCGTGGCTACGGTTATCGGTCAGATTATTGCGGCTGTAATTGCCTTTTTGCTTAATATTAAGAAAAACACGGAGATTAACTTCCGCGTTAAAGGCTTCAGGCCGGAATTACCTATTATAGGACAGATTTATATAGTGGGAATTCCCTCTATTATTATGCAGGCAATCGGTTCGGTTATGACCTATGGAATGAACAGGATACTGATGGTATTTACTTCTACGGCAGCGGCAGTATTCGGTGTTTATTTCAAACTCCAGAGTTTTATTTTTATGCCGGTATTCGGTCTGAACAACGGCATGGTACCGATTATTGCATACAATTACGGAGCCGGCAAAAGGAGCAGGCTGCTTAAGACAATAAAACTCAGTATCATATATGCCATAATTATTATGACTGTGGGTTTGCTGGTATTTCAAATTTTCCCGGCTCAGCTGTTTATGTTGTTTGAGGCGTCTGAAACTATGCTGGAAATCGGAATACCTGCTCTTAAGACTATCAGCATCAGCTTTTTGCTTGCAGGTTTTTGTGTTGTCTGCAGTTCCGTATTTCAGGCCCTTGGAAATGGCGTATACAGCATGCTGATTTCAATTGCAAGACAGTTGGTGGTGCTTTTGCCGGCGGCTTATCTGCTTTCAAAGCTGGGCAATGTAAGTTATGTTTGGTGGGCTTTTCCCATTGCTGAAGTAGTATCGTTGACCATGTCTGTTATTTTTATGATAAGGATTAATAAAAAGATAATACGGCATATTGATGAAAGCTCATGTAAAGGAATATAAAATACATGTTAAGAAATATAAAATGCAGTTGACACAAGGTCAGTTTTTTGATAAAGTTTTTTTAGTTAAAAGGGAGTAGTAAAAAGGGTTCGGCCAACAATCCCCGGTAATAAGCCGTGGCTGGACACTTCCCAAAAAGGAAGTACAAGACTTTTGGCGCATGGTAACAGTGCCCGAAAGTCTTTTTTTCATGACAGGAGAAGGTTCGTAAATTTGAACAATCTGTTGTTTCATGGTAAGAAAAAACGGGGTATACTTATACATAAGGAGGAGAAAGATTATGGTACAGGCAATTTTATTATTTGTTGCAGGGCTGGTTTTAATTTGCTTAGGAGGAGACCGGCTGGTGGACGCTGCGGTGGCAATTGCAAAGAAACTCGGGATTCCTCAGATTGTAGTTGGAGCCACGATTGTCAGTCTTGGAACGACACTGCCGGAAATTCTTGTTTCCACAACGGCGGCATTTGACGGTTCTGCGGCAATCGCAGCAGGAAACGCTTTTGGTTCAATTATCTGCAATACGGCTTTGATAGCCGGTTTGACACAAACTATCAGGCCTGCAAATAAGGTGGAAACTTCAGCTCTTGGATGGCGCAGCGCTTTTTTCTTTGCTGTGCTGATAGCCATGAATATTTATGGTTTTATATTTGGCGTATATAACCGGGCCAGTGGAATCGTGCTGCTTTTGCTTTTTGCAGTATATGCTTATCTGAATATCAAACGTTCTGCATCAGAGGGAGAGGACGAGAAGGAAACTGAAAATACAGATGGAATTTCCGTACCGAAGCAGCTTTTGATCCTTGTAGTTTGTGCGGCGCTTCTTTATGCAGGGGCAAATCTGCTGGTGGACAACGGGATTATTATAGCGGAAAGCCTGGGCGTGCCGGAAAGAGTTATTGCGGTAACATTTATTGCTCTTGGTACATCCCTGCCAGAGCTTGTTACATCGATAGTTTCTTTAATTAAAGGATATGGAAATGTAGGGCTTGGAAATATCATCGGCGCTAATCTGTTAAATATGCTTCTTGTAATCGGAATTCCCGCAGCGGTAGCGGGTATTCCTCTTGAAAAATCAACAGTAGCAGTGGATATTCCGCTTGCGCTTTTTGTAATGGCGGTGTTGATCCTGCCTATTTTAATCCGCAAAAAATCCTCAAGAGTACAGGGAATCGTGCTTCTCGGCACTTATGCTGCGTATTGCATTCTGTCGTTCATATAAAAATATTCTATACAGCAGGGCAAAAATATGCTATAATCTTGGATGTTAGGCAAATGCGGTTATGATGGAATTGGCAGACATGTAAGATTTAGGTTCTTATGCCGGGAGGCGTGTGGGTTCAAGTCCCACTGACCGCAGTATTAGGCGCGGAGCGGAACTTGAACGGTTCAGGTTTTGCGCCGTTTCGCGCAGTCTTGGCAGTATATAAAAACGGCTCATATTATGGGCCGTTTTTATATGCGCAGGGCCGCACAGATGAAATCTTTAGGATTGGAAATGAAGGGAAGAAACAAAATGCAGGATAAAGAGCAGAGAATGGCGACTGAGAGGATAAGCAGGCTGATGATTAGTATGCAGCCTTGAAAGGAAAAAATAATTCGCACTAATTTTACAGAAGGCGAGCCTCTT
>CAZDPE010000185.1:0-3256 GCA_964507235.1 uncultured Lachnospiraceae bacterium
AGGGTGTCCCACAGACCCTTTTTCTCCTGTACCTGTATCTCAGGCTTTCCGGCCGGTGCCGTTGCGGCGGCCTTGTTTGTGTTGGTGTTGGTGTTTGCGTTTTTGTTGGCCGGTGTTCCGGTCAAAGCGCCTCTTTTTGTGATAGCCATAATCTCCGTCACTGTCATATCTTTTTACTTTTCCTCAGCTGCTTCTTTTTCTTTGGATGTCTTTCTGTCCTCTGTTTTCCCTTTATCTTCCTGATCTGATGCCGGCAGATCCGAGAACTCTGTTTCCAGATTAAACAGTTCCCTGACTTTAACTTCTACTTCCTTACAAACCGCCGGATTGTCCTTTAAATACTGTTTTGCATTCTCTCTTCCCTGTCCTATCTTATTTCCTTCATAGGCATACCATGCACCGCTTTTATTAATAATTCCGTTCTCGGCAGCCAAATCCAAAATATCTCCGGTTTTAGAGATGCCTTCCCCGAACATAATATCAAATTCCGCTTCTTTAAACGGAGGTGCAATTTTATTTTTCACTACTTTTACCCGGGTTCTGTTACCGATACGTTCTCCGCCTTCTTTAATTTGGTCTATCTTTCTTACATCCATGCGCACGGAAGCATAAAATTTCAGAGCCCTGCCTCCTGTTGTCACCTCCGGATTTCCAAACATAATTCCTATTTTTTCCCGCAGCTGATTGATAAAAATAACAATACATTTGGACTTACTGACAACCGGCGTCAGTTTCCGAAGCGCTTGGGACATCAGCCTGGCCTGCAAACCAATATGAGAATCTCCCATGTCACCGTCAATTTCTGCCTTAGGCACAAGAGCGGCCACAGAATCGATGACTATGATTTCTACGGCTCCTGAACGCACCAGCATTTCGGCGATTTCAAGTGCCTGCTCTCCGGTATCCGGCTGGGATATGTAAAGCTCGTCAATATCCACTCCGATATTCTTTGCATACTTGGGGTCTAAGGCATGCTCTGCATCAATAAAAACCGCAATGCCCCCTCTTTTTTGGATTTCGGCTGCCATATGCAGGGAAACTGTTGTTTTACCGCTGGATTCCGGTCCATAAATTTCCACTACCCTTCCTTTCGGTACTCCTCCAAGTCCCAACGCTATATCAAGACTTAATGCACCGGTAGACACCACTTCCACACTTTCTATGGCATTGGTATCCCCAAGGCGCATTACAGCTCCCTTTCCAAAATCCTTTTCCATTTTGGAAATCGCCGCTTCCAATGCTTTTTTTTTATTTTCGTCCATTTTCCGCCTTCCTCCAAACATACAAAAAAGGATTGCTGCATTCAGTGAATTTGAATGAAACAATCCCTTTAATTCATGTAAATTACCTGTATGAGCCTTTTCCTGCTACGTTCATTTTAACATTTTTTCTTCTTTTATGTAAGAAAAAAATCTCATATACCCATTAGTCAGGCTAAAACCTTTTCCTGCTTTCTCACAAACAAAGCTTTAAAAACAGTTCTGACAAGAGGCTGTATAAAAAATAACTGAGTAAAATAAGCAAACGGAAAATTAAAGCAGACCAGTTCCAGCCAGTTGGCAAGCAGCGTCATAATATGAAACCCTGAATAATATGGATAATACAGCCATGCAGCAATGAAGCTCATAGCAGGGCACATTAAGCCGACCGTTGCACAAATAATTGCCGTTTCAAAAAACATGGGATGAACCTCTTCCGGCTGAAAAACCTTGGATGCCAGCTTAAAGGAACAGGGACTGCCCATAAGCACTTCCAACAGATAAGCAAAACAGAATTCTACAATAACAACTGCCCAAATCGGAAAAAATCTTCCGCACATATAAACACCGCCCCGGTGATTAATGGCGCCGATTACACTGCTTTCTCCTGTAACCGACATTAAAACATTTCCATTTACAACATAAAGACTGAAAAAAACATAAGCATGTACCGTTACCAGTACAGTAAGAAAGGCAAAAACCATTCTTTCAAATTGATTCTTTGGCATATAAACCACACTCCTCTATAATTTTAATAACGCAAAACGACACATGCATTACCTTAACCCATAAATCTTACGGAATAATACGTTCCGTGATCAGATTTACATACCTAAGGTAATACATGTGTCGTTTACGATTTATCTTCTGCATTTTAACAAAACCGTTTTATTTTGTCAAAGCAATTTTACTTCTTTCTCCTGCCGGCTTGCAGTTCTGCGTGCATTTTTTCAGAAGTCTTAACAGTTCGCTTCTTTCTTCTTCTGATAAACCGTTTAATAATTCCGCAGTTTCAGGCGTATTGCCCTTTCCAAAATTATGATGGAGATAATGTCCGCATTTTCTTAATTCCACCAAAATATCCTGTGTAGTATCCATAGTCTTTTTCATCCTTTCTATTCTATTGTCATATGCAATAGCTTGTCATAGTGACATCATCATCCTCAAAGGCTGCAAATCTTTCCAGGCAATGCTCCTGCTCCCGTGAAGCAGGATTCTCCATATATTTTTGATACAACTCCATCGGTGAATCGTCATTCTCATAGGAAGAATCAAATGATACGGAAAACAGCTCTTCCGTACGCTTCACCTCTTCCGGTCTGATTTTTCGGGCAATCAAGAAAAATACCTTTTTATTATTATAAATCCGTCTATTTTTCCGATTTTCATCTGTTTTTCATCTTATCACGATTCTGGCTATTTGAGCAGCGGTCTTCCTCCTAATAAAAGCTCTTTACGCTTTTCCTGTACTCCGTAGGGCTCATTCCTGCAAACCTGTGAAAGCAGCGGCTGAAATAAAGCATATCATGATATCCTACTTCTTTGCTGATTTCCCCTATGGACAGCAAAGTGGATTTCAGCAACCTGCAGGCCTCCGCCATACGCACCCTGGTATGATACTGCTGCAGGGTAAGCTGCTTTTCCTTTTTAAACACAGATGCCATGTGCTTATAGCTTAAATAAAAATACTGCTCCAGTCCGGCAGCGGAAAAAGGCTCACAACTGTGTGCATTCAAATACTCACAGATTTTATCGGAAAGCCTGACCTTCTCCCCCTCTTTATTATGATAAAAAGCAATTTGACTAAGAAAGTCAAACAATTGTAAATTGATATTCCAGCTCTTCATTCTGTCATCGGAATGAAAACGGGCGATAAATGCTTCCAGCCGGCGCTCAAGGTCACTTCCTGACAGTTCTGTCAGTTTTTTTGGCAAGGTTAATGCTGACCTTACAGGCTCATACTGTACCAACGGGCTGCTGTCAGGAACAAAAAAAGG
>CAZDPE010000186.1:0-3239 GCA_964507235.1 uncultured Lachnospiraceae bacterium
ATCTACCATATTAATCATTCAGACTACATTTTAGTGAAAGGAATCATATAAAATGCAATAAACCTCGTTAGTTTTTGAATTAATTCCTCTCATATTACATTTATAACCATAAAAATCTTTAACTAATGTGTATAATTTCTTAAGTCCCATCTCTTTCCTCTCCTAATATAATGGGAACATAGTCATGGTTATAATACGCCTTTCTGCGAAAGGCACCGATGGGGTTATGAAACCCTGCATCTTAAATAAGACTAGTGAATCATTCTCAGACTCTCGACAATAATAATCATCGAGTATATTATACATAACTACATACGCCTCTTATATACTCATAATATCCCTTCCTATTTCTTACTCATACAGTTGTCCTAATACTCAAGCAAATCTTTCCATTCCACTATCTTCCCGTTTCCGTCATATGCCGCTTTTTCAGGCTGCCTTCCGGGAATCTGTATTCCCTGATCTTATACCCATGGAATTCTACGAACTCCCTGAAAGAAAGAGGGAGCATTTTAATCTCCATGTATCTTCCAGATAAATATGTGGAATACTCTGAAGAAAGAAGGCATGCATTAGAGCCTGTGATATAAATATCACAATCAAAATCCACCCGGAATGAATTTACTGCATCCTCCCATCTGTAAAGTCTCTATAATTTATCAAAGAAAAGATACATCTTTTTATCCGTAAGAACCCTCTCTTTTACATAATGATAAAAGGCTTTGACATCCATATCCCGGTATTCCATTGATTCAAAATTCATGGATATGATCTGGTTTTGATATATGCCTGTGTTCTTTAAATGTTCCTGCATCAGTTTCAGCAGACTCGATTTTCCGCAACGCCTGACGCCTGTAACTACTTTAACAGGTTCTGTGTCCTCCAATGAAAAAACAGCCTGAATATCTTCTTTTATTGCCTGCCTGTTCTGACCCGATTTCTGATTTCTTTCCACCAAATTTCTAATGCTGTTTTCCAGCTTTTCCGCTGCCTGCTTCTGAAGCTGCCGCTTTTCTTCCAGAATCCGCTGCTTCTCTTCTTCCGGTGCATACCCAACGAATCTGCTTTTTTCTTCCCGAGATACCTCCTGAAACGTATGGGCAGAAACGGGATCAGCATGGCAAGGTGCTTCTCCTCTATCATCTGCGGTGTGTAGCCCTGCACTCTGACAACCGGAACACGGTATGAATGGGTCGTGCCGTCCGCAAACCGGATAAGACATACCTCCTCCCACTCCACATTGTCCGCATTTCCAAGGTACAGGATCACGCTTTTGGGCATCCGGATCTCCAGCTTTGCTCCCTCTGTTCTTTCTTCTTCTCTTTTACAGACATATTCCTCCGGATGCAGCAAGATTATACTCCAAACAACAAACGGTTTATCACCGTTCTCTACTTTTTTGTATCAGTTCAGTAAAAAATGGAAATAACCCAACGCAGAGTCAATTGCCTGCTCTGCATCAGGTTATTTGTCGGCTGTTTAAAATTTACGTCTTTTTTTATATTTGGGTTTCCATTGTAATGGACTTATTATATATTTTCTCCACAATGCCCTCAAAAATAATATCCATCTCCCACATAGTTACGCCTGATCTGCTTCGCTTTCTTCCGTTTCATGAAGCGCCTGATATATTTTTTCATTATCATAATCCGGTGCATATCCGGCAGCAGCCTTACAGATGCACCGGATCTTCTCAGACTCCTCATCAAGCTCTTCCTCCAGCTCTTCCGCAATGGCATCCGGAGTCTTACCTTTCTGCAGTTTCTTACAGATCATCCTGATCAAAAGCCTTTCTTCGCCTTCTGAACGTCCTTCTAAATGTCCTTCTGCTATGCCGTCCTGTCTTGCATATGCTATCTCTTCCCAGCGCTGCATATATCTCACTCCCATCTTTTCCGACAAACGGATCTGTTTCACCCTGTCGTGGATCAGCTTGATCCTTTTACTGTCAGTATCCGCCGCCGCATCATCGGTCGATGCGGTTATATATCCCATAAAATCAAGAAACTCCTTTGAAAAATCTCCCTGGTTTGTCCCCTTTGTGTTGATGAACACCCTCACTGCCCCATCCTCAAGCTTAAGATCCGGACACTCTGCACAGGCTCCCTGAAACGTGTACCGGTACAAACCCCTGCCGAAAATATCAAAGGGCGCTATCAGGATCAGACAGCTGTCATTGAGAAGGTTAAAATCCGTACTCCCCGGCTCCAGCAGGGAGACATCCAGCTGCGCCTGGTAATAACGGCTCCTCCGCTTCAGGTTCCCCGTGTTTTTCTTCTGCATCTCCGTATAATACACGGCTCCCCTTCTGTCCATGCCCACCACATCCAGCCTGACCTGCCGTAGCTGCGGCGATACGCGGAATTCCTTTTCTGTTTCTGTTTTCCCCGGAAACACAATTTCATTTTCCAGAAGAATGCTGACCGCCGCCTGATAGGCCTTTGGATCCTCCATGGTTTCATCAAACAGGAACCTGTCCACCAGGTTCAGTTTCTCCAGTTTTGTTGCTGCTTTGTCTGCCATACGGATTTCCTCCTTTGTGCAGGAAATCCGGACAGGCAAAACACTGTAATAAACAGCCTGCCGCTGTCATGCGCTCTTTGCTTTTTCTCATCCTGTTTCCTGCTGTTTTAAAAAGTTTTGGGTTATAAAAGCAGGATTTCAGAAGTGAGAACAGATTGAACTGTCAGATGCAGCAATGCTGCCATATGGACTTGTCCTTAGAAATCATTTGCTTTGAATCAACTATATCATTTTTTTATGAATGCTTCAATCATTATTTTGTTTTTTCATGCAGACAGCTCACTGACTATGCTGCCATTGGACGGATGCCGCTGCAGGACAAAGGGCTTAAACGGAATGATTTAAAAAATTTTAAGGCAGGTAAAATATACAACATTTTAAACCATAGAAAAAGCCGGAATTTTCTTATTTTCGAAGAAGTTCCGGCTTTATTAATCAATTCAAGTGTCGAATTTTTTGTTTATTATTATAAAAAATGATAACAGAGGTCAGCTTTTCCAGTAATTCTGCATTTTTTCCTCAGCTTCTGCTTCTTCCAATGAAAAAATAATCTGAATATCTTCTTTTATTTGCTGCCGGTTCTGACCGGATTTCCGGTTTCTTTCCACAAAATTCCTGATACCGTTTTCCAGCTTTTCCTCCGCCTGCTCCTGAATCTGCCGCTTCTCTTCCTCCGCCTGTTCCCTGATCCGCTTGATCTCAATGGCTGCCTTCTC
>CAZDPE010000187.1:0-3064 GCA_964507235.1 uncultured Lachnospiraceae bacterium
CTTCTCCGCCATATCCATATTTCCATAAAGATAAATATAGCTGTTGGAGGGATGATAGTATCTCCTGTGAAAATCAAGAAAGTCTTCATAGGTCAGGGACGGAATTACATCCGGATTGCCGCCCGATTCAAGGCCATACGTAGTATCGGGATATAAGGAATTCATGATTTCTCTTTCCACCACATCATCAGGGGAAGAAAAGGCTCCTTTCATTTCATTATAAACCACTCCGTTAATGGTAAGATCATCCTTCTCATCTTCCATTTCATAGTGCCAGCCCTCCTGCCTGAATATTTTTTCTTCTTTGTAAATATTGGGATAAAATACGGCGTCCAGATATACATGCACCAGATTCTTAAAATCCTTATCATTACAGCTTGCTACAGGATATACTGTTTTATCGGGATAAGTCATTGCATTCAAAAAGGTATTGAGGGAGCCTTTTGCCAGTTCAATAAAAGGATCCTTTACAGGGAAATTTTCAGAACCGCAAAGAACGGAATGCTCCAGAATATGTGCCACACCGGTACTGTCTGTAGGCGGCGTACGGAAACCAATATAAAATACTTTGTTTTCGTCATCATTTAATAATAAAGTGATATGCGCTCCCGTTTTTTTATGTTTTAAGACATAGCCTTCCGAATTTAAATCGGATATCATCCTTTTTTCTACAATTTCGTAAGCTGTCAGCTTTTCAATCTGCTGTTTCATACCTCTGTCATCCTTTCTATTTTTTCTGCCGCTTCGCGTCGCCTGGTTTTCTTCTTTTTTCCCTCGAAAATCCACCTGCTGCGCATCTGGCGCTGCTTCGCAGCTTTTCGTTTTTCTCGGTAATGCATCGGGTAAAACCAAATGCCGCTTCGCGTCGCTTGGTTTTCTTCTTTTTTCCCTCGAAAATCCACCTGCTGCGCATCTGGCGCTGCTTCGCAGCTTTTCGTTTTTCTCGGTAATGCATCGGGTAAAACCAAATGCCGCTTCGCGTCGCTTGGTTTTCTTCCGATGCATTATATAGTATATCTTAAAATCCGGGAAAATAAAAGAGCAGGTCGAAACAAAGTTTCTGACCCGCTCAGTGTAAAAGGGGAATTTTACCGAATATTAATAATCTAAGTCGGATAATGTTGTTTTTTCATATCCGCTTGACACTTTGAAAGTATAGCAGATTAATTCAACTTTAGCAAGCCTCAAAAACATTATTAATAAAAATTTTATAATTTCATGTCGGTAATTGTAATTTAAGTTCCAATTCGACTTCGTGTTCCCGGCGAAATCTGCTGAACGAATCCCAGCGACAAAATATTTGAATCAATACATGGCCTTGTTTATTTGGTATGACAGCATAAAAAATCGTCCATTAGACATTAACACCAAGGGCCTATTTCCTAATGTAGTCTAACAATTCAGAAATGGGTCAGAAATAACTCTGGCCCATTTCTTATGTTATGATAAAGAACGCTATGATATAATGAGCGTTAACGAGCAGGAGTAAGCGAAGCTTGTTCATAGCGAACGGCGAATGGCGATCATGAACGAAGTTCATGATATAATAACGAAAAAATATTTTTGAAATAGGGCTACTTCTTTGAATATGGCGGGATTTTTTCAGAGCCGTTTTCTGACGAAGATGTGTACAAATTGAATGACATTTTTGGTATCAAATAATTAGATATTGAAAGGAAAGCTGCCCCGTTGGAGGGCTTCACTTAGGGATTTAACAAAAAGGTTTTGAGTGACAGTCTTCAAGCGGACGCAAAAGAATCAGCCTACATTAAGGAAGAATCCTTTAATGTAGGCTCGATTTTTTATTTTTCTTTAATCACATCAACTGGTTTTTGAACTATTTCACCGTAGTCTGTTGAGGCCGCATAGGAAACGCCATCCTCTAGTTGTGACATTGAGAATAACCTGCGTCCATATTCTTCCGGTGTATAGTTAGATGGTAATGGTTCCACTGTTATATTTAAAGCCTTAAAGACTTGATAATATTTATCGTTATTCATCTTGATTCCTCCTCATCTTACACCTTCACCGGAACAGCCGGTACATTCATAGGAGCATTCATTATCATTGCGCTACCGAGATGATTTTCGACAATCTTCACTGCGCTTGAATTAGAGAAAGTATGCATATACGTATGGTGAATCGTCAGTACACAGTCTTGAAGATCTTTACACC
This sequence comes from uncultured Lachnospiraceae bacterium, assembly GCA_964507235.1. Lineage (GTDB taxonomy): Bacteria > Bacillota > Clostridia > Lachnospirales > Lachnospiraceae > Suilimivivens. Next base: position 2,176 of record CAZDPE010000187.1, read on the forward strand.
CACCGAGTTCTCTTTTATCCAGCGTCTCTAAAGGAGTTACTTTTAATCCAAGTTTTTTGCACTCCCCCATATGTATATGCTTTGAATGCGTAAAGGTTTCTTTGTGGCTTCCAAGAGTTTCAACTATTTTCTTTGCATCTTCTTCTGGAGTTTCATGGTCATAAAGCATATTAGTACAAAGCCAATCTATAACCATTTTATCAGACCAGTCAATAGCCTTTTGGCAATCACCCAAAAAAGTCGGATGATACTTTGAAATAATCACTTGCCACAGTGGGGCTGAAGCAGGATCGTCTTTTATTCCCTTTATGGCATTATGAAATTCTTCGATAACACCTGCGCATGACATCCCGCCGAATTGAGGATCGATCGGTCCGATGTTAGAATGTTTTCCCATGACAATCTCCTTACATGAAAGAGCTATCATTGTACCTGCAGACATTGCAATCTGCGGAATGAATGCACGTATATCATTTCCAAACAAAGACCGCAAATAATTTACAATGGATTCAGCAGCTGCTGTATTACCACCGGGCGTGTGAAGGATAATATCCAATCCTTTGGTTTTATCCAGCCCACAGACAGCTTGCATCAAAGCATTTTTATCATTGTCGTCGATGGCTACATCACCCTTCGGTTTCTGTAAGAATCCTGAGTAATAAGCAATTATATTACGGCCAGTATATTCATGCATAGTTAATAAATACTTTCTTCTGATGGTATCCAAAGGATTTTCAACACGCATACCTTGGATTTCAGTAAGAACTTGTCCCCAATTTGGCATTTATCATTTTCTCCTATTTCTTCAGCTGTGCCTGCAGCTCCTGAAAGCTCTCCAGTGCCGATTGCAGGTTTTCAATAATGTCATCCGCCAGCTCATCCGGAGCCG
>CAZDPE010000188.1:0-3007 GCA_964507235.1 uncultured Lachnospiraceae bacterium
CGGAAATGCTTACATCTACAGTTCACAACATATCACATCCCTATCTTTAAGATACGGTATCATCCATTGTACCACAATCGGATAAGATTGAAAGCTCCTGTTCCAATATACGCACTATTTCAGCCAGCCCTTCTTTGTCCTCCTCGTCAAAACGGCCCTCATAAGGACTGTCAATATCAAGCACGCCCACTATTTTATCTCTTCTATGAACAGGGAGAACTATTTCTGACCTTGACGCACTGTCGCAGGCAATGTGCCCTGGAAAGTTGTGAACATCCTTCACTAATATAATCTCATCTTTGGCAACAGCTGTTCCACATACGCCTTTTCCCGGCTTTATCTCTATGCAGGCAGGCTTTCCCTGAAAGGGGCCAAGTACAAGCTGCCCCTTTTCCATCAGATAAAATCCCACCCAGTTGATATCCTCCATGGCCTGATTAAGCAGCGCCGATACATTTGCAAGGTTGGCAAAAAGGTGCGGCACGCCGTCAATCAGTGATTTTACCTGTTCACATATCTCCCTGTACATTTCCTTTTTATTTGTTTGATATTCAGATTTTGCCTTTTTCATAAGCCCGTTGAATGTGTTTTCCATTATCTGAATTTTACTGCCGTACCGTATGCCATGACCTCTGCAACTCCCTGCATAACCGCAGCTGATGCATAGCGGACATTTACAACCGCATCGGCGCCAAGCTTTTTTGCTTCTTCCGTCATTCTTGCCGTAGCCAGCTCCCTGGCTTCATTCATCATGTCAGTATAGGCCTTTAATTCACCGCCTACAATCGTCTTAAGCCCCTGAGTAAAATCCCTTCCGATATTTTTGCTCTGGATGGTGCTTCCCTTTACCATTCCCAGCATTTCCAAATCTTTTCCTGCAATATAATCAGTATTTACTAAAATCATAATTTTTCTCCTTAATAAATTATTTAATATCAAGCTCCGGCGGAACATCTATTTCATCCGATACATATTTTCCGTTTTTCCTGCGCTGCCGGACGCATTCGGATAAAAGATATTCTATCTGACCGTTAACGGACCGGAAATCATCCTCCGCCCAGGCGGCAATGGCATCATACAGCTTTGAAGATAACCTGAGGGGAATCTGTTTTTTGTTATTATCTGCCATCTTTTTAATACAGACTGCCTGTATTCACAATGGGCTGAGCATCGTGATTGCCGCATAAAACCACCAGAAGATTGGAAACCATTGCCGCTTTCCGCTCTTCATCCAGTTTCACAACATCATTTTCATTTAACCGCTCAAGAGCCATTTCCACCATTCCCACTGCTCCGTCCACAATCATTTTCCCTGCATCGATAATGGCTGATGCCTGCTGCCTCTGAAGCATGACTGCCGCAATTTCCGGTGCATAAGCCAGCATAGCAGCCATACATCCCACACATAATATTTTTATAAATTCCTTTTTCACACTTCTCTCTCCTCCATTCAGTACAGGTTATAACAACCGCTGCCATAGGCGCCGGAAAAATACATGAAATACAGCAGCCGGTCATCATATCTGCTCATACCGGCTGCTGCATGCATCATCAAAACTATTAATCTTCTTTAAGGCCCCGGCTCTTCACCTGTGCAATATCAATCAGGGTAAACTGCTCATGCTTCTGCTCCATGCTGGTAACCAAAGCCCTTGCCGTATCCATTGCCGTAATACAGTTCACGCCCGTTTCAATAGATGTTCTCCTGATTAAAAAGCCGTCCCTTGATTTATCACGTCCCTGTGTGGGCGTATCAATAACAAGGTCTATCTTATGTCCTAAAATCAAATCCATAACCGTAGGAGATTCCTGGGAAATCTTATTTACCTTTCTTGCATGAACACCCGCTTCCTTCAAAGCATCACAAGTGCTTCTGGTAGCATAAATGGTATAACCCAGCTTTTCAAAGCGTCTGCCAATTTCAATGGCTTCTCCTTTATCCGCATCCTTTACGGTAATAATCATCTGCTTGTGCTTGGGCAAATCAACACCCGCTCCCAGGAAAGCCTTATAAAGAGCTTCATTAAAGGTATTAGCAATCCCAAGGCATTCGCCTGTAGATTTCATTTCAGGCCCCAGGCTGATTTCCGCGCCCCGGATTTTTTCAAAGGAAAATACCGGCATCTTAATGGCAAAATAATCCGCCTCCGGCTGTAAGCCCGGCTCATAGCCAAGCTCTCTGATGGTCTTGCCGATAATCACCTCCGTGGCCAAATCCACAATGGGAATCCCCGTTACCTTGCTGATATAAGGCACCGTACGGGAGGAACGGGGATTTACCTCAATCACATAAACATCCTCGCCGATAGCGATAAACTGAATATTAATCAGTCCTTTTACATGAAGAGCCCTGGCAAGCCTTTTTGTATATTCCGCAATCTTTTCCTTTACCGTCCCGGTAATGGTGGGTGCAGGATAAACGGAAATACTGTCGCCGGAATGAACCCCTGTTCTTTCGATATGCTCCATAATACCCGGAATCAGAATATCAGTGCCGTCACAGACAGCATCCACCTCGATTTCCTTACCCTGCAGGTATTTATCCACCAGAATCGGATGATCCTGGGCAATCCGGTTGATAATATTCATAAATTCTTCAATTTCTTCATCGGAAATGGCTATCTGCATTCCCTGTCCGCCAAGCACGTAAGAGGGTCTTACCAAAACAGGATAGCCCAGACGATTTGCCACAGCCTTTGCTTCCTGAGCGGTATATACGGTTCCTCCTGCTGCCCTGGGAATCTCTGTCTGCTCCAGAATCTTATCAAAAAGCTCCCTGTCTTCCGCCGCATCCACATCCTCAGCCTTGGTTCCGAGAATGGGAACTCCCATCTTCATCAGACTTTCCGTCAGCTTAATCGCGGTCTGTCCGCCAAACTGCACCACAGCCCCGTCCGGCTTTTCAATATTCACAATGCTCTCCACATCCTCCGGGGTTAAAGGCTCAAAATACAGCTTATCGGCAATATCAAAATCCGTACTTACAGTTTCAGGGTTATTATTAATG
>CAZDPE010000189.1:0-2985 GCA_964507235.1 uncultured Lachnospiraceae bacterium
CTTTTGCTGATTTTGGTTTCTCAGTCCGGCAATTTTGTTGTGAACGGAATTTATGAAAAGCGTGCGGACATAGATGAAATCCCGGCAGGGATTCCCAAAGTCGCGTGGATTGCCATGAGTATGCAGGAAACAGATGAGGGCGGATATGCCTGCGGCTGGTACAATGGCTATAACTGGGTGGTTTATGAAGACAACGATTTTGACAGGGACAGGACAACGGAAGTCTGTATTGACAGCATTAAGTCATCATTATCAAAATTTGCCCATGAGCAGAGATATACTTTGGATTTCTTTTATAAGAAATTTACTTCACAGTGGAATGCCCCTACCTTTCAGGCTATGATTACCAACGAATGGTACAGCAGATATTCCGAGCCTTTGTCAGAAGCAGCAATCTTCTTTATTTACGGATTTGGAAGGAATATTCTGTATGAACTGATGAATATTTTTCACTTCTTTCTGTTTTTCTGTACAGCAGCATTTTGTTTTTTTAGAAGGAAACAATGGAATTTTCTTCAGGCATATTTTATCTTGAATATTTTCGGAGGCTTCTTGTTTCATATGATATGGGAAGCGCAATCCAGATATATTTTAGGGTATTTTGTATTGCTGCTGCCCCTTGCAGCATGCGGCGTACATGAACTGTTTGTTAAACTTGGAAATTGGAAGAAAAAACGGTAAGAGAGGAGTCATATGGGACGGATTTCCAATAAACTGAAGCAATTGAAATTTGCGGCATATTGTTTTAGAAAGGCAAATAATGCCCGTTTTGTAAAGAGAGTAGAAGCTCTTGATAAGGAAGACAATCTGGTATCACTTGAAAGCTATGGTGAGAAAACAGGATATGCACCTGTCTATTTTATTGATATGGAAGAATCTCACTCCGGCTTTTTTGCAGAGCATAACAGGCTTCTTGCCATGCTGTATTTTGCAGATAAATATCATTTAAAGCCGGTGGTCAGATTTCATAGAGGTTACTGTTATGCAGAGCAGCATCCGGTAAACGGGACAGACAATCCTTTTGAATATTACTTTGAACAGCCCTGCGGTATTTCATTAACGGAACTTTCGGAGTATGGATGTGTGCTGAAAAGCCGAAAGGAAAACAGCAATCTTGCTATTGCGCTGAATGAAGACAGTAATGGTTATTCCAGAAGCGAAGCTTATCTGGATGAAATGGGCAGGATTACCGGTAAATATATCCGGCTGAATGAAACGGTAAAACGAAAATTACAGGCAGATATGGAAAAGTTGGGAATTAACGGAGAATTTGAGGCAAAGCAGGACGATGAAACGGGAGCACAGACTGTCGGATGCATATTGGCAGTGCATGTAAGAGGAACCGATTTTAAGCAGCATTATAACGGACATCCGGTGCAGGTAACGATTGAAGAATATCTGCAGGCGGCGGTAAACTTGTTTGAAAGAGGTCAATATACCGGGGTTTTTCTGGCTACGGATGATACAGATGCCATTACAGTATTTCAGAAGGAGTTTGGGGATAAACTGGTATTTTACAGGGATGTAATCAGAAGCAGCGGTAAGGATACTGTGATGCACAGTACCGTACAGAGGGAGAATCATCATTATCTTTTAGGACTTGAGGTTTTGCGTGATATGTACACATTAGCTTCCTGCGAGGGTCTTGTTGCAGGACTTTCTCAGGTGAGTTATGCTGCCAGAATTCAGAAAAAGAGTACAGGAAAGGAATACAGGGATCTTGTGATTTTAAATAAAGGAATTCATTATCATCAGAAGGAAAACTGCCCTGACTAAAGAAAGGATAAAAAAGTGATTAGACAATTAGCTTATATTTTCAACAGAAAAGAAAAAACGCAGATAGTGCTTTTATTTCTGGCAGCCATTATCGGCAGTCTTTTGGAATGTTTTGGTGTGGGGGCGTTCATGCCCTTTGTAAATGTGCTGATGGATACCGGAGCTATTCGAAGTACATGGTATTTAAACTTCTTTTATGAGAAACTGCATTTTCAGTCCGCAGAGAGCTTTTTAACAGCTTTGACGATTGCCATAATTGCCATCTTTGTAGTGAAAAACCTGTATTTAATTGCTGAAAAATATGCAATTTATCATTTTTCTTATCATACGCAGATGAAAATTTCCACAAGGCTTTTAAAAGCCTACATGAGCGAACCTTATACTTTTCATTTAAATAAAAATATTTCTGTGCTGCAGAGAAGCATGCAGGAGGACGCGAATCTGTTTGCCAGTGCAGTAATTCATTTTATGGAGCTGATTATTGAAGTGACAGTATGTATTTCTCTGGGTATTTCGCTGTTTTATATCAGTCAGTCCATGACAGTAATCATTGTGGGACTGCTTGCTTTATGCATGGGAGCCTTTATTGTAATTTCCAAGAAATTTGCGAAGGGCTTTGGCAGGGATTGTCAAAGATATAAAGCCAAGATTTATCAGTGGATGAACCAGGCGCTTGGCGGCATTAAAGAGGTGAAGGTGCTGAACCGGGAAGAATATTTTGTCGATTCCTATCGGGCATATTATAAAAAGTATGCCAAAGGACTTCGCATCAGCAGACTGCTTGGAGCCATTCCGAAATATATTGTGGAAATGGTAAGCATGAGCGGACTTTTGATTGCCATTATCATTAAAATCAAATATGGCAAGACAGATATTATTACCTTTATTCCACAGTTGTCTGCGTTTGCAGTGGCTGCATTCCGCCTGATGCCTTCTGTAGGAAGAATCAATGAGCATGTAACGAATATCCTTTATGCAGCGCCTTCCATAGAACTGGTTTATCATGATTTAAGAGATGTGGAAGGCTGTGAAGAGCCAGAGGAACAGGAGGAAGTAAGACAGAGGAATAAGCCGGAGGCGCAAGGTGGAATAAATGCTGCAGCAGGACAAATTCAGGATGCCGCAAAGGTATCTGACTGGCGGTTTGAAAAGGAACTGCGTGTTAAGAATGTTTGTTATCGTTATCCAAATGTAGAAGAAAATGTAATT
>CAZDPE010000190.1:0-2977 GCA_964507235.1 uncultured Lachnospiraceae bacterium
GCAATGAGTCAAAGTCATGCTTGCATGACCTTGACGAATGCCGCGAGGGTCAATCCCCCGCCCCTTGGGACGCTTCAATTTCCATGCCCCGCTGCTTGCGGCGGGGTTATTGACTGGGAGGATGGATGTCTTTTTTCCATTACGGAGAAGGGATCAGAGGAAGCGGATGGGCAAAGAACCATGACCTTTGATGCAGGAAAATGGCGTTCCGGGCTGGGCGCCTATTACTTTATGGATTGCACCAGTAAACAAAACAGTGAGGGTAAGTGGGAAGCATATCAAAGAGGAGCGGAGGCAATTGCATAATTTGTACTTATTGAGATGTTCAATGATTATACTTTTTATTGTTTATTCAGATATTTGCGGAGCATTATGACTGCATAGGAAAAAGCGCAAAACTCTGCAATTCCGAAGGCATACCATGTCTTGGATATGCCGCCCAGGCAGCCGAGCAGATAAATGCAGGGAACCAATAGGATAAGCTGGCGAAGTGCGGTTGCAACCATGTTGACAAGTCCGCTGCCCATGCCGGAAATCAGATAGCCGATAATCATGGTTACAGAAGCAAAAACGAAAGAAACCGAAATGATGCGCAGAGCCGGAATGCCGATTTGAATCATATCGGGGCTGGCGGAAAACAAATGCAGCAGAGGTTCCGGACAGCTGCAAAAGATAATTGTGCCGATAAGACCTATGACGGCGCCGGATAAGATGCTCAGGTGGCAGCTTTGTTTTACTCTGTCCGGATTTCCAGCACCCAGATTGTAACCGACAACAGGCAAAGTCCCCTGTCCCAACCCATTCATCGGCATAAACAGGAAATTTTGCAGCTTATAATATACGCCGAAGAAAGCTACCGCGGTGGAAGAGAACATGACCAGAATTATATTAATCAGGGATACCATGATGCTTCCTACAGCTTGGGTAAGAATGGTAGGAGCGCCCACCTTGTAGATGGATATAATGGTATTTTTATTAAAGGAAAAGTGTGCGAAGTCAAAACGGACTTCCCTGTTTTGAATGTGATTTAGCATCAGACCGATTACCGCCGCTGTCCACTGACCGATTACAGTTGCGATGGCGGCGCCGGCAATGCCCAGTTCGGGAAAAATCCCGAAGCCGAAAATTAACAATGGATCAAGAATGATATTGACTACTGCACCTGCTATCTGCGCCAACATACTGGAAAAGGTACGTCCCGCGGCCTGCAACAGCCGCTGTGTTAAAGTTCCGAGAAAAATACCTGTTGAAAAAAGCTGGCAAATCATCAGATAGCTGGTACCCATGCGGATAATTTCCACATCAGAAGTAAAAAGCCGGATAAAAGGCCTTGTTCCGAAAATGCCCCATAATATGAAAATAAGCGAGCTGAGCACAGTCAGATAAAGCCCGGTGGTAGCAGCTTCATTTACCTTGTCATATTTTTTAGCCCCCAAATAGTGGGATACTAATGCATTTACACCCACACCGGTGCCGACGGCCACTGCAATTTGCAGCATTTGGGCGGAGTAGGCGATAGAGGCTGCCGTCAGAGCCTCTTCGCTGATGCGGGCAACGAAGATACTGTCTACGATATTATAAAGGGATTGAACCAACATGGAAACCATGATAGGAAAGGACATGGAGAATATTAACTGTTTAATCGGCCAGGTCCCCATTTTATTTTCTTTTTGCATGATATAATCTCCTTTTACTGTTTTTAAGCCGGACTTTATTCTGTCATAAAAAATGCGTGAAATCAAAAGGGCAGCACCCCTTAATTTCACGCATAAAAGCCGGCTGAGTAGAATATTTATGTGAATAATATTAACACATATTTTGAGATAATGTAAGAATTATTTTTAAGAGCCGGCTGCCGGCCGGCATAATCCAGTAAGATGAAATCTGTCAACAATGTACGGTTAAAAAAAAATAAAAAATTGTAACAATTCAGCCATACCTTCATAAGTTGGCGGAATGTACTTTTCACCAATAAATATATTTATAAAAAAATTAGCACTCACCTATTGTTACGGGGAGGCGTGCATTATCCTACTTTATCAGGTCTCGTAAAGCCCATAAAATGGCGCTTTCCGGGACCTTACTATTTTCATCAGGCGTCGTCAAATTGTATCGTTTTTGTCGCAAATGGGGTATGAAATGGGGTACGAAAAATGCCCATAAACTATGATGTGTCCACATATACGGATGACAATGCTGTGGATTATGGGGTATTTGGAGAGATAGAAGCAAGGCTTTATAAATGACATATTCATTGACAATATGGCATATTTGCCATATACTAAATGTAGAAAAAGAATTGGAGATTACAATGGATAAATTTGAGGTGGAATTTTATACTAAAGATAACGGTGAAAAACCGGCTAAAGATTTTATCCTTGGTCTGGACATTAAAATGCGGACGAAAGTATTGGGAATAATTAATGTACTGGAAGAAAAAGGAAATCAATTAAGAGAGCCATACAGTAAACATTTAGAGGATGGTATATTTGAGATTCGTGGAAAAGTGGGAACAGATATAACAAGAGTTTTATATTTTTTCTACTATGGTAAAAAGATTATAATGACTAATGGGTTTATCAAGAAGACGCAGGAGACGCCAAAACAGGAAATAAGGTTGGCAAAGTCATATCGTAAAGATTACTTGGAAAGGGTGAAAAATAATGAGTGAATTTCAGAAATTTCTAAATGAACAATTACAGGATGATGAGTTCAGAAAAGAATGGGAAGATATTCAGCCGGAAATGGATGTGATCCGGGCAATGGTAGATGCAAGGATTTCACAGAATCTTACCCAAAAAGAACTTGCTGAAAGGACAGGAATTAATCAGGCAGATATAAGCAAGTTGGAAAACGGAACGAGGAATCCGTCTCTTAAGCTACTGAAGCGTTTGGCGGATGGAATGGGAATGACACTGAAGTTGGAGTTTATTCCCAAAAAACCGGTTAAGGGTTAGATATGAGAAGCAGATACGGA
>CAZDPE010000191.1:0-2912 GCA_964507235.1 uncultured Lachnospiraceae bacterium
TGATGAAGTAGCAACTATTTAAACTATCAACAACTTATTATTTGTTATACTAGTGGAAGAATACGGACCTTATTCCTTTCAGGTAATGGAAAATGGGCAGTTATACACCAGATGGGGCTTTACCGATCCGGACAGGGCGGTGTCATGGTTTCTGGGATTTGGGGACAGGGTTCAGGTGACGGGGCCGCCGGAAATGGTGGACAGAATGAAAGCTGCAACATGGGCGGCAGCACAAAAATATTTTCAAACATGACATACAGGTGTCGTGTTTGCTGTGGTATGCTAAGGAAAAAGGGAGGTTTTTCCTATGGTTGATTCTCGTTGTGGACTGCATTGTACAGGCTGTGAGTATAAGGATACCTGTAATTGTGAAGGTTGTATTGAAACAAACGGACATCCTTTTCACGGTGAATGTCCTGTTGCCGTTTGCTGTCAGAACAGAGGAATTGTGCATTGCGGTGAATGTCCGGATATTCCATGTGAATTATTGACACAATACTCCTGCGATCCCGAGCAGGGAGATACTCCTCACGGAGCAAGAATTGAACAGTGCAAAATCTGGAGAGAGGAACAGAAATTATAGGCATTTAAATGTGGGAAAGGACAGGAGGAGCGATATGGATAAAGCTAAGATTACAGGGCTTCGCATGGAGAGGCAGTTTTTTGCGAAGAAGGCTGATGAGGAGGAGTACATACAGCTTTACCGTGATATGCAGCCGGGACAAAATGTGTATTGGAACGGCTTCGGACAGCCACCGGTCTTGTCCTTTCGGGCTGCTTTTGATGATATTGAATTTAATCGTAAAAGGCAGGAGAGGCGGGAATTGATAAAAGGAAGATTTGCCGGTGGAAATCTGGGATGGATTGTTCCCGAGGATTTGGAGCTTTTTATTGCACTTTATCAAAAACCGCTGATAAGGCCTTCTGAAATACAGCTGCAGATTTTAAAGATTATTGAATATTTAGGACCTCTGAATATTCAGCAGATGAAGGAGGAAACAGGTTTTCTGGTAAAGGAGATTACTCCGGCACTGCATAGGCTGCAGGAGGCTTTTCTTCTTTATGAGGATCAGTATGACGGGGAGTGGGATCGCAGCTGGTATCCTTTTGAAGAGATGTTTCCTGACACGGAAAAGAATAAGTATTCCCGCGCGGAAGCTTTGCAGATAGTATTGCAGCGTTTTGCCTATCGTCAGGTGTGGTTTGAACCGGAAATGGTCAAATCCTTTTACAAGCTCCCGGCTAAGGAGGTGAAAGCTGCTATTGCGGCTTTGGTTTCTGAAGGAACGATGGTAGAGTATGAGGGCGGATATCTTTTAAAGGAGGACAGAGAGCTATTGGAGGATTATGTCCCTAAGCCTCTTCACTTTGTATATGCCGTTCATCGAAATGATTTTCTTTATAAGACATTGGAACCTGCGCTGAAAGCGCAATTAAAGCCCTTATGTGATCCGTTAAAATACGATCACGAACCGCTGCAGTATCTGCTTATTGACGGGGAATTTCATGGAGCGTGTGTAGGGCACTTCCGTAACGGACCTTATGATTTAAATGATGTTGTCTGTGATCTGCCTAATGCCATAGAGCGGAGGGAAGAGATTATTGAGGCGGTAAAAAGTGTAAATTTTGGGCATTTGCCCCAGCGGTTTAATGGGGAGAGGCTTCTATAAATAATAAAAGTAGAAGCAATCCCTGAATATCCATGGTATAATGGGAACAAGGGGGATAAAGCAATGCTAAAAATACGGAAACATTATATTGACAATCTGCGGAATATAACGATTTTGTTGTTGTTTCCGGTACATACGTTTATGATCTGGAATGATTTCGGTTCCGGCTGTATTATCTGGGAAATTTCGGCGGGTTCAGCCTTGAAAAAAATCTGGCGCTTTATTTGAACGGATATTATGTGTTGAGCAATGACCTTGTTATGGAAAAGTTAGAAACATCAGGTGGCTTGCGGGGCTGTGTGCTGTGGGAACAGTGGCGCTGGTAGTGCTGTATTACAATTTTTCCTATTATGGCGATTTGTAGATCAATTATATCGGCTGGAACAGCATTTTGGTTCTGCTTGTTTTGGCAAAGCGGTTTTGGAATAAACGGACATGGTTCACGGAATATTTTAATCAGGCATCCTATCCAATCTACATTCTGCATCAGTCCATTTTAGTTGGGCTTGCTTATTACATAATACAGGTAAGTTCAAGTACTTTGGCGCAGGTGATAGGGATTTGCGTTGGAAGCTTTGGGGTTACGGCATTGGCGTATCACCTGATTAGATTGGTACCGGTTGTCAGGAAACTGGTAGGAATAAAGTAACTAATTGCGAAATGGGAAATTTGCGAATTTTCAGATAATATATTCCGCTCAAATCCTGTTACGCCAAGCGCGCCAATGAGCCTCAGAGATCAAAAACGTGTTCAGCAAAGGCTTCCACGTTTTTATGAGTCTCATTTTTGCGGCGTATAAGGCTTTTCGCAGAATATATTATCTGCATATTCGGCAATGCTGCAAGTTTCACAATTATCAAAAAAAGGAGGTATTTACATGTTATTAAAGGACAAGGTTGCAATCATCACAGGAGGAAGCAGGGGAATTGGTTACGCTACGGCGGAGGCTTTCCTTAAGGAAGGAGCTGCGGTAGTATTATGCGGAAGCAGGCAGGAAACCGCGGATCAGGCGGTAGCAAAGCTGAAAGAGGCTCTTCCGGAAGCTGCAGTGGAAGGAATTTGGCCTAAGCTGTCCGATTATAATGAGGTTAAGTCTGCCGTTGATCAGGTGGTACAAAAATACGGACATATTGATATTCTGGTGAATAATGCGGGAATGTCGGAGAGCACGCCCTTCTCTTCCTACACGGATGTGATATGTTGTGAACTGTAGATGTAAACATTTCCGGCAGACGCAGTATT
>CAZDPE010000192.1:0-2884 GCA_964507235.1 uncultured Lachnospiraceae bacterium
TCATTAATAACGGGGGATATCACTCCATTCGTCAGAGTCAGAAAAATTTCTTTGGAGAGCCGCTTGTAGGAGTCGGAATTGACAGCGGATTTGAGGGACCTGATTTAAGCTTTCCCGATATGGGTAAGCTTGCAAAGGCGTATGGGTATCCTTATCTGGCAGCTTATCATAACAGTGAAATGGGAGATGCCATAGATAAGGCGCTTTCCATGGAAGGACCTGTGATCTGTGAGTTTTTTGTAAGCCGTGATCAGAATTTTGAACCGAAATCATCGGCCAAAAGGCTTCCGGACGGCACGCTTGTTTCACCGCCCCTTGAAGATTTATCGCCTTTCCTTCCTGATGAGGAAATGGATGCCAATATGATTATTCCGAGAATAATTGAATGAAAAGAGGGATCAGCCAATGAAGGTAGTAATTTTGGCAGGCGGAATGCCCAGTACACTTACGGATGAAAGAGAAAAAATGCCCAAGCCTATGGTGGAAATAGGTGAGAATCCTATTTTATGGCATATTATGAAAAAATATGCTTCACAGGGGTTTCATGAGTTTATTGTCTGCGCCGGATATAAGATAGATATGATTAAGGACTATTTTAAGGATTTTTATATCTATCAGTCCGATATTACCGTGGATTTGCGAACCAATACCATTAAAATACACAAAAACATTTCCGAGGACTGGAAGGTAACAGTGGTGGACACCGGACTTTATTCGGCAACAGGGCAAAGGGTCAGCCAGATAGAAAGATATATAGACGGTGATTCCTGTATTGTTACGTACGGAGATTGTCTGGATGATATTGATGTCAATCAGGTGATTCGATACCATGAGCAGAATAAGAAGCTTGCTACCATGGTGGTTGCAAGACCCAGCGGAAGGCACAGTCTGCTTGCTCTGGACGGAGAGGGAAACTATCTGGGGAAAAAAGAAACCATGAGCAAGGAAGCCTGGACAAATACAGGCACTTATGTTTTGGAAAAAAAGGCTTTTAAGTTCATGACAGGAAATTACAGTCTGGAAAATCAGCTTCTTGAACGGCTGGCAGAGCGGAATCAGATAGATACCTATCAGCATGAAGGCTTCTGGAGTCCCATTGAAACCAAAAGAGATTTTGAACAGATGCAGAATTTATGGAATATGGGTGCAGCTCCGTGGAAATCATGGCAGGAAGGATAACATTATGAAAGTAGTTATTTTGGCCGGAGGACTTGGCAGCCGTCTTAGTGAGGAAACTGCGGTAAAGCCCAAGCCCATGGTGGAAATAGGCGGCAGACCGATTTTATGGCATATTATGAAAATTTATTCTGCTTTTGGATATCATGATTTTATTATCTGCTGCGGATATAAAGGATATATGATTAAGGAATATTTTACCCATTATCACATGTATCAGACCAATACCACCTTTGACCTTACAGGGGGAGGACATATTGAGCATAATCATGATACGGAGCCGTGGAAGGTCACTCTTGCTGATACCGGGTTTTTGACTTTAACCGCAGGCAGAATATTAAAAATCGGAGAGTATATGAAAGAAGATGAAGAGTTTATGCTGACATACGGCGACGGTGTGGCGGATATTAATATTGAAAAGCTTCTTGCATTTCATCATTCCCACGGTAAAATTGCCACAATTACCACCACAAGGCCGGAAGGCCGTTTTGGCGCTGTTAAGATAGATGAAGATGGCTGTGTGGAAAGCTTTAAGGAAAAGGCGAGAAAAGACCAGTCCTGGGTAAATGCAGGATATATGGTATTTAATAAGAAAATATTTGATTATTTAGGCGACGGCAGCACCATGCTGGAAAGGGAACCCTTTGAGAGGCTGGCTGCTGAAGGAGAAATGATGGCTTACCGTCATGACGGATTCTGGTCGCCTATGGATACTATTCATGACAGAGATTATCTCCAGATGCTGTGGGGAGGGGGCGAAGCGCCCTGGAAAAACTGGTAAATTAAGCAGAAGGTAAAAATAAAGGAAGATATGATTATGCATAATGAAAATCAGCAAAGGGATAAAGAGCAGATTTTAAATCTTGTAAAAGAGTATTATCAAAAATATCATGCAGATAAGAAGGAATATGAAAGAGGAAACAGAATACCTTATGCATCCCGGGTATATGACAGTGAAGAAATGACGAATCTTGTGGACAGTGCACTGGAATTCTGGCTTACTTCAGGAAGATATACGGAACAGTTTGAAAAAGAATTTGCAAAATATTTAAAGGTTCAATTTTGCAGTCTGGTTAATTCCGGCTCCTCTGCCAACCTGCTTGCATTCATGGCACTGACCTCTCCTCTTCTTAAAGAGCGTCGGATTAAAAGAGGAGATGAAGTTATAACGGTGGCAGCAGGCTTTCCTACCACGGTATCTCCTATGATTCAGTATGGGGCGGTGCCCGTTTTTGTGGATGTAACCATTCCCCAGTATAATATTGATGTATCCAGGCTTGAGGGGGCTTACAGTGAAAAGACAAAGGCTGTGATGCTTGCTCATACACTGGGGAACCCATTTGATTTAAGAGCAGTCAAAGAATTTTGCAACAGACATAACCTTTGGCTGATAGAGGATAATTGTGATGCCCTTGGCAGCGAATATATCCTGGAAGGAAAAACATATCTGACAGGAACTGTAGGTGATATCGGCACCTCCAGTTTTTATCCGCCTCATCATATGACCATGGGTGAAGGGGGAGCGGTATATACTGACAATCCGCTTTTGCATCAGTGCATTCGATCTTTTCGTGACTGGGGCAGGGACTGTGTTTGTCCGTCCGGCCGCGACAATCTGTGCAGACACCGGTTTGACGGACAGTATGGAGAACTTCCGGCAGGCTATGACCATAAATATGTTTATTCCCATTTTGGATATAATTTAAAG
>CAZDPE010000193.1:0-2882 GCA_964507235.1 uncultured Lachnospiraceae bacterium
CAGCACAAGAAAAAGTGATGAAAAATGATGAATAAGTCCTTGACAACCTGCAACAGGGAAAACGCTGCTTGTAATTGCACACCGGCTGAATACAATTCAGGCGGCACACCGGATTCTGGTAGTATCGGATGGGAAAATCGTGCAGTCCGGCAATCATGAAAGCCTGATGAAAGAAAAAGGGATTTATAAGGATTATGTAGATATCCGGAGAAAAGGAACCAGATAGAAGATAAAGAGGATATATTTATGAGCGGCAGGCCTGTAAATGTATCCTCTTTCCGGTATTTACTTCTTATGATTGGCGCCGGCAAAATATTGTTCCTTCAAAAGTTCAAAAAACTCTTCTTCGGGCATGGGCCTGGCATAATAAAAGCCCTGTACCTGGTCACAGCCTATATTTCGCAGAAGCTCTACCTGTTCCTTCGTTTCCACACCCTCTGCGAGAAGGCCCAGTTTCAACTTGCCGGCCATGGAAACTACCTGTTCCAGAATCAGATGCCCTTTGTTTGAAACCATCATATTTTCTATGAATTTTTTGTCCAGTTTGATAACGTCAAAAGGAGTTTCCAGAAGAATGTTTAAGGAAGAATAACCGCTTCCGAAATCATCCATTAAAAGAATGAAACCCTCCTCTTTTAATCGCAGGGCTTTGAGGCTGATTTGCTGATCCTGCGCTGTTTCGGTGATTTCAAGCTCCAGCATTTCCTTTGGAATATTATTTCTTTTTATCATATCCGTAAGCACCTGTATGCATTCGTCATCGTGCAGGTGGACTCTTGATACATTGACGGAAACAGGACAGGCTGTGATTCCTTCGTTTTCGCATTTTTTTATGAACCGGCAGGCTTCTTCCCATATGTAATAGTCCACCTTTTGAATAAATCCGTTTTCCTCGATAACCGGAATAAATTCGCCCGGATAAATCATTCCGCGGACGGGATGAAGCCAGCGGATCAGAGCCTCCGCTCCGATAATCTCATTTTTAGCAATGCTGTACTTGGGCTGAAGGTACATCTTAAACTGTCTTTCCGTAATGGCGGCCTGCATATTTTCCTCAATAAATTTCCTGTTGTACAGGGTATCTTTAAACTGTTCCTTATAAAACAGGATGTTGGTCAGAACATTCTGTTTGGCAGCTTTCCTCGCCATGGCGGCACGGTCCTCCATTTGACGCAGTTCCATATTTTTATCTTCTATTGTATATACCCCGTAGGACATATGAAGTTTGACATCTTTAAAACAGCTGATTTTTTCATCAAGCCGGTGGATAAAATCAATCAGCTCTTCTTCTTTTTCATATTCTGTCACTACCATAAATACGTCGCTTCTCAGGTTGATAAAATATTGATCATTACGGCAGCTTTCCTTCAGCTGTTTTCTGATAAAATCTAAAATTGCATCTCCGAAGTTTTCCCCGTATAAATCGTTGACAATTTTAAACTTCCTGATATCAAACTGAATAAAGCCGATATTTTTTGAAGAGGAATGAAGCAGGTTGTTGACATTCCGCCTGAAAAGCTTCCGTCTGCTGATGCCTTTGAGAATACTCTGCATTTCATCGGTTTCCGGAATATCCTCAGGATTAATGCTGCTTTCGGTTATTTCATTTAAATACTCTGAAAGCATATTTTCCAGGATTTCAATGCTGGTTTCCAGGGCCTTCGGACATTTTTGAAAAATCAGTTTTTCCCTGCGGATAACTGCCATTTCCTCCGGTTTGGAAATATCCTTCCCTAAAATATCCCGACAGTTGACAGCACCGTGCATTTTTTCCATAAACAGCCGTATAAATTCGTCGGTTTTCTGATTGCCGTACAGCTCCAGATCTCTGTCCTGGGAATCATAAAAGCCCAGGGCCATTCCAAGC
The DNA here is from genome assembly GCA_964507235.1 of uncultured Lachnospiraceae bacterium. Classification (GTDB taxonomy): domain Bacteria; phylum Bacillota; class Clostridia; order Lachnospirales; family Lachnospiraceae; genus Suilimivivens. Next base: position 1,868 of record CAZDPE010000193.1, read on the forward strand.
ACCAGCAATGCCCCGGTAATACAGCCGCAGGTTCCGCCCTGCCGCATGCCCCCGCCAAAGCAGGTGCTGATCTTGAAGGCGGTTTTTAAATCCAGTCCGAAATCATCTGCAAATGCTCCGAATAAGGCTTGAGAACAATGATATTGTTGATTTAAAAGCTGTCTGGCTTTTTCTTTGTGCGTCATGGGGGTACTCCGTTTCCTGATCTGGCAGCGCCAGTATTATATATGACTTTTTGTAAGATAAAAAGTCGGCTTATGGTAATAGTTTATCATATTAGGAGATAATTGTGAAGTGGGGATTGGGATATATGCAGTTGGGGCCGGCTGCTTATCAGTATTGCAATTCTTATGAATTTAAGTCAAAATAGAAAAATAAAGCAGGTTTCTATGAAATTGATTTTGTAAGTGAGATAGGGATGATAAATAAAGCTTTACAGTGTGAGCAGGACGTTCTTCTGCCGGAGAGCGGCGGCTGCAGCGTTTATCAGTTAAAAAACGAAACAGGAGAGGGCGTCATTACGTTTTATGATATATTTCCCGGCGTGATGCTTTCTTATAACGACTTTCCTATGCAGTATTATGACTCTTTGTTTCAGCCGGACAGAGATTTGTTCTGTATTGATCACTGCAGGGAAGGAAGACTGGAATATTCAGTTAAGTGGATAAAATTGAAAATATTGAACAGCCCCTTGCCCATATGATACCGGAAGGGGCATATCTTCCTACCGGAAAAATCGGACTTAATCGGAGAATTTTCGGCATCGGAAAAACACTCTCAGAATGGCTTGACTGTAAGCAGAATGAAACAGATGGTAATACGCATCTGAAGGAAAATCAAAAAATCATGCGCAGCCTGCAAAAGGAAAGGGTGGAACAGTATTCCCTGAAAGAATGCGGTGAGATTTTAACCACCTCCAGCAAGAAGTCCCCCACTTCTAAAGCGGGGATGAATTGCGTTTCACTATTGACAAACTCTGAAATGTATAATACAATACAATCAGTCGAAATTAGAG
>CAZDPE010000194.1:0-2867 GCA_964507235.1 uncultured Lachnospiraceae bacterium
CTGTGATAAGATGATTACACTATTTACCATTGTTTAAAGGAGAATCATTATGTTCCGTATGTGGGCAAAAATTTTCAAAGACAATCACTTAATGAAAGACACTGTAATCTGCAATGATTTACCGGATACACGCACTCACAAGATTTTTAACGCTCTTGACGAAATCTGCTATGAATTTGATTTAGGAAAGCCAATCTGGCTGGATTCTACCATTTCTGAATTTAAAAGACACAGCAAGGCCCGTTTCTTCCAGGATAATTTTATCGAAGCAATTGATTTTGATTATCTTGAGATACAGGTAATTGAAGAAGATTAAACAATAGAAAGCACGCTTCGCGAACTTTTTATTGTCATGAATCAGGAACTGCCGCTGGATAAAAATATTTATCCGGCGGCAGTTCTTTTATGCATATTTTCATTGACATCAGAAATAATAAGGTGTAGTATTATCACATGCAACACGTAGTTTTTAAAACTACTTGTTGTGATTTTTATAATATATAATGCAGTTTATTGTTATAAAGAATAACATAAAACATATATGCTGTTATTACAAAGCAAACAGGAGGTAATATTATGCAGATTACAATTCGCGAACCCGGAAGCGCCCTTACTCATTTCATTGCCATGATGATGGCAGTATTTGCTGCCACTCCTCTTCTCATAAAAGCAGCGCTTTCCACTACAAGCCATACCTTACTTGCCATGAGCATTTTTATGCTCAGCATGATTTTATTATACGGAGCCAGCGCTACCTATCATTCCCTGAATATTAAAGGTAAAGCGCTGCGCATTTTCCGCAAGCTGGACCATATGATGATTTTTGTACTGATTGCAGGCTCTTATACCCCCGTATGCCTCATTGTCCTTGGCGGAAAGTCAGGCTACACCCTTCTTGCCATAGTCTGGGGAATTGCCCTGCTGGGCATGACTCTGAAAGCCTGTTGGATAACCTGTCCCAAATGGTTTTCTTCCATAATTTATATTGCCATGGGATGGGTATGCCTCGGCGTATTCGGCACCCTTTGGAATGTCCTTCCCCATGCTGCTTTTTTGTGGCTGCTTGCAGGCGGAATTATTTATACAGCAGGCGGCGTGATTTATGCCCTGAAGCTTCCCGTATTCAATAACAGACATAAATTTTTCGGTTCTCATGAGCTTTTCCATTTATTTGTCATGGGCGGAAGCATCTGCCATTTTATATTCATGTATTTATATGTTGCCTGATATTTTGGTCTGCGGGAATTGCTATTGTCACACAATGACCTTCTTCCGTAACAGCAAAATCTCCTTTATGGGCAAGCGCGATCTGCTTAACGATACGCAGCCCCATGATATGGGGCTTTTCCATTTGAGATTTTTCTGTTCGGAAGTTTCTTCCCGTTTGCTTTTTTCTTCCAATATTTTTATTATCTCATCGGATATTCCCTTGCCGGTATCTCTCACCGCTAATATAACATAATTTTCTTTTTTGTACCCCAGAATATGAATTTCACAGCCGTCCGGATTATGTCTGATGCTGTTGCTCTGCAGGCAAACCAGCATTAATCAGCTCTGCTGCCAGGACGCCGATTCCTTCCGACAAAGGCCGGAGAGATAAATAGTAACGATATCCTAAAAATGCCACCACAATCAGAACAACCAGAAGATTCCCATACAAAAAAGCCAGGAAATACCTTCCCGCATTTTCCCAGAAATCCATAGGTATTTCCAATGTATATTTCCACAGACTGTTTTTTGGATAACCTGCCACCAAAAGTCCTCTTTTCCCTCTCCGCACCCTGACAGGATAATCATGAAGATACCATTTGGAAAAAGAGGCTATCTCTCCGGAAGTATAATGGCTTTCAAACCCTTCCGGAAGATTCCATCCATAAATCACATCTTCTTCATCATTTAACACAAACAGGAAACAGATTTTCTTTTCTTCCAAATACTGCACGCCCTGCTGTGTTATGCTGCCCTGGGGTTATTACTGTGTAGGTACTAATATTAACCTGTACTATGAAGAGTCAACGCGGACTTCTACTTATTATACAATCCCCTTTCCAAAGGAGATTTTTGCAGGTTTTATTATCTTCGGCATTCTTGTTTATTTTGTCGGAAAAAATAAATTTATGGAAAAGGAGATCTGAACCATGCTGCTTTCCTGTATTAAAAGTGAAAAATTAAAGTTAAGGCATTCCTTTCTTTGGATTGCATTTATTCTGATTCCTCTGATTCCCACAATTATGGGAACAGGAAATTATTTAAGCAATTTAAGCATACTAAAATCCGAGTGGATTTCTCTTTGGACTCAGGAAACTCTGTTTTATTCCAATTTTTTCTTTGCTCCCATGATTGCCATATACTGTAGTTATCTGTAGCGTCTGGAAAACCAGAATAAAAACAGAAATATGCTTTTTACCTCACCGGTTCCCGTCAGGGATATTTTTCTCGGCAAACTGGCTGCAATACTGAAGATTACTGTGTTTACCCAGTTTTAGGTATTCATCCTGTTTCTCGTCAGCGGAAAGCTTGTTCATCTTCCGGGCCTGCCTGACACCCAGCATTTTCTCTATGCAGCAAGAGGAATCCTGGGCGGAATGGTAATCGCATCTCTTCAGCTTTTGATTTCCATGGTTATCAAAAGCTTTGCCGCTCCTATTGCTATTGCGGTAATGGGAAGCATCACAGGACTTCTTGCAGCTAATTCCAAATATGGAATTTACTATCCTTACTCTCTTATGATGCTGGGCATGAATGCCAATAAATCGGAGGATATGCTGTCCGGAAGCGCTCTGCCCTTCCTTTTAAGCAGTACCTTTTATCTCATATTATTTTGCTGTATTGCTGTGTGGATTTTAAAGCACTGGGATGTGAAGGCT
>CAZDPE010000195.1:0-2848 GCA_964507235.1 uncultured Lachnospiraceae bacterium
AAGTTTGATATGAAGCCAATATGTGTTTATTCTGTTACAGGCAAAACGAGAGTAAATGAAACGGGTGAGGAATCCTTTGGACTGTTATGCTTTGCAGAGATAATGGAATTTTCAGGAAAGCTGGAAAGTGAGATGGAGAAGGTTGAACTTATGAAGGAATTGCCGGAGAATTGGACATATCCATGGATACAACCGAAGCTGATTGAAAAGTATCTGCAAATGGAAGGTCAATCTTACGGTTAGATACAGTCTGCGGTCAAAAAGACTGCAGGGAGTAACGGAGCAGGAGACTGCTCCGTATTTTGCGAATAAAGCGTAAGGAGATTGAAAGACATATTTTTATCAAGTATAATAAAAACATGACATACAGTTGTCGTGTTTGGCGTAGTATGATGAGAATTGTAAAGGAGCAGTCATGAAAATAGACAGGCATATTGGAATTTTATCTGTGCTGTTGCAAAAAGATACGGTTACTGCACCTTACCTTGCAGAACAGTTTGAAGTTTCAAGGCGAACCATAAACAGAGATATTGAGGACCTTTGTAAGGCGGGAATACCTATTGTGACAAGGCAGGGAGTCAATGGCGGTATCTCAATTATGGAAGATTATAAATTGGATAAAACGCTGTTCACGCAAAGAGAAATGCAGGATATCCTTGCAGGGCTTCGCAGCCTCGGTAGCGTAAATGAAACGAACCGCTATGGGAAGCTGATGGAAAAGCTGTCAGCGGGTTCGTCCGATTTTATGGTTGGAAACCAGTCGGTATTGATTGACTTATCCTCATGGTATAAAGAGGCGCTTGCACCCAAAATTGAACTGATACGCACGTCGATTGATCAATGTAGAGAGCTGGAGTTTGCGTATTATTCTCCCAAGGGAGAATCGGTTCGCCGGATAGAGCCCTATTATCTGATATTTCAGTGGGCAAGCTGGTATGTATGGGGCTGGTGTAAGAAGCGCAAGGATTTTAGAATGTTCAAGCTAAACCGTATGGAGCATTTGCAAATGTCAGAGAGTGTGTTTGCAAGAAGACAAGTGCCGATGCCGGACTTAAGTAATGAAAAGATATTTCCGGGCGGAATAAAGGTGAAGGCTCTATTTGAACCGGCATGTAAATGGCGATTGGTGGAGGAATTTGGAAGTGAGAGCTTTACAGAGCAGGAAGACGGAACACTTTTATTTCAGGCAGATTATACGGACAAGGAAAATCTGATCACTTGGCTGATGTCTTTTAGAGATAAGGTGGATTACCCTGAAGCTTGAGCCGGTTGAAGGGGATTTCCTGCGGCAGCAGTATGAGGATATCATTCCCGGATTTTATATGAATAAAGTGCATTGGAATTCGATTAAGCCGGACGGGGAAGTGCCGGATGATTTGTTAAAGGACCTGTTAGATAAATCCTATCACCTTGTGCTTGGCGGGTTTAGTAAAAAGAAGCAGCGGGAAATTTTGGAGGGGGTGTCTGTGGAAAATACAATAAGCTGTTGTGGTGCAGATTGTTCAAAATGCAGTTTTTTTGGAAATATGTGTAAGGGATGTAACGCCAGTCTTGGAAAAGTATTTCATGCACCGGAAGGACATGTATGTCCGATATATGAATGCTCGATTAATCGAAAAAAGCTGACTGGGTGCGGAGCCTGTGAGAGTCTTCCATGTGACATATGGAGAAACACAAAGGATCCTTCGTTTTCAGAGGAAGAATTTCAGCAGGATATGCAAGAACGGATAGCAAGATTAAGGAAGGGGTGAAAGAACGATGGCGTTTGATTATAAAAAAGAGTACAAAGAATTTTATATGCCGAAGAATAGACCAAGCATAGTGGAAGTGCCGCCTATGAATTATATTGCGGTTCGGGGAAAAGGAGATCCCAATGCAGAAGACAGTGAGTATAAGCAATCCATTGGGCTGCTCTATGGTATTGCTTTTACGATTAAAATGAGCAAAAAAGGAAGTCATCAAATTGACGGATACTTTGATTATGTAGTGCCGCCGCTGGAAGGCTTTTGGTGGCAGAATGATGTAAAGGGGATTGATTACAGCCGGAAAGAGGATTTTAATTTTATTTCATTGATCAGACTGCCGGACTTTGTGACAAAGGAAGATTTTGATTGGGCAATAGAAGAGGCTGCGAAGAAAAAGAAGGAAGATTTTTCAAAAGTGGAGTTTCTGACTTATGACGAGGGGTTATGTGTTCAGTGCATGCATATCGGCTCCTACGATGACGAACCGGCGACAGTTGAAATGATGCATGATTTTATGACTGCTGAGGGTTATGAGCTGGATATTACAGATAAAAGGTTTCATCATGAGATTTACTTGAGTGATGCCAGACGAGTAGCACCGGAAAGGTTAAAGACGGTAATCAGACATCCGGTGAAGAAAATTTGACAAATAAAGGAGGACAGGATGAAAATAGGAACATGCATCATTTCTCGGAACTGGTAAAGGCGGCTGAATTTCATCATGTGCAAATCGGAATCGAGAACGCCCATATGTATGGACATTGGTACAGAACCACCTGTAATATAGGATTTTGCCCCAGAGCCTGGGAAATGATGTTTGATGCGGTTCCCAGCGATCATCTCGGACTGGAATGGGAGCCGTCGCATCAGGTGGAGCAGCTCATAGAGCCGATCAGGTAGCTGGAAGTCTGGATGCCCAAGATCTTTCATATTCATGGCAAGGATGCAAAAGTGGACTATGCATCTGTCCGTAAATATGGTATCTGGTTTGGTGCGCATTATTGTGCGCACCGATTTCCCGGTATGGGAGATACAGACTGGTGCATTTTTTTCGCCAATTTTGTAATAAGAATAGAATATTTTGGTATTTTATGATATAATAA
>CAZDPE010000196.1:0-2745 GCA_964507235.1 uncultured Lachnospiraceae bacterium
TCTGATGTTTTGCGCATATTATAACAAACGGCGGCATGTTTTACCATGCCGCCTGAACTTCATAACTATATTCTTCTTACTTTACAGTTTTCTTAGGTAATGTTACCTTATCCAAATGCCAGATTTCATCCACATATTCCTGAATGGTTCTGTCAGATGTAAACTTACCGCTGCAAGCTACATTTAAGATAGCGCTTCTTGCCCATCCCTTCTCATTACGATAAGCTGCCTCCACCTTCTTCTGGGCTTCCGCGTATGCCTTGAAGTCCTTTAAGATGAAATAAGTATCAGCCTTCGGCGTGCTTATGGTATTAAGCAGCGAATTATACAGCGTTCTGAATCTGTCAGGATCATTAGGAGCAAAGGTTCCGTTAATCAACTGCATCAGAACTCTTCTTACATCAGGGTCATTATTGAAGATTTCAGTAGGGTCATAACCGCCGAAGTTTTCATATTTAATAACCTCATCGGAAGAAAGACCGAAGATAAATGCATTTTCTTCTCCAACCTCTTCTACAATTTCCACATTAGCACCGTCCATGGTTCCGAGGGTAAGCGCACCGTTTAACATAAACTTCATGTTGCCCGTTCCTGAAGCTTCCTTACTTGCTGTGGAAATCTGTTCGGAAACATCTGCCGCCGCAAAAATCATTTCCGCATTGGAAACTCTGTAGTTTTCAATAAATACAACCTTAATCTTACCATTAATAGCAGGGTCATTATTTACTACATCAGCTACAGAATTAATCAGCTTAATTGTCATTTTTGCATTATAGTAACCAGCAGCTGCCTTTGCACCGAAAATAAAGGTTCTGGGATAGAAATCCATTTTCGGATTTTCCTTCAACACATTATATAAGTGCATAACATGCAGAATGTTAAGAAGCTGACGCTTATACTCATGAAGTCTTTTAACCTGAACATCAAAAATGGAACGGGGATCTACTTCAATTCCATTATGCTCTAAAATATACTCAGCCAGGCGGACCTTGTTCTGATATTTAATATTCATAAACTCCTGCTGCGCCTTTTCATCATCAGCATAAACCTTTAACTTGTTGATTTTAGGAAGGTCTGTAATCCAGTCATTTCCTACATGGGCAGTTACCCAGTCTGCAAGGAGTGGGTTTCCATGGAGCAGAAAACGTCTTTGTGTAATACCGTTTGTCTTGTTGTTAAACTTTTCAGGCATCATTTCATAGAAATCCTTCAGCTCCTGATGCTTTAGAATTTCCGTATGTAATCTTGCAACCCCATTTACAGAATATCCGGCTGCAATTGCAAGATGAGCCATCTTAACCTGACCATCATAAATGACAGCCATCTTGCGTACTTTCTCCTGATTGCCGGGATACATTTCCTGAATTCTGATAATGAATCTGCGGTTAATTTCCTCAATAATCTGATAAATTCTGGGAAGCAGTCTTGAAAACAGCTCAATAGGCCATTTTTCCAATGCTTCTGACATAATGGTATGATTAGTGTATGCACAGGTCTTGGTAGTAACCTCCCACGCCTCATCCCATGTAAGATAATACTCGTCCATTAAAATTCTCATTAATTCCGCAACTGCTACGGTAGGATGGGTATCATTTAACTGGAAGGTAACTTTTTCATAAAATTTACGAATATCATCATGCTTACGCATATATTTGGCAACTGCCTCCTGAACGGAAGCGGAAATAAAGAAATACTGCTGCTTTAAACGCAGTTCCTTGCCTGCATAATGATTATCATTAGGATAAAGCACTTCTACGATATTTCTTGCCAGATTTTCCTGTTCAACTGCCTTTTGATAGTCACCCTTATCAAAAGAATCCAGCTTAAAGCACTCCACCGCTTCAGCATCCCAGATACGAAGGGTATTCACGATTCCGTTTCCATAACCCACAATAGGCAAATCATATGGAATTGCTTTAACACTCTGATATCCCTCCTGAACAAAATTGCTTCTGCCCTTTTCATCTACATGAACATTTACATATCCGCCAAATTTAACTTCCTTGGCATATTCGGGCCTTCTCAATTCAAAGGGATTACCGTCAACAAGCCAGTTATCCGGCACCTCAATCTGATATCCGTCCCTGATTTCCTGCTTAAACATACCATAGCGATATCTGATACCGCAGCCATATGCCGCATATCCCAAGGTAGCAAGGGAATCAAGGAAGCAGGCTGCAAGTCTTCCGAGGCCGCCGTTACCGAGTGCCGCATCGGGCTCCTGATCCTCCACTACATTTAAGTCAAGTCCCAGCTCATCAAGGGCTTCCTTAACAGGCTTATATGCCTGCAGATTTATAATATTGTTTCCAAGCGCACGGCCCATTAAGAATTCCATTGAAAGATAATAAACCATTTTAGGGTCCTGCTTATCATATTCTTTCTGTGTATTCAACCAGTTGTCAACTACAACATCCTTAATTGCATAAGCAACTGCCTGAAAAATCTGCTGCTGGCTTGCCTCTTCCAGCGTCTTTCTGTATAAAGTCTTTACATTATACAACACGCTTCTTTTAAACAGCTCTTTATCAAAGGTCAATGTTGCAGGTGCTGACTTTTTTATCATAATATTCTCCTCCACTTATTCTTATACTTATTTATGTATACCGTCTATTTTTACACATACATGGGTATTATACTACAAGTATCAGCAAATCTCAAGAAAAAAGCCCATTACTTATCTAAAAAATGGTAACAGTTCAGCCATGCAGAAACAATTGTACAATATGACCGTGAGAGCTTGCT
>CAZDPE010000197.1:0-1247 GCA_964507235.1 uncultured Lachnospiraceae bacterium
TTGGTGCATGCGGTGGATGTGGAAGGGAAAAACAGCGGAATAGAGGAGGAGCTGACAGAGCTGCTTGCGGGATGGCAGGGGATACCCATCACCTACGCGGGCGGCGTGCATAGTTTTGCGGATTTGGAGAAATTAAAGCGGATTGGGAAGGGCAGGATTGATGTGACAATCGGGACGGCGCTCTCCCTTTTTGGCGGCGGGATGGATTTTAGAGAAGTGGTCAGGTACTGCAAAGGATGAAAAAAGAACCCTGAAACAGTTCTGTGCACTTGCTGCGCTGAGCGTATGAAAAACCGGCTTTCACGCATGAAAGCCGGTTCCTTTAATCGGTCTTACAATATTGCTGTTTCCTGATAAAATGTAAATGCAAATAAAGATATTTCTAAAGAATTATTTCCTAAAAACTTCTTATTTTCAATTTATATTTAAGAACAGGCACAAATTGTCTTACTGATTAAGTTGTTCATAATTCCGTTTTCCGGAATTATAATTTTGTTACGTTTACAGCCTGAGGTCCTTTCGCGCCATCCACTACTTCATACTCAACAGCCGCGCCCTCTTCAAGGGACTTAAAGCCTTCCATGTTAAGACCTGAGTAGTGTACGAATACGTCATTACCCTTTTCATCAGAGATAAAGCCGTAGCCTTTCTGGTTGTTGAACCATTTTACTGTACCTTTGTTCATAACGATACCTCCAAAAAAATAAATAAAAAGTTTAATAACAACAACCATAGAATAGCACGAAAGAAATGAAATGTAAAGAAAAATCTTTTAACTGATGAAAGAAAATGCTATAATAAAACAAAAAGGAGACGAACCATGAAAAAATTTTTAGAGGAATTTAAGGCGTTTGCGCTGAAAGGGAATGTGATGAATATGGCGGTCGGCGTTATCATCGGCGCCGCATTCAGCGATTTGGTAACTTCTTTTACCACGAACATCATCCAGCCGATCATAGCCTGCATCGGCGGCGCGGAAGTGCATGGTAAGATTAATTTGTTTGGCACGGGGAATTATATTGATTATGGCGCGTTTATCAGCTCCGTCATTTATTTTCTGATAATGGCGTTTGTCATCTTTATGCTGGTGAAAACCATGAACAAAGTAATGGAGCTGGGAAAGAAGAAGGAGGAAGCGCCTGCGCCTACGACGAAAATCTGCCCTTACTGCAAGAGCGAGATTGCACTGGATGCCACCAGATGCCCGCACTGCACATCGGAGCTGTGACAGCAGCAGCGGATGGCAG
>CAZDPE010000197.1:1347-2703 GCA_964507235.1 uncultured Lachnospiraceae bacterium
GCAGATGGCTTTCGCGGAGCTGTCCGCATCCTTGTATTGATTCAGGTATTTATGCAGCGATTTGATTCCCATGTCGCAGCCGCTTGTAATCAGGTCGGCAATCGTCTTGTCGCTGTCGTCCGTCATACTGATTTTCATGTTGGTTTTCAGCCATGACATCCCTTTCGCCATGGGGTTCGGGTCTTTGTCGTCACTGTGATGCGTAAGCAGCAGTGCGTGGAGGTCGTTCCCTAATTTTTCATGATGCTTTTTGCTTTCTGTCAGCAGGTCTTTTAATTTGTCATCCTGAACCTTGTCCAGCACTTCGTCAAAAGAGGCGACTGCCATTTTGGAGCCGGCATCGCATTCCTGCAATAAATGGATGGTATCGGTACTTTCCATGATAAGTTTCTCCTTTTCTGCTATAGTAAACCAGTTTATTTGAAAGCTTAATCGATAGTATGCCCATTGAGGAAAAAGATATAACAAAAGATAATGAATTCACAAATATTTTGGGAATTTATTATTGACATATGTAAAAAATGGTGCTATATTATGTGCCATAGTAAACGGCATGACAGATGTTTTTTCCGGTTTTGTAAAAGCCGTATGTGAGAGCTGATACAGAAGCCGGGAAAGCAATGATTAATATTGTCAGTTATAAAAACGACAGGGTATGTTATGGGAAAAGAATATTATTGAATACGGGGGTAAAGCGAGATGAGACAGCAGACTTATGAACGTATGAAAAAATTATATCCGGCTTACAGCGGCTATATCAGCACGAAGGAACTTTTAAAGGAAGGCTTTTCTAACAGGCAGATTGCTTTGCTTCAGGAAGAAGGGTATCTTGAGAAAATCGCAAACGGCTATTTCTGGATGTCATGCGCGGGTATCCCGAAGCCTGTTGAATATAAGGCAATTTCCGTAAATTTTGTGAATAAGGAAGCTGTTATTATCGCTGACAGCGCCTGTTATTATCAGGGGCTTATTGATGTGGAGCCCAAGAGAATATCGATTGCCACGAAAAGGACTGACCGGCACCAGATGATATTTCCGTTTGAGGTTACAAGGCATTTCCTTTCGGAGAGGGCGTATGAAGAAGGGATGAAGAAGATAAAAACGAAATTCGGGAGCTTTACTGTTTACGAGGTTGCCCGGAGCGTCTGCGACTGCATCCGTTTCCGTGAGAGCATAGAGCCAGATATTTTTGACCTGATTATTGAAAACTTCAAAAAGGAAAAAATCGGGAAAGAGACGCGGGAACGCCTGCTTGCTTATGCGAGGATGATGAAATTTGAGGAAAAGGCAAAAGGGATTCTGTGAAACAGTTACCGGGCAGAAATTTTAAACGGAACAGGTGGCAAAAAAGTGGAA
>CAZDPE010000198.1:0-2675 GCA_964507235.1 uncultured Lachnospiraceae bacterium
GCCGCAACTGCAGGGCTTGCCAGATATACCTCCGAATCCACATGTCCCATACGTCCTACAAAGTTACGGTTAGTAGTGGAAACACATCTCTCACCTTCTGCCAAAATTCCCATATATCCGCCAAGGCAGGGTCCGCAGGTAGGAGTGCTTACAATCGCTCCGGCTTCAATAAATATTTTAAGAAGCCCTTCTTCCATGGCCTGCATATAAATAGACTGGGTAGCAGGAATTACAATACAGCGCAGTCCCTTTGCCACATGTCTACCCTTTAAAACTTCTGCGGCAGTACGCATATCATCTATTCGTCCGTTGGTACAGGAACCGATTACCACCTGGTCAATTTTAATATCCTCTGTAATCTCATCAATGGTTTTTGTATTTTCCGGAAGATGCGGGAACGCAATCGTAGGGCGAAGAGCGCTTAAGTCGATGGTATATTCTTCATCATAAACAGCATCTTCATCAGCTTCATAAATCGTGTAAGTCCTTTCTGAATGTTCCTTCATATAAGCAATTGCCAAATCATCTACAGGGAAAATTCCATTCTTTCCACCTGCTTCAATTGCCATATTGGCAATGGTAAAACGGTCATCCATGGTCAGATTTTTAATTCCTTCTCCCACAAACTCCATAGACTTATATAAAGCACCGTCAACGCCTATCATTCCGATAATATGCAAAATAACATCCTTACCGCTTACCCACTTGGACGGTTTCCCTACAAGATTAAATTTAATGGCGGCAGGAACCTTAAACCAGGCCTTGCCGGTTGCCATTCCGGCTGCCATATCCGTACTGCCTACGCCTGTTGAGAAAGCGCCTAATGCACCATAAGTACAGGTATGAGAGTCAGCCCCGATAATCACATCTCCGGCTACCGTAAGTCCTTTTTCAGGAAGCAGCGCATGCTCAATTCCCATTTCTCCTACTTCAAAATAATTAGTGATTTCATTGCGGTATGCAAATTCTCTTACACATTTGCAATGCTCTGCTGATTTAATATCCTTATTCGGTACAAAGTGATCAGGCACAAGGGCAATCTTATCCTTGTGAAATACACCCTCTACCTTCATTTTTTCCATTTCTTTAATGGCAACCGGGCTGGTGATATCGTTGCCGAGCACCAGATCCAAATCTGCTTCGATCAGCTGTCCGGCTTCAACCTTATCAAGTCCGGCATGAGCTGCTAATATTTTCTGGGTCATTGTCATTCCCATATCTGTTACCTCCTGTACTGATATTCTATAATCCCTTTAATAACTATGTATGATTCTATCATAAATTCACTGATTTGAAAAATAGAATCTATTCATAGTTTTCATAACTTGTAGTTATGAAATATTAATGCTATAATTACAAATAATTATATATTTCTATATCAATACTTTTCAGACGATCAGGCAGCTGTAAAACACAAAGCTGTGAAAATATTTAGGAGCAAAGGAACATTAGATTGAAAAATACGCTCCGGAATGGAGATTATTATGGAACAAAATCTTAATTATTATCAGGTCTTTTATGAAGTGGCAAGCTGCCATAATTTTTCTGCGGCAGCTAAAAGGCTGTATATCAGCCAGCCGGCAGTCAGCAAATCCATTTCCAGACTGGAAGAAAGTCTGAATACCTCTCTGTTCCGCCGTTCCTCCCACGGAGTAACACTGACCAGGGAAGGCGAAATTTTATATAAGCACGTGGGACAAGCTCTTTATTCTTTAAAATCCGGCGAGGAACAACTAAAAGCATCTGTTTCACAGAATGTCAGCCGCCTTTCCATCGGAGTCAGTACCACCTTATGTAAATATGTGCTGCTTCCGCTGCTGCATACTTTTATTACGGAGAATCCCAATATCAAAATAACCATTTCCTGTCAGTCTACATTTGATACTATTGCTTCCCTACAGAGAGGATCTATTGATATCGGACTGGTAGGGCTGCCCTCTAAAGCAGATTTTTCAGAAAGCGGCGGGATTACTTATCTTCCCCTGAAAACCATCGAAGATATTTTCGTTGCCACAGATTCCTACCTTATTCCGTTTTATCATAAATATAAAGGTGACTTATATAAGAAGGAGGAATTTTTCAAAGAGGCTTCCTTTATCATGCTGAATAAAGAAAACATTTCAAGAAAACATGCAGATGCATTTCTTTCAGGACAGCAGATGACGCTTCAAAATATCATTGAAGTAAACAATATGGATTTATCCATTGAGTTTGCAAAGGCAGGACTTGGAATTGCCTGCGTGATCAGCAATTTCGTGGAAAAGGACATAAAAAACGGAACCCTGTGCGAACTGAAATTAGGCCACAGAGTTCCGAAACGTCAGATTGGGTTTGCCTATCCTGCAAAGGCACCTGTTTCTGCGGCTATGAACACGCTGGTACAGTATTATCAGATGCAGGTGTAATCACTGCTTATTCAATTTTTCTGCCACATTCAAGACACATGAATTGCCCCACAGGAACCTTTGCCCCACAAATAATTTTGCCAGTGGACTTATGGAACGAATCGAGTAGGTGAAAATTTCATCTGCTTTCTCCTTTGGAACCACACTCTTTGGAATTTTGTCCATTTCTTCTTTATACGTCTGGAAGAATCCAATATCCATCAATGTGTCCAAGAAATCCTGTCCCTTTTCCTTATCAGCCTGCTTCCGAAATTCCTCTCTATAGTCCTT
>CAZDPE010000199.1:0-2616 GCA_964507235.1 uncultured Lachnospiraceae bacterium
GAAGTGGCTGCGATAGCGGATTTCTATACAAGAAGATGCTTTCGAGGACGGATGTGAATGAACTCGAGGAAACGGCTGCCTTGTTTGATTATTTAGAGGTTATTCCTGCGGAAAATATGCTTTATGTGCTGAGAGATGCGAATTATGACATAGTATCTATTGATGAATTGCGCCAGATAAACAGTGCTCTTGTTGCCCTGGGAGAAAAGCTGAGGATACCAGTTGCAGCAACGGGAAATGTGCATTATCTGGGTCAGGCTGACCAGTCTTCCAGAAATGTGCTGCGCCATATGTCTGGCTTTGAACATGATGATTATACGGATTTGCATTTCCGAACGACAGAAGAAATGCTGAAGTGCTTTGATTATTTGCCGGAAGATAAGATATATGAGATTGTGGTTTTTAATACAAACAAGATTTCCGAGCAGTGCTGTCTGGAAGAAATTGTGCCCAAAAAGCGGTTGTATCCGTCTGTGGAAGATGCAGACGAGCGTCTCCGGGAGCTGTGCGGACGCTCTTTACGCCAAAAGTATGACACGGATTATCAGAAGAAGGCTCAAGAGAGGCTTGAGTGGGAATTGGACGCATTAAAAAGGACGGGCATGGCTTTCCAGCTGATTCTGTATCAGGAACTGATGAATAAATTGGGGGTGAGTGCATGGGAATCTTCTGCCCGGAACTGTGTGGGGTGTTCCATTGTGGCATATCTGCTTGGGATAACAGATGTTGACCCGCTTTACTATCACCTCGCGCCAGAATTTTTCTTTGGATATACGGGCGACAAGGAGATAAATGTAAGTGTCAATTTTCCTGTTTCCTTATGGGAGAAGGTACCGAAAATGGCAGGCACGTTGGAAGGAATAAAGACAGCATGCCGTGCCGGGACAGTACAGACGGTTTCTTCTAAAATGGCCGCCTATGCAATCGAGCAATATTCGGAAGATAAAGGAAGATTTTTTGATGAAGCAGAAGAAGGCTGGATCATGGATAACATTACGGGCATCCTGCGTGGACGCGGTGTGCATCCGGGCAGTATAATGCTGATTCCGGATGGTGTTGAGATTACAGATATTATGCCCCTTGCCACATTGGACGATGGGACAGTAAGCACCTATTTTGAATTCCATAATTTTGGTGATGTTTTCTACAAGATGGATATCATCCCCCATGATGTGCCTGATATGCTCAGAAAGCTATCGGAAAGGACAGGCGTAAAGCTTTCCGACATTCCTTATGAGGACAGGCGGGTATTGGAGCTGTTTTATCCTGATGATAGAGGCTCACTGCCTGAATGTGATAAACTGCCGGAGTTTCAAAATAAATATATTCAGATGCTGATTCAAAAAACATTGCCAAAATCCTTTGCTGATTTGGCAAAGATCCTTTCTCTTTCCCACGGGACAGGGCCATGGCAGGATATTACCAACCCGACATGGCTTGCAACTGAGAGCGTGGATGATCTGTTTTCCTCCAGGGATGACATTTTCGATGTTTGCCTTGAAGCCGGGATTCCACGGGAAAAGGCTTTCCGGATTGCTGAGACTGTCAGGAGGGGATTGGCGGCTTCCGGCAAATTCCCCGAATGGAAAGAAATGAGAAAAACAATGATGGATGCCGGGATAACGGAGTGGTATGTGAATCTTTGTGAGGAGATATGGTATTTATTTCCGAGGGCGCATTCCATATCTTATATGCAAATGTGCATGAGGGCGGGGTGGTTCAAAGTGAATTTCCCTGATGAGTATGCAAGGGCGTGGGACGAATATCAAGAAGCCAGAGCGTAATAAAACAGGAGACAAGGCCATTAAAAAAGAAACGATTGCATGATAATACAACACATCTTTGCTGTGTATGTATTACCATGCAGAAGTGTTGGGGGAGACATAAACGAATTTTCTGTGAAATGTGATAGCCCCCCCTCATTCGATTTCCTCCAAAATATTTTCTTCTGCCATTTCTTCAATTTCTGGGGAGCTTTCTGAAAGTTGCCCTGCAGCCAGTTTCAATTAAATTTACCGCAGGAATCTCCTGATTTCAATCAGGAGATTCCTGCGGCTTATTTTGTGCATTGGTTTCTAATGTATTTTTCCACAACTTCCTTACTCATATCGCCTAATGTACCCATGTAGTAACTGTGGCTCCATAAATGGCCGCCCCACATCTTCTGTTTTTTGATATCAGGATGTCTGGCAAAAAACTCCCTCGCGCTATGCCCCTTCAGGTTTTTGACAATATCCGACGGCGCATATTTTGGTTTGAAGCTGATCAGCATGTGTACATGTTCGGGCATGACTTCCATTTCCTCGACCGTGATCCCGCCGGACTTTGCAACCTGCCCCAGGATGCTTTTCATTTCATCCACAAGTTCCGGTGACGTAAATATCGGCTGCCTGTATTTGGTTACCCAGATCAGGTGAAAATGAAAATTGTAAACGTAATTCCTTTCGTAAATAGCTGATTCTATACGCGGCTTCCTCTTCATATGTATAATCCCATCCTCCCTTAAAAACATTGAAATTAACAGTATTTTGGCATGTATAACGATTGAAAAAAACATTCATATGTGTTATAATACCATTATACACGGGAAGGGGTGTTTTGTAAATGGGGATCCCG
>CAZDPE010000200.1:0-2576 GCA_964507235.1 uncultured Lachnospiraceae bacterium
ATCTTTTCATATGTTTCAAGCCTTTATTTCGCATCTTCGCACTTCTCCTTTCGTATATTTTTATTATAATGAAAGCATTCTGAAAAAAATAAAACTTTAAAGATGTAAATTGATACTTTTCCGACCTGAAAAAGTGCATAAAAACAGACCGTATTACCTTGAAACAGTAATACGATCCCAAATTGTAAAATAGTATATTATTGCTTTCCCGCGCCTGTGCCGGTTCCCGTACTGCCTGCCGCGGCAATCTATTCTCCCCGTTCTGCTCTGCTTCCTTCATGAAGCAGCAGATTTTCAAATTGATCCCTGGAAGGAACATAGTTCGTAATTGTTTCATTATTTCCTTCTGACACAGAGTACTCGCCTTCCTGTCCGGCATAAGAGTCCGAACCTGCTGCCGGCTTATCTTCTTCCTCATAGGGCCTTGAAAATGAAAAATCCCCGCCTGTATTTTCTCCCGCTGCAGAGGGCTTTGGTTGCTGTTGTGCTAATGCTTCCGCATTATCAAAAGCTGTTTCCTTCCGGTTAATCAGCAGAATAGCAACCGCCGCTGCCGCAATAACGGCTGCCGCTGTGGTTCCCCAAAAAGTGGTTTTCTTTAGCTTTACAGTATTCTTTATTCTGCTCTTTACACTGTTTTCACCAAATCCAATGGGATACCCGGGACGCCAGCTTTCTTTCAGGGACAAATCCAAAAGAGTATTGGCATACTCCTTCTTTCTGTCAAATCCCACCTTCCGGAGCACCGCTTCATCACAGGAAGCCTCCATATCCCGCTCCATAAGAGAAAAGGCAGCCCATACCAAAGGATTAAACCAGTGAATACAGCATATCAGAAATGCAGCCGGCTTAATTAAATAATCCAAACGCCTGATGTGCATTTTTTCATGTTCTGCCACAAGGTCCCTTTGAACATCATTTAATTGATCCGGCAGGTAAATAACAGGACGCAGAATGCCTGCCAGAAAGGGAGTTTTTATATTGTCCGAAATCCGAATATAAAAGCTGCGTCCCTTTTCTTCTGTTTTCATCATCACACTCTCTTCTTTGCGGAGCATCCTCATAAAAACACCGTAACTGATTACTTCATATAAAATAAGCAGACATCCTGTAATAAACCAGACAACCGCCAGTATTCCCACAGCCTTACCGGATAATCCATCATAAAAATTCAGTTCCTGGGTTTCTTCGACTATGCTGCTTTCGATTTCCGGCTTCACTGCACTTAAACCCGCCTCGTTTGGCATATATCCATACTCAGCTTCCTGCTCCTTTGCTTCACCTAAAGGTTTCTCCGACCACGCGGCAGACACATCCGGCACAATGCCGAAAGCCGCCTGTAATGCAATGGGACATATCAGACGGATAAACACCGCAAGCCACAAAAAATAAGAAAAAATTTTGGGCGCTTTATTTAAGCACAGCCGCAATATCAGCACGGCCAAAATAACAAAGGAAGCTGTGATACTCATATTGATAACAGAAGTAAATAATTTTACCATATTCTTTTCCTCCGGTCTTTCTAGGCGTTCTCATCAATAAACTTTTTCATTTCTTCCACATCCTTCTCTGACAGCCTGCTTCCTCCGCAAAAGGCTGCCAGAAACCTGTGAAGCGACCCTCCGAAAACATCCTCTACATACTTCCTGCTCTGCATTCCATAAAATTCTTCCCTGCTGAGTACAGCGCTCACCACCGCATTTTCATTCTGAAAAATTCCTTTCTGGCACAGCTTTTTAAGCACGGTATAAGTCGTTGACTTTTTCCAGTTCATTTCTTCTTCACATAATTTCACCAGTTCCATGGAAGGGATTGGTTCCTTGGCCCATATAATTTCCGCAAACTTTTCTTCTGCTTCTCCCAATTTATAATCTCCCATATCAATCTGACTCCTCCCTTACTTTCCCTTCAGCATCATCCTGCTGCTGAATTACTGACAAGTTATTGGATATAAAATCAAGTCTATATCCAATAGACCTATAATTAGTCATTATATAGACCTGATTGTCAAGCCAAAAAAGTTCGCCCCCAGGTACACAAAAGACCGCCCTTTTTTGAGGGCGGTCCGACTTTTCCTTCCTTTTATTCCCGCGAGCAATGAGTCAAGCGGCTGCTTGAAGGCATTTGGCGAACGCCGCGAGGGTCAATACCCCGCCCCTTGGGGCGTTTCAATTTCCATGCCTCGCTGCTTGCGGCGGGGTTATTGACTTACTTTATAAATATTTCTTCAAATCCTCTGCCTTATCAAGCTTCTCCCAGGGTAAATCAAGATCATTTCGTCCGAAATGTCCGTAAGCCGCTGTCTGCTTATAAATCGGGCGGCGTAAATCAAGCATTCTGATAATTCCGGCGGGACGCAAATCAAAGTTTTCCCTGATAATATCCACCAGCTTTTCATCTGAAAGCTTTCCTGTACCAAAAGTATCCACCATAATGGAGGTAGGCTGTGCAACGCCGATTGCATAGGACAGCTGGATTTCGCACTTATCAGCAAGCCCTGCGCCAACAATATTCTTTGCCACATAACGCGCTGCATATGCTGCGCTTCTGTCTACCTTGGTGCAGTCCTTACCGGA
>CAZDPE010000201.1:0-2545 GCA_964507235.1 uncultured Lachnospiraceae bacterium
TATAAGTGCTTTTTACTCCATCAAAATTTACAGCCTCTCTCTGCGAATCTGTCATGTAGGTAATATGATTTTGATCATGATTATCAATAGATGTATTCTTTAAAGTAGATAGATTACTCTTTAATATTGTATAGTTGTCAAAATTAATCAATTTTCCACCTCTCATCTTCTAACTGCTGTAAAGGCTTTGACAACTTTACAAATATTTTATCTACCTGAGCTGTAACATCCGTAATAACAACTCTTTTTCCTTCGTCAATCTCCGACATATAGTATCTGCATTCATCGGCTATTTCATATTTTGCAGAATAAACCTGTATTGCCCTTAAAAAGTATGGACTATGCGTATTCAGTAGAATATTTATCCCAAATTCCTTATTAAGTAAAACGATAAGCTCAGCAAACAGTAATTGCCATTCCGGATGCAGATGAATTTCCGGCTCATCCAGAATTATTGTTCCATTACTTTCAATCGATCCGTTTATCAACAATGTTTTCAGAATGGCAAAGGTTTTTAATCCTGCAGACAAGTTTTTCACGCTTAACGAACTTTCTGAATTTTTCATCCGATATCCCAAATGACCATTTTTTTGCTGTATGATATCTCCCTCGCATACAGCCAACAATTTTTCATATATTTTGTTGAATCTGTCCTCAACAACAATTTCATCAACTACACTTACATTATTGCTTCTGTACAACAGCTTATTAATTAACTGTGCACGATGGTCTGTATAAATAGTTCTACGGCTGATTCGCCTTACATCCACATCATCTAAAACAAATGGGTCGTCTATATATATGGCCTCTGTATGAAGACTATAGTTTAATCCGGATGCCGTCACGTTATCCTTTCGTACTTTTACGCTTAACTCCTCATTGCGCACAGTCAGTGAAATGACGCCTTCTGATTCTGAATATATATTTAACAGCTGGCCATTAAACTCTGCATTTATTTTTTTATTGATCACAGAATTAAATATCGCTTTATCCGTAACCTTAAGTATACCCACAATTCTTTCTACCAGATCGTCTAAATTAATTCTCTCAAGAAATATTTTTGATTTTTTAGAATTCAGGTTAAACATTAAGCTGATATCTTTTTTCAATATTTCAGGCGCCTCTTTGTACTGCTCCGCCCTCAATAAAATATCAACTGCATAATCATTAATATCTTTTATTTGCTCCTGATCATAATAATACATATTTTGATAAATAAATTGCAATACACTTCTTATCCCCAAAATTCTCTCTTGACGAAGCTGCTGCTCAATATCATAGAAACTGTTGAAAACTGAAAATAACGATTTCCCGACTGTACTCTTTCCGGTATTATTTTCGCCTGCGATCACTGTAATACCGTTTATTTCTACAGATGCTTCCGCAATCTTACCGATATTTTTCAAATAAAGTTTCATACAACACCTCCTTCTTATCAGTATACTGTATTATTGACATATTTATACCAAATTTTCTGACTCTGTTCCCTGCTCTGGCACTACCCCTCCAGCGGCTTGCCGGTGAGCAGCTCATAGCCCTGCAGATATTTTTCAATGGTCTTGTCTACGATCTCCTGGGGCAGCTCCCAGTCATGCTCATGGCTCTTTAACCAGTCTCTTGCAAACTGCTTGTCAAAGGAAGGCTGAGCGTGTCCGGGCTCGTAGCCCTTCGCAGGCCAGAACCGGGAAGAATCCGGGGTCAGCATCTCATCCCCCAGCACAATATTGCCCCCTTCATCCAACCCGAACTCAAACTTGGTATCTGCAATAATAATGCCTCTGCTCAGTGCGTACTCAGCACACTTCTTATACAGAGCGATGGTATAGTCACGCAGCTTCTCCCCATACTCCTGTCCCTTGCCCGGGAAACGCTTCTCCAGATATTCCACGCTCTGCTCAAAGGAAATATTCTCATCATGATCGCCGATCTCCGCCTTGGTGGAGGGCGTATAAATAGGCTCCGGCAGCTTATCCGATTCCTTCAGTCCCTCCGGCAGCCTGATACCGCATACGGTACTGTCCTTCTGATAGCTGGCCCAGCCGCTTCCGGTGATATATCCCCGCACGATACACTCCACCGGCAGCATCTCCAGCTTACGGCACATCATGCTGTTTCCGTCAAAGCGCTCCTGCTGAAAGAACTCCGGCATGTCCTTTACATTCACAGAGATCATATGGTTCGGCAGAATATCCTTCGTCATATCGAACCAGAACTTGGACATCTGGGTCAGCACGGCGCCCTTTTTGGTTACCCGGTTCTTCAGGATCACATCAAAACAGCTGATACGATCCGTTGCCACCATGATCAGGGTATCCCCATTGTCATAAATCTCACGCACTTTCCCCTCTTTGATCGGTTTCAGTTCCTGCATTTTTCTTCACTCCTCATGTATGATATTTTTGCCCTTCAGACCACAATCTACTCAAACAGTGTATTGCATTTTCCCTGAAAAATCAAGCCTGTTTGCAGTTGAATTTCTCTGTATTTGTTACTTTGTTACTATTTACAGCCGATTTGGACAGATACACAGATTCGTCGAGCTTGC
>CAZDPE010000202.1:0-2473 GCA_964507235.1 uncultured Lachnospiraceae bacterium
TTCCCTGTCTTTATTTTTATTAATCCTTTAATCCCTTAATGGGCTTTACCCTGCTCAGCGCCAGTCCAACGCCCACTACCAGAATTGCGGCTACCGCAGCCTCCACGATGCCGTTAAAGCTGACAACACCCATAATAACATCAATGACGGCATCTCCCGCAATACCAAGAGCCTGTGCATAAGCATCCTTATATAAAATAAAGATACCGCTCATAACAAACAACGTATTGGTAAACGCGCCCGTCAGTCCCGCATAGGCGAATGCAACCGTTGCGGAAGCCTTTTTCTGAATCACTGCCGTCAAAAGAACAAACAGCACAATCCCCACAATAAGGCCAACAACCGTTCCGATTACGCCTGCAGAATTGCTGTCTGCCAGGTTACTTATAAATGCTCTTACGGAAATAAATAAGATAATGGATACAACCGCATTAATTACAACACGCCATACTTTCTGTTCGCTTTTTAATAAATAACGAATCAGGATGTATACAAAGTAGGGAATGATTCCCACTAAAATTCTCGGTACAAAACAGATGTATAAACTCTTAAATACACCTGAAATACCAATCACGTCGGCTGCCAGAACCGGTGAAAATACAAAAGCCGATGCGGTAGCTGCCTTAAATGTATTGTTGATAAAGCTGGTCAAACCAAATACGAATCCTAAAAATGCACCTTTTTTCGGTCCTAAAAATAGCGCTCCCAGGATAACCGGGATATGAATGATTGTTGCATTGATGACAACAAGCGGGATATATCCCAGCGGTGTGAATGCCATTATTATTATAATGGCGGTGAACAGTGCAGTCAGCACAAGTTCATAAGTTTTTTCATTTTTCATGGTACGTTTCCTCCTGTTATTATTCTCATATGAGATACAATACGGTGTAATCATACCACATTGATATTTTTTTGACAATATAAATTTCATTTCAATCCCAATGAATTTGTTTGCAGGACCTCCGTTCCCGGCGATTTCATGAACTATTATCTTTGTACTTTCAGTGTGCTCATTGCTTTCATTCCCAGAGGAAGTGTTAACAAAAAAGCACAGATATCAGCCACAGGCTGTGCCAGGATTACTCCTCTTTCCCCCATGAAAAAGAACAGAATCAGCAAAGCAGGTATAAAAAATATCCCCTGCCTGGCCGCCGTCACCAGTGTTGCCTGAAAAAATCTGCCTATATTCTGTAATAACATCCCCACAATCGTATAACATCCCAAAAAGGGGACAGAAATACATTGACTTCTCAGGATGCGCACCCCCGCATCCGCCACCTCTTCCTGTTCGGTGAAGCATCCCGTAAGCCCGCTTGAAAAAATCCACAGCAGAATTGACATTAAAATCAGAAAGACCGTAGAAAAACGTACGCATATATGAAAGGCATCTTTTACTCTTTTATAGTTTCCTGCACCGTAATTGTAACCGCAGACAGGCTGAAAGCCCTGACCAAAGCCGATAATAACAGCAAATCCCACCATCCCGATCCTTCCTGCTATGGTAAAAGCCGCTATCATGCTTTCTCCAAAGCTGCCTGCTGCAAGATTCAGCAAAACTGCCGCCACACTGGAAATCCCCTGTCTGGCAAAATTGGGTGCTCCCCCTGCGAATACTTCATATAAATATATCTTTTTCAATTGAAGGTTCCGCCTCCCAACAAACGCACCAGCCGGGGTATGTTGAAAAGCCCAACCAGCATAATAAGAATCCCTGCATACAACGACAGTAAAAACGCTGTAGCCGCCATCTGCAATGCCTTTTCCTTCTCCAGCGAATCCTCCAGCAGCGTTTTAATTCTTCTGTATGCATTCCTGCATTCCTCAAATGCCGTTTCCCATAAATATTGGGTATCCTCCCGGTACCTGTGACTAAATCGGTAAAACTCTATAAGCGGTTTAAGCTTTTGCATTTTACTGCTGCCTGTTACATTTTCAAGACTTTCCAGCAGCAAATGATATTTTCCCCTGCTTTCCGCCTCATGGTCCATGCGTTCTCCCTCCTTCAGGGCAAGCACCATCGGCCGCAGAACCTTCAAAAATCTGTCTTTATCTTCATTCCAGGATTTTGCAACAAGGCAATAACAGTTAAAATCTGATTTGTGTCCGTTCTCTGCAAGAAACGCTTCCATATCCGCCTTTATTTCAGGATATTTGTTAATAATCGTCTGATAGCCTTCCCCTTTTAGCAAATCCTCCGTCAAATCCTTTCTTATAAAAATTTTCTTTGCCAGTTCTTCCATTCCTCTGTTCATTTGCACCGTTTTATAGTCAAGGTCCCCCAATAGGTCATATGAGGAATATTTTGCATCCACCTTCTTTAGCGCTCTCCCAATCTTTCTTCCTGCCAGCATAGACGGAAATACTCCATAGCGGAACCTGGCATAGGCATTGTCTTTCATGACCGCATACAGCCTCCGTGACATACTCCCACCGCCTATGCTTCGCATAGAGGCGGGGGCTTCTCGCTCAA
>CAZDPE010000203.1:0-2436 GCA_964507235.1 uncultured Lachnospiraceae bacterium
GCATTCGTCAAGGTCATGCAAGCATGACTTTGACTCATTGCACGCGGGAATAAAGGGTCCGGCTGCGGGTTCTTTTTTTCATGATATGAGGAAGTAGGCTGATTTTTCCTGTGCCCTCAGGGATTTTGCATAAAATGATTTTTACATAAAATGATTTTTTGCTGAGAGTATTAACAAGATTTTTAACTTATGTTATACTGTGGTTGAATTATTGAGCATCATACAAAATGTGGGGAAGGAATAGAAGAATGAATAAAGACAAATATGTTGCATACGTATCAACTTACACATCCGGCAACAAAAGCAGTTGCGGTATTCGTATTTATGATGTAGACATGGAAAAAGGCAGGTTTGTTGAGAAAGACCAGGTTGAGATTACAAACTCTTCCTATGTAACGGTATCGCATAATCAGAAATTCCTGTATTCCATTACTGATTTCGGAGTTGAGTCTTACAGAATTTTAAAGGATGGCAGTCTTGAAGTGTTGAATCATGCATCTATAAACGGTATGAGAGGATGTTACTTATCAACGGATTATGATGATAAGTTCCTTTTTGCAGCAGGATACCATGATGCGAAGCTTACAGTGCTCAGAGTGAATGAAGATGGCTCTATCGGAGAAATTACGGAAGAAATTTTTCATAAAGGGTTGGGAAGCATTGCGGAACGAAATTTCCGCCCTCATATTAACTGTGTTAAAATGACAAGGGATAACCGTTATTTGTGTGCGGCAGACCTTGGTCTGGATCACGTAGTTGTTTATGAATTGAATCACAATACCGGGAAACTGCGGCAGGTAGATATCATAAGAAGCGAGCAGGAATCCGCTCCCAGACATTTGAAATTTTCAAAAGACGGCAAATACATGTATATTGTCCATGAATTAAAGAATTATATTGATGTGTATCATTATTATATAGACGAGCATCACAACAGCCCTGAATTTGAAAAGATTCAGACTATTTCCACACTGAATGATTATCATGCAGGAGGATCCGCTGCCAGCGCGCTTAATATTTCAGATGACTTTAAGTATTTATGCAGTTCTAATGCAGGAGATAACAGTGTTATACTTTATTCCATTGACCAGAAGACCGGAATGCTTACCAAAATATTATGCCTTCCTATCAGCGGGGATTATCCCAAGGATGCAACGCTGTTCCCTGACAATAAGCACCTTGTTTCTCTGAATCATGAATCCAATACCATGACATTCTTTACGGTGGATATGAAAAAGGGAGTTATTGTAATGAATGGAAAGGAAATGCAGGTTGACCAGCCTAACTGTATTATTTTCCACAAGTTAAGCGAAACGTAGTTCAGGCGGATATTGATGCAGAAACACGGAAAAGGCGTTCGGAGTACGTTCTGTTAAATTTCTGTTGTTATGAAAATAGCGGCAGGCTGCTGCAAATCCACCAGGATTTGCAGCAGCCTGCCGTTTTGATAACTTTATTCCCGCGTGCAATGAGTCAAAGTCATGCTTGCATGACCTTGACGAATGCCGCGAGGGTCAATACCCCGCCCCTTGGGGCGCTTCAATTTCCATGCCCCGCTGCTTGCGGCGGGGTTATTGACTGCCTGCCTTTAAAGCACGTTTCGGCATCTTGATATGCTATTTTTTATAAAAGTCAGTCAAATAATCCAGCCGGGCGCTCATATTCATAATGCATGCATCGAGAATGGTAAGAGCAGTCATGGCTTCTACCACAACAACGGCTCTCGGCACGATAATAGGGTCATGCCTTCCTTTAATTTCTATTTCAATGTTTTCGCCCTTTTTATTTACTGTTTCCTGCTTTTGAAAAATAGAAGGAGTAGGTTTAAAATGTGCCCGGAGTATAATATCGGAACCATCACTCATACCGCCTAAAATTCCGCCTGCATGATTGGTCTTTTTATTTATCTGACCATCACAAATGAAAAAAGCGTCATTGTTTTCAGAGCCTTTTGCAGCAGAAACAGCAAGACCGTCACCAATTTCCACAGCCTTGACTGCTCCGATTGACATAACAGCCTTTGAAAGATTGGCATCCAGTTTTTCAAATACCGGTTCCCCGATGCCGGCAGGCATACCGGAAACAATACATTCCACCACACCGCCGCTGGAATCTTTATTCATCATGCATTCCTTCAGATAGGCGGAAGCTTTTTCGTCTGCCTTTCTGTCGGGCATGCAGGTGGCAGTGGAGGTAATGGCTTCCTTATCAAATTGAGATAAATCTGCACTGACAGGACCTATTGAACGTGTATAGGCAGTAACGGTAATACCCATTTCATTTAAAATCATGGAAGCAATGGCACCGGCCGCAACCCGTCCAATGGTTTCTCTTCCGGAAGAACGGCCGCCTCCCCGATAGTCGCGAAAACCAAACTTGGCATCGAAGGTATAATCGGCATGTCCTGGTCTGTAATAGGAAGCTATTTCACTGTAA
>CAZDPE010000204.1:0-2374 GCA_964507235.1 uncultured Lachnospiraceae bacterium
CGGAGGTGCTGGGACTGCCCATTATGGAATGGGGAATGCAGAGAAGTTGCCTGCTCCTATTACGACATTGAGGAAGACAGTGAGCTATCATCAGCCGAGGCGAAGAAACGCACGGAGGGAAAGATATTGGCAGGAATCACAGGGGAATTTCCTGAATTCATGGAGCAGTCGGAGATAGACAAAGGCGGCGCGGTTTATGAAAAAGCGCTGCAGTTTGCGGCCATAGCTCACAAAGGTTCTTGCCGGAAGGGGAGCAAGATACCGTTTATTGTCCATCCGGTCGAGGTGGCTGGGATCGTTGGCGGAATGATCCTGAAGAAAAAAGGGAAGATAGAGAGGACTGACTATGAAATCCTTGCGGCAGCTGCCCTGCATGATGTCGTGGAGGATACGGATTATGAACTTGGCGATATCTGGGAGAGGTTTAATGACCGGATAGAGGAGCTTGTGGCGTATGAAACAGAAAATAAACGCCGTGAGCTTCCTGCGGCAGAGAGCTGGGAAATTCGCAAAGAAGAATTCCTGCTTCATCTCAGGAATGCCCCTATAGAGGCTAAGATGATCTGCCTTGGAGACAAGCTTTCCAATGTCCGGGACTTGGCAGAAAGCTACCGTGAGATCGGTGATGAGTGCTTCCTAAAGCTCAACAATCCGAATAAAAAGGCACAGAGATGGTATTACAGGAGCATAGCAGAGGAATTGACATGTTTTGAGGGAATAAATGCCTATGAGGAATACTGCGGACTGCTGGAAGAAGTTTTTGAAAATGAGGAAGATAATACCGTGAAAAACAGTGGAAATTAGCGGGGGTTTATGCAATAATTCAAAAGGGTTATTGAACGTGCAAAGAACGGAAAGGAATAAGCCAATGGCAGAAAACAGCAAATTGAAAATTCTGTACATGCTTGAAATTATGAAGAAAACGGACGAACATCATCCATTGAACACCACGCAGCTTGCGGAGAGGCTTGCGGCGTATGGAATCAAAGCAGAGCGGAAGTCTATTGCCAGAGACATCCAGTGCCTGGAGGATGCGGGTTTCTCTATCGCAAAATGCGAGAACCATAATGACGGCTGGTATATGTTCGACCAGGAATTTGAAGATTATGAATTGAAGATGCTTGTGGATGCGGTTGCGTCTGCCAAGTTTCTGTCTTTGGAGGACAGTCAGCGGCTGATAAAGAAGGTGAAGAAGCTGGCAACAAAGGATGGGGAAAAAATCATCAACGCCACCCTCGTCATGGACGAAAACCTGAAATTAGAAGACAGGAAATTTAACATTAAATTCGACAAGATTATGCGGGCCATCACAGACCACAAGCAGATACGGTTTCAATACATTGAGCGGGAAAGCGGAAGCAGAAAAACACTACGGCACGATGGGTATTTTTATCAGGTCTCCCCATACTTTATCGCGCTGGAAAATGATGAGTATTTTCTAATCTGCAACCCGAACAGCCATAAATATGCCACGACCTTTCGGATAGAGCTTATGGTCAATCTGGATACGGTGGATGTGCCGGCGCGTCCGATGAAAGACACGGAGGATCTGAAGGATATCGGAAGGACGCGGACGGTGGGCGACTTCCTGCGGCAGAGCGTCCATATGTGGAACGGCGATCCGGAAACCATTACCCTGCGCGGCATCAATGCCTGCCGCATCAACCTGACCAAGACTTTCGGAAACAATATCACAATCAGGGATGACGGGGAGGAGTATTTCATTGCCAGCATCAGGATTGCCAGGAGCGAGGGCTTTTACCAATGGCTGGCGGCTTACGGGGCGAATATCAAAATCCAGTCGCCGCAGATTGCCATAGAGGAATTTAAGGGGTATCTGAATAAAACAATGGCACAGTATGAATGAAGGGGGCAGAAGAATGGATAATAATATTTTTCAGTATGCAACAAGTGAATTATCCCAGGACGCTGTTATTTGTTGGTGCGCAAATTGGCTTAATTATAGAAAAAGTGAACTGCATGGTTTGGCGGAGGATTTTATAAAGCTGGTTTATCCGGGATATGACAATAAAACAGATGATGAAGTGGCAATCAAACAACAGTTATACAAAACAGACATTCTGCTATATCTGAAAAAAGCGGAAATCGCTGTCATTATTGAGGACAAGATATATAGCAGCGAGCATGGAAATCAGATTGCAGTTTATAAGGAGGCACTTTCTAAAATTCCAGACAATGTAAGAAAAAGCAAGGGAATTGGAAATATCTCTAAGATTGTCACTACATATTTTAAGACAGGATTCTATTATGATGATGACAAAACCGTAAAGGCAGATTATTATGTGACTGGACCGGATTTCCTGAATATGTTGGAGCCATACAGGGAAAAACATCCAATACTTACATACTATTA
>CAZDPE010000205.1:0-2361 GCA_964507235.1 uncultured Lachnospiraceae bacterium
AAGGAAAGAAAGCAGTTCGGAAGAGCAATCGGCGCATTCCAGAATACACAGTTCCAGTTAGCAGATATGGCTACCAAGGTTCAGGCAGCACAGTATATGGTTTACAGAGCAGCTATGGCAAAGGCAACACAGAAGTCCTATACGGTGGAAGCAGCTATGGCTAAGTTATACGCTGCAGAGGTAGCTATGGAAGTGACAACCAAGGCTGTTCAGCTTCACGGTGGTTATGGTTACATCAGAGAGTACGATGTAGAGCGTATGATGCGTGATGCTAAGATTACCGAGATTTACGAAGGTACATCAGAGGTACAGAGAATGGTTATCTCCGGTGCTCTGCTTAAGTAAGCCGGTTTTTACAATCAGATTGACAAATAGATTAATTTATAAGGAGAGATAATACAATGAAAATCGTTGTTTGTGTTAAACAGGTACCTGATACCAAGGGTGGCGTTAAGTTCAATCCCGATGGTACACTTGACAGAGGTGCGATGCTTGCCATTATGAACCCTGATGACAAAGCAGGTCTGGAAGCAGCACTGAGATTAAAAGATCAGTATGGCGCAGAAGTAACTGTAGTAACCATGGGACTTCCCAAGGCAGAAGAGGTTCTTCGTGAAGCAATGGCTATGGGAGCAGACAAGGGTATTCTGGTAACAGACAGAGTGCTTGGCGGTGCTGACACATGGGCAACCTCCCAGACAATTGCCGGAGCAATCCGTAATTTGGAATATGATCTCATCATTACAGGACGTCAGGCTATTGACGGTGATACCGCACAGGTTGGACCTCAGATTTCCGAGCATTTGGGAATTCCGGTTATTTCCTATGCACAGAAGATTGAAATTGAAGGCGACAGCGTAATTGTTGAGCGTCAGTATGATGACAGATATCACGTATTAAAGGCTAAAATGCCTTGCTTAATTACAGCGCTTGCTGAATTAAATGAGCCTCGTTATATGACTCCCGGCGGAATTTTTGATGCTTATGATGCAGAAATCACCGTATGGGGAAGAGCTGATTTGAAGGATGTAGAGGATTCCAACCTTGGTCTTAAGGGATCACCTACCCAGATCGCTAAGGCTTCCGATAAGGTAAGAAAGGGCGCAGGTGAGAAGGTTTCCCTTGATCCCGGAGCATCCGTTGATTATATTATCGATAAGTTAAAAGTAAAACACGTTATCTAAGAAGAAATTTTATGGAGGTTCAAAATGAATATTCAAGATTATAAGGGCGTATTTGTCTTCGCTCAGCAGGTTGATAATGAACTTAGCGGAATCGCTTTGGAATTGGTTGGCAAAGGAAAAGACCTTGCCAAGGATTTAGGCACAGAAGTAACGGCAGTTTTAGTGGGCAGCGATGTAAAGGGTCTTGCTGATGAGCTGGCTGAGTATGGTGCCGACAAGGTTATCGTTGTAGATGACCCTGAATTAAAGGAATACAGAACAGAGCCCTATGCCCATGCATTGGCATCTGTTATCAATGAGTTTAAGCCTGAAATTTTCCTGATTGGTGCAACTGCAATCGGTCGTGACCTTGGCCCCAGAGTATCTGCAAGAATTCACACAGGTTTGACAGCAGACTGTACACAGCTTGAGATCGGTGATTTCCCGATCAATCCTATTCCCGGAAAGGAACAGCTTCACAATCAGCTGCTTATGACCCGTCCGGCATTTGGCGGTAACACAATTGCTACTATTGCATGCCCTGCTTTCCGTCCTCAGATGGCAACGGTTCGTCCCGGCGTTATGCAGAAGGCGCCCAGAGAGGCTGGTAAGAAAGCTGTTGTAGTTGAGTTTAATCCAGGATTCACACCTAATGAGAAGTATGTTGAGATTTTAAAGGTGGTAAAGGCAGTTTCAGATGTGGCTGATATCATGGATGCAAAGATCCTGGTATCCGGCGGACGTGGTGTTGGAAGCCCTGAGAACTTCAAGATTTTGGAGGATCTGGCAGAAGTGATCGGCGGTACGGTAAGCTGCTCTCGTGCAGTTGTGGATGCAGGCTGGAAGCCTAAGGATCTGCAGGTAGGTCAGACAGGTAAGACCGTTCGTCCGAATGTGTATTTTGCAATTGGTATCTCCGGTGCAATCCAGCATGTGGCAGGTATGGAAGAATCTGATATTATTATTGCAATCAACAAGGATGAAACAGCTCCAATCTTTGATGTAGCTGATTATGGTATTGTAGGTGACTTAAACAAGATCGTTCCTGCACTGACAGAGAGACTGAAGGTTGAAATGGCAAATAAATAAAAAGAAATCATAGTATTAAATATAGAAAAACAGATAAGAACGTGTTTCTTATCTGTTTTTTTGTCTTATAGGAAATTCCTCGCAGCGGGATCTCCGATTCCGTTTATCT
>CAZDPE010000206.1:0-2335 GCA_964507235.1 uncultured Lachnospiraceae bacterium
GGGGCTGTCTGGAAGTCTCGGATTTTGGCAGATTATAGCTTTTGCCGACATCCAAGCCGCATTTTCTTTTGACTTGAGAGATGTAAAGGCTGGAAACCTTCAATCCTGTATGCTCCAGCACATACGCCTTGATCTGCGGATAGGTTGCCTTCTCCTGAAAATCTGACATATCCATATCCTCCAAAGAGAACTCAACCCGAATCTTTTTCGAGTCGATTTCTCCCTTGGAAAGCAAGACCACCGTCTCAATCCCCGTTGTCCACGGAAACTGATCCACAGCCACCGCCCGTTTCACCTCATAGCCGTTTTCCAAAAACACCTCCAAATCCCTTGCAAGGCTGGTGGGCTTGCAGGAGATATAAACCAACTTATCAATGCCATATCCGATAATCTTCTTTAGCGCCTTGGGATGAACACCGTCTCTGGGCGGGTCTAAAATAATCATATCCGGTTTTTCCTCTATCTCATCCAAGACCTTCAGCACATCGCCTGCTATAAATTCACAATTATGTAAACCATTCAGCTCGGCATTTTTTCTGGCGGCCTCCACAGCCTCTTCCACAATCTCAACCCCAATAACCTTCCTGGCCACCGGAGCCATTAGCTGCGCAATCGTTCCCGTTCCGCTGTAAAGATCAAACACCACTTTGTCCGGTTCCTCATTATCCTTCTCTGGCCCTAAATCTCCCACATATTCCCTGGCTGTCTCATACAAAACCTCTGCCCCCAGGGAATTGGTCTGGAAAAAGGAAAACGTGGAAATTTTAAATTTCAGTCCCAGAAGCTCTTCATAAAAATAATCCTGCCCATAAAGAATATCCGTGCGGTCACCTTGAACCACATCAGCAACAGAATCATTTACAATATGCAAAACACCCGTTATTTTCCCTGTTAAATTTAAATTTAACAATTCATCCTTCCACTGCTGTAAAAGCTCTTTCTCTTCCAGGAATCCCGCAGTTTCCTGCGCCATGTCTGTTTTTGGTGCTTCACCACAATGGTTCTTAATTGAAGCATCAATCTGAGAAGTAGTCACCAATGCAATCAGGATTTCACCTGTCTTAGCCGCTTTTCTGACCAGCAGATGACGAAGATAGCCTTCATGACGCAGTCTGTGATAAAAAGACACTCCGTCAAAATAGTCCCGCGTAAAACTGAGAATCCTGCGATAATCCTGATCCACAATCCTGCAGTCATTTACCGTAACAATATCATAAAAGCTCCCTCTCTTATGCATTCCGAGAGAAAGCGGCCCATCCTTATAAGCGTCGCCGAAGGAAAATTCCATTTTATTCCGATAGGCTTCACATACCGGACTGGGCTTGATCCCTTCAAACTTCCATTCTCCCTTCTGGCGTTCAAGCACGCCGGATAACAGCTTTCTAACCTGCCCTTCCTTAATCATAAGCTGTTCCTCATAAGGCAGGGAAAGATAGCTGCACCCGCCGCATTCTCCAAAGTGGGCGCAGGGATTTCTCGTCTCCATAGCGGAAGATTCTTCCACCCGGATAAGTCTTCCCTCTGCCCTTCCGTTTCTCTTTTTCTGCACCATAAGGGTTATTTTCTGTCCGGGAAGAACATTTTTTACCATACATGGTCCTTCCTCCGTAATGACAATTCCCTTATTTGGAAAATCAACTTTCTCAACCATTCCTGTCAGTATTTGTCCTTTTTTCATCACACTCTCCCATATGGCACATCAACGATTGTCTCCAAAAGCATATTTGCCCACACGTTGTCAGCTGCCTATACACATTTACCTATTACATGATTAAAAGGGATGTACAGACTCTGCACATCCCTTAATTCTTCCACATTCATTTCCGCATGAACTATTCTGCCTCGGTATCTGCGGCTGCTTCCTCTTCCTTTTGGGACTTATCCTCTTCGTCATCCTCATCCTCGA
This sequence comes from uncultured Lachnospiraceae bacterium, assembly GCA_964507235.1. Lineage (GTDB taxonomy): Bacteria > Bacillota > Clostridia > Lachnospirales > Lachnospiraceae > Suilimivivens. The sequence continues at coordinate 1,907 of CAZDPE010000206.1, forward strand.
AGAAATCATCCTCAAAGTCATCATCAAAATCGTCGTCGAAATCCTCCAGATAATCCGGTGTCAAATAGCGGTATACGGCATAGGCAATTCCTGCCACTGCTGCCACTGCGCCAATGATTGCCAAAACCCACAAAAGAGTATTCTGGCATTTCTTTTCTTCCTCTTTGTGATTCCAGTAATCCTTCAATTCCTTAATATCGTGGCTCTTCACAAAATCCATCAATTCCTCAACTTTATTCCATGTATTCATATACATACCTCCCTTTCCGTATGTTTCCCATTTTGCAAAAGACTATTTTTGATAGTATTTCCTACCTGATTTATAATATAACATTTACCAATTAATTTTACTACCAAAATTTGCATTTTTTATGAAATTTTGTAACAGTTCAGCCATGCCATTCATAAGTCACCAGTATATACATTATT
>CAZDPE010000207.1:0-2317 GCA_964507235.1 uncultured Lachnospiraceae bacterium
CCTCCGCATAAGTCTGATACGGAATACGGTATGTTTCTTTCTGTCTGCTCAGAAACGATTTAATATCTTCAATACTCTTTGCATTGACCGTCGCAAGCATCTCCGACATCTCAATAATCCAATGGTCTACGCTCCGCTTCGGTCGGCGCTGAACAGACGTCCACCGGACATCTAGCGCCCCTGCATCTTACTGTAAACATTCTCATCATCCATACGCTTCAAATCGTCCGTAAACCATTCGTCATTAACAGCAAGGAAACGGAAGAATGTAGACTTTCCCACACCCTGACCGCCTACAAGACAGACCATGATCTCAAACTTACAGCCCGGCTCATAAATCCGGTGAACCGCTGCCAGCATCAGAAGCCGCATAATCTTCCTTGTATATTCATTGTCATCTGCACCGAGAAATTGCGGAAGCAGACTGTCAATCCTGCTTTTCCCATCCCATTGCAGATTTTCAAGAAAATCTCTGATAGGATGGTAGCTTTTTTCACTGGCTACGATACTGACTGCCTTATTAATGGATTTATCACTGGAAATACCGTAATTTGTTTCTATGTAACGCTGAATCTGGTACATATCCACATCTGTAATGCAGCTTACGTTCCTTTTCCAAAAAAGCGGCTTCACAATGTCAGTCTTATTTGTCAGCTCATTTTTACAGATGGCATCTTTCAGCACAGGATCTCTGTATAGAATCGTCATGCAGTTCTCAATGGAAGATTTTACATAACCTTTCTGTGTTCTCACAAGCGATTCCAGCACATCTTCTACCGTACTCATTTCCGCATCAAGCGCTTCCCCGACAGCATTCCATGATTCATTTTCTGCCTGCACAGACCTCTCCTGCAATTTCCTCCACCTTCTTCCTATCTTTTAAAAATAACTCCTGCCTCTCTGAAACTTTACCCATACACAGAATATCCAGCCAATAGTTGATAAGCGGCTCTGCATGGAGCATCTGCGCATAATCATTCGAAAAGACTATATCCGGCGGCTTTCCGATCAGGAAATGACCTGCACTGCCAATTTCCAAAATGCAGTTTTTCAATACGTCCACCGTCCGGTTACACCATTTTTCAAAACGTTCCTGAATATGCAGTATTCTCTCACGCTCTGCCTTTTCCCCACGGATGCGTTCCCTTTCCTGCACACTTAACTCCGCATTTCCTTTTACATCAACCGGTAGTGCAAAATCCTCTATCAGCTTTAATGCCGCATCATACTGTGACAGTCCGAACATACGGGAAACATAATCAATGGCATCTCCGCCGACACCACAGGCAAAACAGTGATAATTCTTATCAATCTTCATGCTTGGGTGTTTATCATAATGGAATGGACAGCAAGCTAAGCCATTCCTTTTAACCTGCAAACCATAGTATTCCGCTGCCTGTCTTGCCGTCAAATGTTCTTTTACTTCACTAAAAATGGACAAAATAATAACTCCTTCCTTTGATTTTGGGTACAGAAAGTAATCCATAAAAATTTATGGAAATTGCTTTTGTCCCATTGTCGAAAGACCGAAGCTTTGCTATACTATATTTGCGAGATAGAGTATAGTAAAGCTTGGCTTTCATTACTCAGAAATGCCCTTGTTACCAGCAGGGGCATTTTCCTTGTCCTCATTGTCACCTAGCATCAACTGATCCAGTAATGAAGCAACTTTTTTCTGTTCACTTGGATATAAGTGTCCGTATGTATTGAGCGTAATCTTAATATCCTTATGTCCTAACCGTTCTTTTATAATCAGCGGCTGTACACCCTGCTTAATGAGGTAAGCGCAATGGCTGTGTCTCAAAGAATGCACATCAATTTTCTTCACTCCTGCCTTATCAATATGCCTTTTCATGGTATGCTGTACCGCTTCCGCAACTACCGGAAATAACCTCTCATTTTTCGGGTACTGATATAACCGCTTCCAATACGATTCTATTTCCTTTGCAAGAAACACAGGAATCTCTATTGTCCTTACTTGCTTACCTCTATCCCCATTACTATGCGTTGCTCCATTTCTTATATCTTTACGCTGAAAAATCCTGTTCTTATGCGGAAATCAAGCCGCAGTTTGCCCAAAAAATATCAGCTCTCATACAAGAACTGCTGCACTTAAAATCTTCCTATGAGCAGGCAAGGGAATATGCACAGTCTGTATTGATTGAGCCATATATTGACAGTGCTTCCATAGCAAGCACTTCTTCGGCGGCATTATATCACTCTTACTGCAAAATGCTGAACAAATCCGATTTTTATATGGAGGCTTTTGATTTTCCGATTGCGGAAGATTATTTAAAGAATATTTTTAGTAATGATA
>CAZDPE010000208.1:0-2305 GCA_964507235.1 uncultured Lachnospiraceae bacterium
AAGGTTTCCTCCATGAGTATTTTTTTCATTTCTTCCAATTCAGATATGGAGATTTTACTGTAATCTAAAATTCCGCTGTCCAGTTTTTTCCGGAATATTGCCTGTATCAGCTTTTCATAATCCAGCTTAACATCAGCATTTTTTGAAAACAGGTAGCTGATAGAGGAAATTACGGTATCCGATATCAGAAGGATAACTGTTTCCTTTGAAACAATATGTTCCTCTTTATCAAGATACTCCTTTAAAATTGTATGAACCATCTCGGGAAAATGATATTCTTCCAGAACAATGCTTGCATTTTCCCAGCTGTTTTGTCCCTTCAGAATCCCTATTTTATGATAATACCCGCCTGCCTTTGCTGCTGCATCATCAACGGCCAGTCTTTTGGCAATTCTATCGCATAAATATGCCGTATGTACCGCGTGATAGTATTCATCCTTTGAAAATGCTTTCAATTCCACCAAAAGCGGACACTCCGGATCATTGATATCCATATAGGCATCTCTGGTCCGATATATGCTGGAAACGCTGAAAAATTTCAAAATTATCAGCAAGAGTATCAGACATACCATGGTATTCACTGCCGGAACCAGAAACATTGCCGGATTTAAGATTTCATTTACAAGCAGTACATCATGAATACAAATGCACGCCATCTGCACTAAAAGAGAAATCAGGATGGGAAAACCCACTTTAAAGCTTTCATCAAGGGAAGCAAAAACCAGGATTCCTGTCATGCCGCCAATAAAATAAAGAAGAAATAACTCCGGCGATGCTGTCTTATCAAGTAAAACCGTAATCATCAGCAAAGTACTTCCGGCGCACATGCCTACTAACTGATTGCTAAACAGCATAAGCCCTGTAAATACTACCAGGAAGGGCCATCCGCCTTCCGGCAGCAGGGGAAACACAACGCTCCCCAGTAAGAACAGCAGATACAGAACAGAAAAACGCCATATGTTTTTGCTGTTGTCAAACAATAAGCTGTTCTTTACCCTGCTGTCTTCAAGAGCAAATATCATACAGCCGGAAGCAGCCAGTGCCATGATTACAATTTTAACAATATCAAAACCGGAACCTCCATACAAAAAAGCAAAAATACCGCTGATACCTGGAGTTATAATAAGTATGCCGGTTTCCTGCACCCTGCCTGCAATGCTATTTCTTTCCATAAGCTGTTTTCCTGCTCCTGTTTTTTATCGCATAGTTTTCTTTGGCCTCATAATCATCATAGGCTTTTACTATTTTCTGTACCAGAGGATGACGCACCACATCCCTGCTTGTCATGCTACAGAAGCTGATTCCCTCAATATTCCGGAGCACATGTTCTGCCACATCAAGTCCTGACCTTGTTCCGGGTAATAAATCCTTTTGGGATGCATCCCCTGTTACAATTACCTTGGATCCAAAACCGATTCTTGTCAGAAACATCTTCATCTGTGAAGGCGTTGTATTCTGCGCTTCATCCAAAATAATATAAGCATTGTCAAGCGTACGCCCCCTCATATAAGCAAGAGGCGCTACCTCTATTAAGCCCTTTTCCATATTCTTAATAAAAGCTTCGGTGCCCATTATCTGATACAGAGCATCATAAAGAGGACGCAGGTACGGATCCACTTTACTTTGTAAATCCCCCGGCAAAAATCCAAGCTTTTCACCTGCCTCGATTGCAGGTCTTGTAAGAATAATTCTTTCCACTTCCTGATTTTTAAAAGCGGTGATTGCCATAGCCATGGCAAGATAAGTTTTACCTGTTCCCGCAGGGCCAAGGCCAAACACTATCATATTATTTCTGATGGCATCCACATACTTTTTCTGCCCAAGCGTTTTGGGCTTTATCGGTTTGCCTGCCACCGTATGGCAAATACAATCCTTATCTATTTCAAGCAATACATCATCATTTTCTTCCATACTCATGGTTATCGCATAATCCACATTTTGGTCCTGGATTATATTTCCTCTCTGTGACAATTCCGACAGCTCTTCAATAATTCTTATGGAGCGCTTTACCGCTTTTTCCTCACCCGAAATTACAATTTTGCCGTTTCTGTCAACAATTGATACTTTAAACTGCCTCTCCAGCTTCTTTATATGACCATCAAACTGTCCGAATATATTCTGCATATGAGATACCGGCACCGTGATTTCTTTTGAAACATCTCCCATTTAAGCTCCCTGTTCATCTTCCAAAGGTATCGGCTTAATTTTCTGTAAAGTTCCCGTGTTCTCCCGGACATCAAAATCCACCTTCAGATTCCATATACCCTTATATTTCTTTATTGTAACATTTTTTTCTATAATTTGT
>CAZDPE010000209.1:0-2277 GCA_964507235.1 uncultured Lachnospiraceae bacterium
AGCACAACGCCCAGGATTCTGCTTCCGGTTTTATCAAGCTGCTCCTTAACCTTCTGAGGAAATTTATAACTGACGGCATTGCTTTCTATGACCAGCACAGTTCCATCGCAGTTTTTTGCTGCAACTGCTGCGTCAATAACACTGCCGAGAGGAGGCGTATCCACAATGACATAATCAAAAGAGCTTTTCAGCGCCCTTAGAATAGATGCAAATTTTTCTCCTCCCAAAAGCTCACTGGGATTAGGCGGCACGGGGCCGGAAAAGGTCACATAAAGGTTAGGTATATTTGTGCTGCACATGGCATCCGCATAACCCGCTTTCCCTATCAGACTGTGCGTCAGACCCATTTTAACGGCGCCGGTTTTATAACGGCCTACCAGAACAGACTTACGCATATCCGCATCCATCAGCATGGTTTTGTTTCCTGCCTCTGCAAATGCCCTTGCCATTTCCATCGCAATACTGGACTTTCCTTCATTTGGCGTACAGCTGGTAACGGCGATTACCTTTACCTCTCCGCCGCAAAACTCTATATTGCTTCTCAGGGTTTTAAATGCCTCTTTCGTCCGATAATCATTGTTTTGCTCAAATTGTAACTTTACATTCTGCATCTTAAGCCATTCCTTTCACTGCTTTATCCTTCCGGCTTTTCTTTCCCGGGTTCTGCATTATGCAGCGTCATTGATTCTTTTTCTTTCTTTTCTTTTTTGCATTTGCCGCATCAGCAGCAGCCGGAATAAGCGCAAGCGTACTTAATCCAAGGTATTTTTCCACATCCTCAGAAGATTTAATGGTATCATCCATCAAAAATCCGATGATAATCACCGCAAATACAAATAAGCAGCCTGCAATCCCGCCTGCCAGAGTCCACTTCATACAACTGGGTCCCGCTTTTTCTGTAGGCATATTGGCAGTTTCCACCACATTGACAGCATCAATGTCCATCACATTCTGAATATGACTGCTGGCAGCCTCACGGATACAATTGGCAATATTCATCGCCTGCACAGGATCTGTATCCTCCACAGTAATGGAAACAATACGTGTATCACTGGGAGTCGTTACACTCACCTTGGAAAGCAGCTGGCTATATTCCAAATCAAGCGCAAGCTTCTGAATAACTTCTTCAAGCACATACCTGCTGCTAATCAGCTCCGCATAATCCTTTGTGAGCTGCGTACCCAGCTGCACATCGCTGTAGGTGACGGATGAACTGTCCGTTTTGTTCAAAATATAAATCTTGGTCGTAGATTCATAGACCGGTGTCAGCACAAACCTGCTAAACGCAAAACAGACAAGGGCAAGAAACATGCCTGCACTTAAAATCAGCCAGATCCTGCCAAGCAGTACATTTACTATTTCAAGCAAATCTATTTCAATTTCATCATTGACTCTTTGGTTTTCCATTTTGTTTTCTCCCATAGTTCTAGATATACTCGTTATTGATAACACACATCGGATTGTCCCTGAGGAGCCTGCGGGCGTAATCCTCACCAAATTTCTTTTCCAGATATTTTGCACATTCCGAAATTGCAGGGCTTCGTTTTTCTGTATTATGGGCGTCCGAAGCCACAAAATGAACCAGCCGCTGCTTAAGCAGCCGCCGGGTAAAAAGCCTGGTCTGAAGACCATACTGCCCCATAATGCTTCCCGCATTTACCTGAATATAACAGCCCATGGCAATGAGATCCCGGACACGTTCCTCTTTGGCGCATACGTTTCCATATCTCTCCACATGAGCCAGTATGGGCCGGTATCCGCCTGCCATGATTTTGTAAATTCCGCTGCGGATATATTCATAAGCATCCATGGGGCCGAATTCTATCAGAACATATCCGGAATTCGCCATCGTTAAAGCATTTCCCCCTTCTAATTCCTCAAGAACATCGCTTCTATAATAAAGTTCATTGCCGGTGTAGAGCTGTAAGTCTATTTTTTCCTTCTTAAGACATTCCTGAAGCTGCTGCGTCATTCTTTCAATTTTTGCCGGGCCTGCATTTTTATGCATGGGCTTATTATGCGGCGTCATTATCATTTGTCCGATTCCGTTATCCGCTGCAATCCGAAACATCTCCATGCTCATTTCCAAATTTTTTGCGCCATCGTCTATTCCGGGCAAAAGATGGGAATGAATATCTATATAGCGCATCGTTTATTACCTCTTTCCAGATGTGCCTGCTGCACCATTATTTCCCATATTTGTAAATTTTTAGGTTTTCGTTAAATTTCATGATTTGCGAAAAAAGGGGAAAATATAAGAAAAACAGGGCATTTCTC
>CAZDPE010000210.1:0-2272 GCA_964507235.1 uncultured Lachnospiraceae bacterium
TGTGACTGAACAATAATTCGTTAGTTTCCCAAATGGTCTTTTTTCGCTGTAAGGCAAATTGAATTAATGCATCACGCTCATCTCTTGCATACAATTCCCGGTTACCAGAAAGTTTTAACATTTTCTGCGTTTCCTTTTCAGAAAGACACAGACCAAATGCCAGGGCAATCAGTTTATCCCGGGAGGGCGTCTTTTCCCCCGAAAATATCTGATAAACATATGACCGGTCAAGCAATGAATTGCGAATTACATTTGCTTTGCTGAGCCCTTTTTGTACCAGCAGTATATTCAAATATTCGGGCAGATTATTTATCAGCATATTTTCTTTATTTTTTTTCAGATAATCTTCAATATCAGTTGCTGTCCTGATTTCATGATTTAACTCTTCTGTAGTTTTAAAATTCATATTGAATCTCCCTTAAATTATTTGCTATAATCATATCGGTATAATGAATGATACAGGTATAGTTATATCATTTTAGCGATAATTTGGCAAGTAAGGATATGTGTACTATGGAATATGAAGAGATTAATCTGATAAAGCAAAGCGAAAAAAGTACTGTGCATTTAGTACGAAAAAAAGGTGAAGAGCAGGTTTTTATCCGGAAAATATTAAAAGGAAAACGTTGTATTTATTTGACGCTGCAAAACTGTCATCATCCTTATCTGCCTGAAATTTATGAGGTTATCCTGTCAGATGATTCCACAATAATCATTGAAGAATATATAGAAGGACAGTCACTGGGCAGAGCAGAATTATCTGAAAAGCAGTTAATTGATGCTTTCAAAGAACTATGTTCCGTTTTGGAATTTTTACATGGAAAAGAGATCATTCATCGTGACATTAAGCCTTCCAATATTATCATTGCCAAAGATGGTCATATCCGTTTGCTTGATTTTGATGCTGCGCGCATAGCGAAGGATGAGCTGGAGCAGGACACAATGCTTTTAGGAACAAGGGGTTACGCGCCGCCTGAGCAGTATGGTTTTTCACAGACCGATGCACGGGCTGATATTTATGCGCTTGGTATTACATTAAAACAGCTTTTGGGCGATAAGGCTTTAAAACCTTATTACAGGCGGATTATTCAAAGGTGTACTAATTTAAATCCGGATAAGAGATATCAGTCTGCAAGGCAGGTAAGAAAAGCCTTTTCCTTTAAAAAGTATTTTGTGTTGTGTGTTATTGCGGCTTTCTTTCTGGCAGTTATTATATGCTTTGGTATAACCGAATTACATCAATCAGTATCAAATACAGATACGCAGCAAGGTAAGGAGCCGGTAGTTCTGGCGGCGCCGGATACTCCCCATTGGGAAGGTGAAACCGGCATTGCAGTCTGGGGGAATGTGCCTGAATCAGGAAATGGAGGCGGTGAAGTAGGATATCATTGGAGATTATACAGAAGAGATACCGCGAATCCTCCCAATCCTGATGAAGATGTATGGGATAAGGAAGGCGATATGAGGGGGAATGGCGGAATAGATGAAGCCGCTTCTACATATGCAGTGAATCTTTCATCCGAATTGTGGGAGAATGGTTTTTACTATTTTGCTGTATCCGCTGATGGGGACGGAGTTAATTATTCTGACAGCCCATACGTTATATCAGATGCTTTTGAGTATACGGGAGAATCTGCCCCGACTCTGCCGGCACCAACAGGGCTTCAGTGGAGAATATTTGAAACTGATGGCGGCAGAGTGTATTATGCTGCATGGAGCAATCTTGACGACTATGAAGATGCGGACAGTTTTAATGTTACAGTCTATGATAAAGACGGTAATTATGTCATGAATAACATCTGGACAAAAGAATTGATCGTGTCCAGAGGTTATAGTGGAATCAAGGTAAGGGAACAATTTTTAACGGAACTTGACGGCGCATACCGTTTTATTGTTGAAGCTTATACTTCACGGCCAAATGATTATAAATCATTTCTTATGCCGGATCCTGTGCCGGAAGAATATTTCAGCCCATGGTATTACCGCTGAAAACAGAAAACAGTTGCCAATGTGGCGAACAATAAAATCCCGCTTGGAATAAGCGGGATTTTATTGTTTTTTTGAAAAAGTCTGCCTTCAGCAGACCAATAATAAGAGAATGCTTTATAAAATACTATGTGTGTGTTCTGAGCAGATGACCGCTTGCTGTAAAAGAAAAGGTTGTCTGAAAGCAAGTTTGAAATATGAAAGGAGAAAGTGATAGCCATGAACAAACAATGGAAAAGACTGGCTGCTTTATTGGGCGCTGCCGTACTGACAGTAAGTCAGAATG
>CAZDPE010000211.1:0-2124 GCA_964507235.1 uncultured Lachnospiraceae bacterium
ACTTACCTATGAAGGGCTTCGCAATTATGAAGATGAGCTTCATGACCTTAAGGTAGTAAAGAGAAAAGAACTAGCTCAGAAAATTAAAGAGGCAAGAGAGCAGGGGGACTTATCCGAAAATGCGGAATATGATGCAGCAAAGGATGAGCAGAGGGATATTGAAGCCAGAATCGAAGAACTGGAAAAAATCTTAAAGAATGCGGAAGTCGTTGTTGAGGATGAAGTAGACCTTGATAAAATCAGCATTGGATGCCGTATCAGGATTCTTGATGTTGAATATAATGAAGAACTGGAATATAAGATAGTTGGTTCCACTGAGGCTAACAGCTTAAAAGGAAAGATTTCCAATGAATCTCCTGTAGGAAAAGCTTTAATCGGAAGTAAAACAGGGGACGTTGTTGAAGTGGAAACCCAGGCAGGTGTTTTGAAGTACAAGGTGCTTGAAATTCAGCGTTCTAATTAATGATGGGAAGAGGATGGTTTATACTTATATTTTTTGGTGAAATTGTACTTTCCGCCAAATTATGAATGGTATGGCCGAACTGTTACAATGTATGTGAGAAATATGAAATTTACAAGGCATTAGGCCGGAGCAAGGAGTGTTTAAGGTGGCTAAAGAGCAGAATAATCAACCACAGCAGGAACAGGATATTAATCAGTTGTTAAGGGTGAGAAGAGATAAGCTTACCGCTTTGCAGAAAGCAGGTAAGGACCCTTTTCAGATTACAAAATATGATGTGACACATCACAGCAGGGATATTAAAGATAACTTTGATGAATTGGAAGGAAAGCAGGTTTCCATTGCAGGGCGTTTAATGGCAAAGCGTGTAATGGGAAAGGCATCCTTTTGCAATGTGCAGGATCTGCCCGGAAATATTCAGTGTTATGTTGCCCGTGACAGCGTAGGTGAAGAGCCTTATGCTGACTTTAAGAAGTTTGATGTGGGCGATATTGTAGGGGTAAAAGGAGAAGTATTCAGAACCCAGAAGGGTGAAATGTCCATTCATGTATCTGAAATTACGCTTCTTTCCAAGAGTCTTCAGATTCTTCCTGAGAAGTATCACGGGCTGGTAAATACTGATATTCGTTATCGTCAGAGATATACCGACTTAATTATGAATGAAGAAGTAAAGGAAACCTTTGTGAAAAGGTCTAAAATTATTTCTGCAATAAGAAGATATCTTGACGGACAGGGCTTTATGGAGGTGGAAACTCCCATGCTGGTTTCCAATGCCGGAGGTGCAGCTGCACGGCCTTTTGAAACTCATTTTAATGCTTTGGATGAAGATGTAAAGCTCCGTATTTCTCTGGAATTATATTTAAAGAGATTAATTGTAGGAGGCATGGAGCGTGTATATGAAATCGGCAGGGTATTCCGTAATGAAGGACTTGATACACGGCACAATCCTGAATTTACTCTGATGGAGCTTTATCAGGCATATACCGATTATTATGGTATGATGGATTTAACTGAGAACATGTTCCGTTATGTGGCTCAGGAGGTCTGCGGCGCTACAACGGTTCCTTACGGTGAAGAGATGATAGACCTTGGAAAGCCTTTTGAAAGAATGACTATGACAGAGGCTGTAAAGAAATATACGGGAATTGATTTTGATGAAGTGGCAGATACGCAGGCTGCCAAGAAGCTGGCAGATGAAAAGGAAGTTCACTACGAAGAAAGACATACTAAAGGCGATATTTTAAATCTGTTTTTTGAGGAATTCGTAGAGGAGCATCTGGTTCAGCCTACTTTTATAATGGATCACCCTATTGAAATTTCGCCCCTTACCAAGCGTAAGCCGGACAAGCCGGATTATGTGGAGCGTTTTGAGCTGTTCATCACAGGACGTGAGATGTGCAATGCATATTCCGAATTGAATGACCCGATTGACCAGCGGGAGCGTTTCAAAGCTCAGGAGGCTGCATTGGCGGCAGGCGATGAAGAAGCCAATACCACGGATGAGGATTTCCTGAATGCGCTGGAAATTGGTATGCCTCCTACAGGCGGTATCGGATACGGTATCGACAGACTGGTGATGCTGCTTACCAATTCGCCGGCTATCAGGGACGTGCTGCTGTTCCCGACGATGCGTCAACTCGATTAAAAAAAGCCAGTAAAATCAA
>CAZDPE010000212.1:0-2108 GCA_964507235.1 uncultured Lachnospiraceae bacterium
TGCAAATGATAGGTGTGGATTATATGCTTGAAAAAGGAATGGAAGAAACATTAATCCATAAGGGAATTCTTACTGAGGATGAGATTAAGCAAAGGGATAAACTTGCTGAAAAAGCTGTATCATATTTAACTTAAACATCCCGCATATCAATATTTTTGATATGGGATAAATAGTAAACCATGGTTTTCTTTATGTCATCTGCAGAATCCCACATATCATTTTCAATCCATTTTGCAAGAGTATTCCATATCCCGCCTATGTTGAAAGAAACAATATATTCTGAAAGCAGTTCTGAATCATATCTGGCTATTTTTTTATGTTCAAAAGGAATTAATTTGTTTAGCTTCATGAGAAGCAGATACAAAAGTTCATTATCCCGAAAAAGAAGCAGTGTTTTCCTGTTTTCCTGGCAGAAACAAAATATTACATCCAGTATCCGCAAAAAAGAGTACTGTTCATTTTCTTTCAAAGTGTCAAGATAGGAAATCAGTATGGCATCTATATAGGAGTTCAGCACATCATCCTTGGAGGTAAAATTGCGGTAAAAGGTTTTCCGGGAAACAGTTGACTCTAAAAGAATATGCTTTACCGTTATTTCCGCATACGGATACTGTTCCATAAGGCGTAATAAAGTTTCCGTAATCATTTTCTTGGAGCGCAGTGCGCTCGGATTCTGTGAAGAATTCATAATGAGCCTTTCCGACACTAAATTTTAAAATTGTGTCACTTTATGGATAAGCCTTGCTTTTGATTTTTGTTTATCTTACCATGGAAATAAAAAAGACACAATAGTATGCTTTTGTAAAAGGAGTCGGAAACATGAACATAGCAGTCAGATACCAATCCCGTGGTGGAAATACAAAAGCCGTTGCAGAAATTATTGCAAAAGAGTTTCATACGCAGGCACTTTCCGTTGACAATTCCATTAACGATTACACAGATATTTTGTTTTTGGGCGGTGGAGTATATGAATGGAAAATGGACAATAGCTTGCGTAATTTTATAGAGCGACTTCCGGCGGAAAAAATCGGACAGATTATCTGTTTTTCCACCACAGGGATTATGGACAGCACACTAAAACAAATACGGCAGGCAGCAGAAGAAAGGGGAATCGCAGTAAATGAGAATGAACTGCTTGTTAAGATGCTGCTGCGGGGGCATTCATGGCTGGGGAAGACAGGCGGAAACCTCACAGAAAAGCAGCGGGAACTGATATTGGAATTTATAAAGAAAATACGGGAGAAAATACAGTGAAAATTGTAAAAATATAGGAGGACATGTGATGGCAGCTTATGTCTGGTTATTTCCGATTTTGTTTATTTTTCACGATATGGAAGAAATCATTGGATTGATTCCCTGGTATCAGAAGAACAAAAAATGCTGGAAAAGAGATTTTCGAAAAGCTGTAAAGCTTATGAAAATGTTAGTACAGAGGGATTTGCTTTTGCAGTTTTTGAAGAACTGGTGCTTTGCATTGCAATTTGCGTTATTTCACTTTATACCAAATGCTATGAGCTATGGCTGAGTGGTCTTATAGGGTGTACGATTCATTTCGTCATTCACATCATACAGTCTGCTGCTATAAAAAAATACATTCCGGCATTGATAACCAGCGTTATTGAAGCGTCCGTTGGATGCATTGTGATTCGTGACAGCTTGCATGTGCTACATTATCCTATAGAAGCATTGCTTCTGTATAGTGCGGTGGGTATTGCCTTGGTTTCAGTGAATCTTAAATTTGCGCACTGGCTAATGAAAAAATTTACTTTATGGATGGAAATGTCAAACAAAAACAGTTTATATTGATATGTTACGAATTCTCCCAGGAGAAAGCTTTGTAATTATTTTGGTCTTTCATCATCTGCAGAATGTTCCGTTCTTCAGAAATTCTCTTAAAACGGCTGTGGTTGCACGTCCGGCTTCTTTTGCACGTAATTCAATGCTTTCTCTATTGTGTGCTGATGATTTTGGAGATATTCCGCATTACACGGCTATGAGTTTGCGGCAGGATATTGTGTTGAGATGTATGATGCGCCGGACAAATGCCCCAGCAGAACCAATGACGAAAGCTATTATTCAGAGATATGGATTCCGATTAAGAAAACAGC
>CAZDPE010000213.1:0-2086 GCA_964507235.1 uncultured Lachnospiraceae bacterium
TGAATAATAAAAAGCAGAAAGCGCACACTGTGCACTTTCTGCTTTTTTATTCATGACAATAGAAAGTTCGTGAAGCGTGCTTTCTATTGTTTACGAGCGTTTTTTCATCAAATCGAGATAAAAATTTGCTTTCACCGCCTGGATGTAAGGGAAAAGCCAGAGAAAGGGAATACAGCAGCCTAAAAATCCCAGTAAAAACAAAGGAATAAAGGAAAGGTCAATGTAAAATAATCTGCCTTTGCTGCCTTTCATCACTTTGCAGCTTTTGGCGAGCACTTCCCTGGCGGAATATTGCGGAAAATCAAGCATCAGGAAGTAGCTTTGGGAAAGCATCAGGCTCAAAATAATATTAATTATGCAGCCCGTCAGTATGGCTGCCGCATATAAAAGTACAAAATAAGGATTTCCCGGATTTTGCTGTACTGGTATGGAAAGCAGCGTGGGAAGATTGCAAATCAGGCTGATTCCCGCAAGCACCGCCTGAATTTTCAGTATCTTGTCAGTGCTGTTGGAAAATCCCCAAAATAAATCCTTGATGGAAACCGGCTGATTGCAGGCAAGCTTTAAATAAATAAAAGCTTCTCCGCAGACAAACAGCCCTGCTAACAGGCTGACAATATAAGAAACTGCAAAATAAATGATATATCCCAGTATGGAAGCAGTTTCTACCAGCAGGGAGATGCTGAAGGCTGCCAGATAAACACATGCAAGATGTATCGCATAGGCACCGATTACAGTGCCGTATTTTCCAAGTAATTGTCCTTTGGCCAGAGATTTCAGACTGGCGGAGGAAAGATGTTCGTTCATATTAAAAACTCCTGTGTTATGCTGAAAACAATAGAAAGCACGCTTTGCGAACCTTCTTTTGTCATGAATTAAACAGCTGCATCCAGATTTTGTCCGATAAAGGCAGCTGCATCAACGGATTTTTGATTCCTCTGATAAGGATTTGATTCATCACTGTAGCTGATTTTGGTTGTTGTAGTGCCGCTTGCCGTATAGGTGCGTCCGCATTCGGGGCATATGGCAGTCTTAATGGAAACATTGGCGGCAAGAACCTTGCCGTTGTTCTGCACCGCTTTTTTGTAGGCATTGCTGACGTGCTCCTGTTCATGGGCACGTACCCTGGAAGCAGAAGCTTCAGGGGAAATATGGGCAGCCGATTTAAAAGAAACCATTTCATCGGAACCGTCCTGATATTTGCGGTTTTTGCAGGTTTCGCATTCCGCAGGAGAAGATTTACGCCCGGGAGCAGCCACAGTTGATTCGCCCGGGTTCACAATGGTCTTGCTGTCCTGCCCATATGCATTAATATTTGTATATCCGTATCCGTAGCTTCCGCTGATGCTTCCAATCATAAATCAGCACTCCTTTCTTTCATCTGTTATTGTGGTAAAATCACCGGAGTATACCGGCGTATTCTTCCATCATATCCTCGAAAGAAAAACCAAACAATTCTTCGGAGGACTGTCCGTAAACATCCTCGCACATGGCGTCATACTGCTGTCCGTATTCCACCAGCCTGTCGGGATTGCTTAACAGGAATGCCAGGGAAGAAAAAAGGATACAGACAGTAGCACAAATGCTTCCTATTCCGCAGGTAAATCCGATGCGGGCCTGGGTCAGCATCTTTTTTCCATAGCCCTTGGAGAGCAATGCAAGCAAAACAGCCAAACCGCCGAATGCCAGGGGAAGAAATACAGTTAATAATGTGAAAATAGCGCCTAATCCAAGAAACAAGGAAACAGATGCCATGACAAGCCCCGGATTATGAAAAGAAGAGCCCGGCTGTCCATAGCCGCCTTGGAAGGATGTATTTTGATTGTTATTATAATCCATTAAGCTTCACTCACTTTATAAATAGAAATTTTCCATTGCCATGAATATTTGGTATTATTTTAACACTAATGTGCCCGAAATACAATAACTCAAATCTTGAAAATCCCATTTGCATCTATTATAATTACTATTCAGGACATGCTGTCTGCTGTCCTGAAAAAGTATTTTTAAAATTAAAGGACGGTAAATATGGATATTATACTGAAATTAAAAGAAGAACTGAAAGTAGAAAAATGGCAGGTGGAGG
>CAZDPE010000214.1:0-2078 GCA_964507235.1 uncultured Lachnospiraceae bacterium
ATGTAACACAATTTGAAATGTGTTACATCCTTTATGTTTTATCCTATATTCAAAATGCCGCCTCTCGTTTTTCTGCCAAGTCTGAAAGGAAACATATGATTAATTCATCCCCCCACTTTAGAAGTGGGGGATTTCTTGCTTAACCTCCGCTTCTTCCCCCGTACCGCTCTGATTCCATTCCAAATCCAGCACAATATAATCCATTATCCATATATCCTCATTTCCATGCTGCTTTTCATGATGCAAAAATATGTGTCCTGAAAGGCGCCGCAGGCAGCCCGTTTGCACCAAATAATGTTACTTCTCCGTAGTTTGTCCACAAGTACCTTGCCATAACCGGCTGTTTTACCTCCTCCGAGCAAAGAAAAACTGTATTTCTATCCGATAAAACAACAGCCTTTGCGGGATAAAACCTTTCATCCTCTCCTGCGATTTCAAAACCGGAAAGCTCTCCCTTTACGGAAAATCCATTCCGGGCATACCTGAAGCTGATTTCCATTCCGCCATTTCTGTACAGAAAATCCTGATAAACAGGGCCGAATGCCTCTTCCTCCGAAAGCAGATGATATGTCTGCCAAAGAGCCTGCAGCGCAAGGCGGTGTCCTACCGGCTTTTTATTTTTCGGATGAATCTCATGAAACTGCCCGCAGTCAATAATAACGGCAATTCCTGTATTTTTAACCTCATGATACGCTTTCATCTGTGCTTCCCTGATAATGCACCAGCTTCTGGTATCCGGGTCATGCTGATAACGGTGCATGGGAAGCTGCACCAAAAGAAAAGGAAGCGTTTCGTCTTCAAAATCCTCCCGCCACTGACGAATCATCCGGGTAAAAAGGGAATAATAGCTCTCAGGCTTATGTTCATCACTTTCTCCCTGATAATAAATAAATCCTCTCAATGTATACGGTATAATTCTTTTCAGCATGGATTCATACAAACCGCCGGGCCTTGTAAAATTGGCACAATTCATGGGGCCCGGATACTTACAGGGTCCCACTATTTCCTGCACTTTGTCAAAGGGCATCATAGGCTCCTCTTTATAAATTTCCGCCGCACGTTTTTCCCAGTCCGCATGATAAACAAGATAATCTTCATAATCCTGAATCTGCTCCTGCCTTGACTTCCTGACCCATTGAGAATTTTCATATTCTTCCACATAGCTTCTGGTGGCTTCCTGCTCAAGGAGCGCTTCCCTGCTCATCCATGCGCTTGCAGAAGTACCTCCCCAATTGCAGCCGATGATACCGATTGTAACATCTTCCTTCCTGTCATGAAACTTTTCCGCCAGTTCCTTTGCAAAGAAAAATCCTACTGCAGACCACCTGGCTGCATTCGTTTCATCAAATAATTCCCAGTGCGATTTTCTCTCCTCTGCATAAAGCATTTCACCTTCATATGCAATCTTGGGGGTATAGTAAAACCTGATTTTGCTTAAGATATTGTTATCCTTTAATCCGTTTTTAAGGATATCCGCACCGCCGTCCGCATTCTGAAGCTCCAATTCCATATTGGACTGTCCGCCCGCCAGCCATACTTCACCGACTGCAACATTGGTAAAGCAGACAGTTTCTCTGCCATCCGAAATCTTCATTTCAACGCCTTCCGCCGGTTCCAGCTCCGGCAGATAAACCATCCATTTGCCGTTTCGGCACCATGTTTCCTGCATTTGATTCAGTAAAGAAACCGTAATCCTGCTGCCGCTGTCAGCAGTACCGAATACCCTGATTTTCTTATTTCTTTGCAGAACCATATTATCACTGAAAATAGCCGCTGCCTGTAACATATGACTGACCCGCCTTTCAAAATACTATATCGCTTTATTTGTTACATCTTATCATATTTCTTTCTGTTCTACTACTTATAATAATTTAAAATCAGTCAATAACCCCGCCGCAAGCGGCGGGAGTTATAAACTGTAAAAGACTTCTTAATCAAAATAAATACGAAAAAGCCACAGCATAGCATTTATGCGATAATGGCGGAAAGGAAGGAATTGATTATCCATGACAGCGAGAACGACAAAGGACAGCGCAATCTCCATATCCATGTCCTGCTTACCATGCGCCCTCTCACAG
>CAZDPE010000215.1:0-2043 GCA_964507235.1 uncultured Lachnospiraceae bacterium
ATAACATTTACGAAATTTCTTACTGCTGTTGCGGCCAGAACGGGAGAAATGCTAAGCTATACGAATATTGCAGGCGAAGTGGGAGTGAGTGAACCCACCATTAAGAACTGGATTTCTATTCTGGAAAGGACGGGAATTGTATTTCTGTTACAACCATATAGTGCCAGCGCACTTAACAGGGCAATTAAATCTCCAAAGATATATTTCAGAGATACAGGCCTGGCCTGCTACCTGACAAGATGGCTGACGGCTGATGCATTGAAATGTTCAGCTGTTGCGGGAAATATGTTTGAAACATTTATGGTGTCTGAAATATTAAAGTCTTATATAAATGAAGGAAAGGATTATAGGTTTAATATCTTTTATTACAGAGGCAAAGATAAAGTCGCTTCCGGTGAAAATGAGATAGATCTTATCATTGAGGAGAATGGCGTTTTATATCCGATTGAGATTAAAATGTCCGGAAATCCTAAGGCCAGCATGGGTGCAACGAATCCGGTTCTTGATAAGATCAAGGAAAAATCAAGAGGTATGGGAGTGATACTTTGCCTGATAGATAAGAAGACGTATCTGAGGGAGAATCTGGTTGCATTGCCGATTGAATATGTATAAGCTCCCGAGTTTCGCACAAAAATGAGAAAAGTCTCACAAGCCTTGATTTTACCGGCTTGTGGGACTTTAAAAATTTTACTGTTCCGGGAGGAAAACGCAATGTATAAAAGCCTGTTTTTTACAGATACTGTTTGGAACAATCGGAATTTGGGTTGCAGACTTTATGAATCAATTATATAATATAATTATTATTTATAAGAAGGAGACCTGATATGCGGATTGAATCCATTAGAGTAAGGAATTACAGAGTGTTTCAGGATGTTGAGGTGAAAGCAATCCCTAATATGGCGGTTTTCTTGGGAATGAACGGTGTGGGGAAAACTACCTTTTTCGATATGTTTGGATTTCTTCATGATGCATTACAATCGAACATTAGGGCGGCATTGGCAAAACGAGGAGGCTTTCAGGAAGTAATATCAAGAGGACAGGAGGGGGATATAGACTTTGAGATCAAATTCCGTCCTTCTGAAGATGAGCCGATAATTACATATCAGCTGGCTATATGTTTATTGGAAAATAATAAGCCTGCAATAAAAAAAGAAATTATGCGCTTCAGAAGAGGGCAGACGGGGGCGCCATGGAAGGTCTTGGAGTTTGCATTTGGAGAAGGCGTTGCTGCGGATGGAGAATTGGTAAAATATGAAGATGTGCGGCTGGCGGACAGAAGCCCCCAGAAGCTGGATTCACCGGATATTTTAGCAATAAAAGGGTTGGGACAGTTCAAAGAATTTATTGCAGTATCGCAACTGCGCCGTTTGATTGAGGACTGGTATGTGTCGGATTTTCATATAGAAGATGCAAGGGGGACAAAGGACACAGGATATAGTGAGAGGATATCTACATCTGGGGATAATCTGGCCCTGGTTGCTAAATATATGTATGATAATCATCGGGAATTATTTGATGAAGTGCTGGCAGCTATGGAGAAAAGAGTCCCCGGTATTTCAAAGGTTGAGGCACAGGAGACAGCAGATGGAAGAATTGTTCTTCGATTTCAGGATGGGAATTTTAAGGATCCTTTTGTTTCCAGGTTTGTTTCTGATGGAACAATTAAGATGTTTGCGTATCTGGTGCTGCTCAAGGACCCGGAAAAACATGCGCTTTTATGTGTTGAAGAGCCGGAGAATCAATTATATCCCGCACTGCTGACGGAATTAGCAGAGGAATTCAGGCTTTATTCAGATGAAGGAGGGCAGGTTTTTATTTCTACACACTCGCCGGACTTTCTGAATGCGGTTCGCTTGGAAGAATTATTTTGCCTGGTAAAAAAAGACGGGTATACAAAAATTTATAAGGCATCTGATAATAAGCTGATACGGGATCTGTATGAAGCGGGGGATTTGTTGGGACAGTTATGGCGGCAGGGGTTATTGTTGGAAGAGGTAGCCGAATGACACTTGTATTTTTATTCCCGCGAGCAATGAGGAAAAT
>CAZDPE010000216.1:0-1993 GCA_964507235.1 uncultured Lachnospiraceae bacterium
TTGTGTAGACCGGCTGATATCCCTTTCCCTCATACTTCATGAAGTCCATTTCCTGTAACGTCGGAAGAAGTACAGCCGTCTGCTGCCATTTTCATGGCGCGCTCTATCTGCCCCTGCCTTACATGGTGCAGGAAGTTACGGTATTTTATGTTAAAGGAAAGTTCCAATGAAATTTCTGACAACCTCGAAGTTTCAATAATTTTATTGTGATTTCAATAATTTTTATGATATGTTATATCTGTATATATGCACTTACGATTAAGATGAGGGAAAGGACAAAAAAATGTCTGTAAGTTATAAAAGGCTATGGTATATTTTGCTTGACAGAGATATGAAAGAGATATGAAAAAAAAGATTTAGTGTCATTCGTAAAGCATAACGGGAGAATCTGACGAAAAAATCCGTGCTGTGGGAGAAGTAAGGAGAAAAATCTGCAATGAATACAATTAGCTTTGAGAAAAATTTAGACTGGCCGAGAATAAGGCATCTGTTTAGACTTGGAATCTTCGGCGCTGTTTTGAATTTGGCAGCAGATATGCTTTTAGGCTACGGAGTCCAGGATGCAAGCCTTGAGGGGATTCAAAAATATCTTTCCGCCTATTCGAATCTGTCGGACGCAAGGCTGTTCTGGTCTGCGTTATTAGGATTGATTGGCATCAACCTTGAGTGCCTGTGCTTTTTCGCCATCTATCGGCTGATGGCTGACCAATCTCCAAAACATGCTCATATTTATCAGGCGGGAATTTTGGGTTATCTGATGTTCGGAGCCTGTGGGTTTCATGTACCCTGTTTAATGGCTTGCTTTGTGTACAAAAATTTTTATGCAATAGATGCGGAAATGGCTATCGATGTCTGTGTAAAATTCGCTCTTTACTTTATGCTGCCTGCATTAGTGCTGTTTTTCATTTCCTTTATTCTGCTGATTGCGGTACAGATCAGCGCATTTGCAAAGGGTCTGACGCCATATCCCAGGTGGTGCTGGGTGTTTTCTCTGGCATTCTTTCTTGTTGTCGGCGTTATCATGTTGCCCTTTAGAGTTTTCCCGCTTGCAAATGCGATAGCCGCCGGCTGGATCAGCATTGCGCATCTGTGGATGTTTGGCGGGCTTTTGGCAATGTCCCAAAAAGCGGAAGGAGAGAATAAAGAATACGAGCAGTGAAAAAGTCAGCATTCAGGGAGTTTCCGAAACCATGCTCCAGACGCTCTATGCGCGGGCGGAGGAGTCAAAGAAAGAGCCACATTTTATTCCCGCGTGCAATGAGTCAAAGTCATGCTTGCATGACCTTGGCGAATGCCGCGAGGGTCAATACCCCACCCCTTGGGGCGCTTCAATTTTCATGCCCCACTGCTTGCAGCGGGGTTATTGACTTATGATGAAAAGGCAAAGGAATTTGTGCGAGATATTTTATGCAGGATTGTGAAAAGATGCAGCATCTGCCGGCTTCTGTTGGCATGATTTGGTTATTGAAGTCATAAATTAGTAGAAAGAATAAAAAGATGTGTGACAATATGGCGGAAAGATTAAAAAGGGCCGGCATCATAATTGCAGCGCTGACAATGGGAGCATTAATGCTGACAGGATGTTCGGATAAAAAGGATCCTCTTGAAAAAATAAAGGATTTGGAGTTTACGGTAATTGCAGAGGAAAATATACCGGAAGAACTGTTGCAGGTAATAAATGAGAAAAAAACAGAGGTCTTTAAGGTAACATATCAGGATAACGGATTTCTTTATATTTGTATGGGTTATGGCGAGCAGGAAACAGGAGGCTACAGCATTTCCGTAAATTCTCTGTATGAAACGGAAAATGCAGTCTATTTTGACACTACCTTAATTGGTCCCCAGCCCGGAGAAACAGATGGAAAGAAAAACAGCCCTTCCTATCCCTATGTAGTGGTAAAAACAGAAATGATTGAAAAGCCGGTAGTATTTGAATAATAACAGTTCAGCCATGCAGAAACAATTGTACAATATGACCGTGAGAGCTTGCTCA
>CAZDPE010000217.1:0-1977 GCA_964507235.1 uncultured Lachnospiraceae bacterium
ACCCTCGCGGCATTCGTCAAGGTCATGCAAGCATGACTTTGACTCATTGCACGCGAGAATAAATACAGAAAACATAAATAAAAAAAACATTTGATTCATTGAAATCCGCATGCTACCATATTATGCATACAACAATAGAAAATTTTACGAGGTACATCATGGAAAAAGGAAAATGGAAAAAATTCTTGTCATATTATAAGCCCTATAAAAAGATATTTGCAGCAGACATGTTTTTTGCCTGCCTGGGCGCAGCGGTAACACTAATTATTCCCCTGATTATCCGCTATATTACCAGCGATGTTATTTACCGGGAAGCATCCGCATCCCTCAGGACGATTTTAATGCTGACTGTGATAATGGCAGCTTTAATTATTTTAGAGTGCTACTGTAATTATTTCATTGCTTATTATGGTCATATTATGGGTGCCAAAATGGAGTACAATATGCGGAATGAAATTTTCGCCCATTACCAGAAGCTGTCCTTCAGCTTTTATGACAACCAGAAGGTTGGACAGCTGATGAGCCGCGTTACCAACGATTTATTTGAAATCAGCGAACTGTTTCACCACGGCCCGGAAGATATTGTCATTTCCATCATAAAACTTGCCGGTTCCTTTACCATTCTTCTTTCCGTCAACTGGCGGCTGGCATTGGTGGCCTTTGCAGTTGTTCCGGTTATGCTTGCCTATGCTTTTTATTTCAATATTAAAATGAAGAAAGCCTTTGTTAAAAACAGAGCCAGAATTGCTGATATTAATGCCCAAATCGAAGATAACTTATCCGGAATCCGTGTGGTAAAATCTTTTGCCAATGAAGATATTGAAATGGATAAATTTAAAGCAGGCAATGACCGCTTTGTGGAAAGCAAAAAGGAAAGCTATAAATATATGGGCCTGTATCATTCCGGGCTTGGCGCCTTTACCACCCTTATCAGCGTAATCGTTATTGCCACAGGAGCTGTTTTTATTACCAAAAAGCTCATTTCCATTACGGATTTAATTACTTTCCTGCTCTATATCAATAACTTCACGGAGCCTATTAAAAAGCTGATTAACTTTACGGAACAGTTTCAAAACGGAGCTTCAGGATATACAAGATTTCTTGAGATACTGGATATCCATCCTGACATTGAAGATAAACCTGATGCCGCTGCTCTGATAAAAGCAAAAGGTAATATTGATTTTGAAAATGTATCCTTCCATTACGAAGAAAATTCCGAAACTGTACTTTCCAATTTAAATCTTCATGTAAAGGAAGGCGAGTATATTGCCCTTGTCGGAATCTCCGGAGTCGGAAAATCCACATTATGCAGTCTGATTCCCAGATTTTATGATGTATCCGAAGGACGCATTCTGATTGACGGCACCGACATCCGGAATTACACTATTAAAAGTCTGAGAAATAACATCGGCATTGTCCAGCAGGATGTCTACCTGTTTACGGGCAGTGTCATGGACAATATAAGATACGGGAAACCTGACGCCACAGAGGCTGAAATCGTGGCAGCGGCGCAAAACGCCAACGCTCATGAATTTATTATGAATTTACCGGAAGGATATGATACCAACATCGGCCAGAGAGGCATTAAGCTTTCCGGAGGTCAGAAACAGCGTCTTTCCATTGCCAGGGTATTTCTCAAAAATCCTCCTATTCTGATTTTTGACGAAGCTACCTCGGCTCTTGATAATGAAAGTGAACGCGTTGTTCAGGAATCTCTTGAAAAACTGGCGAAAGGACGTACCACCTTTGTTATTGCACACAGACTTTCCACCATTCGCAATGCGCAGAAAATTCTTGTGCTGACGGAAAACGGTATTACCGAAAGCGGAAACCACGAAGAGCTTATGGCTCAAAACGGCATTTATTCAGAGCTGTACAACATGCAGTTTAAGACAAAGTAAACCGGAAATACTCTGCAACGGTTAAATAGGAGAATTAAAAAGCTTTAGAATAAAAGGTATTCTTCCCTGATCCGTG
>CAZDPE010000218.1:0-1957 GCA_964507235.1 uncultured Lachnospiraceae bacterium
AATGTGCTTGGCGGGGCATACGATGTCGTAAGGGGAATTATAAGCGGACTTGCGTCCTTTTTTATTGCATTCGCCTTTGCTTGCTATATCCTTCTGCAAAAGGAGCAGCTAAAGGTACAGGGAAAGAAGGTTTTGTTTGCATTTATGCCAAAGGGAAGGGCGGAGGCGGCCTTAGAGGTGCTGTCTTTGACGTACCAGACCTTTTCCGGATTTTTAACAGGGCAGTGCTTAGAAGCAATTATATTAGGCAGTATGTTTGTTGTTGTATTGACCGTATTTCGGATTCCCTATGCCCTTCTAATAGGAATTATCATTGCATTTACTGCGCTGGTTCCGGTGTTCGGAGCGTTTACCGGATGCGCAGCAGGAGTATTTCTTCTTTTTATAGCAGATCCATTGAAGGCGATTTTGTTTGTCGGGATTTTTCTGGTGCTGCAGCAGATCGAAGGAAATTTCATTTACCCTCGTGTGGTGGGAAATTCTGTAGGACTTCCGTCCATATGGGTATTAGCTGCGGTCAGCATCGGCGGAAGCCTGATGGGAGTCGCAGGAATGGTAATTTTTATTCCGGTCATCTCCGTGGCCTATGCGTTATTCAGGGAAATAATCTATCTGTTATTGAAAAAAAGAGGCGTGAAACCAGAAGAAATCAAATAGCAGGTTCTACCAGAGGAAAGAGGCTCTATATACATATAGAGAAGGAATGTGTATGGAGATTGTTTGTATGCTGAATTTTCTGTGGGCAGGAATGATTGTAACGGGAATTTTGTATGCGGCATTTACCGGCAGAATGCCAGAGATTACCAATGCCGCTCTGGATTCTTCCAAAGAAGCGGTTGCATTGTGCATTACAATGATGGGAGTCATGTCTTTTTGGGTGGGGATGGTAGAAATTGCTGCCCGGGCTGGGCTTGTGAAAAGTATGTGCCGTAAAATGCAGCCCATTATCCATTTTTTATTTCCCAGGATTCCAAAAGGACACCGGGCAGCAGAGTACATAACCACAAATATCATTGCTAATGTGCTTGGCCTTGGGTGGGCGGCAACGCCAGCGGGCTTGAAGGCGATGGAGGAGCTGGAAAAGCTTGAGGAGGACAGAAGAAACGGAAAAATTGCAGGGTCAGTCAGGAAAAGAGGAATTGCAAGTAATGAGATGTGTACATTTTTAATTATCAATATATCATCATTGCAGCTGATTCCGGTGAATGTGATCGCCTACAGGAGCCAGTATGGAAGCGTAAACCCGGCAGCGATCGCAGGACCGGGAATTGTGGCGACGGCGGTAAGTACGGGAGTTGCGGTTGTATTTTGTAAGGTGATGGACAGAAGAAACAGAAAAACTTTAGGGTTAGTCAGGTAAATTTTCAACTACTCATCGCCTTAAGCTTCCATGCTGGAAGGGCTTACGGATGGGTATTATTTCCGTAAACCTCAGCCTTATCGCGAAACGTGGAAAGCGGCAGGCCGCATTCCCGCGCCGCCGCTGAGCAGGAACACTTGCCGGATTTCCACTTCTGGTATGCTTTATTGAAATTTTTCGGCAAGGGTCTTGGGGGTTTTCCGAATCTTACACCTCGTGCTTTTGCCGCTCTTATGCCCTCTGCTTGCCGCTGGCGGATGTTGTCTCTCTCGTTTTCCGCAACAAAAGAAAGTACTTGCAGGACGATATCGCTCAGAAATGTGCCTACAAGGTCTTTTCCTCTCCGGGTATCCAAAAGGGGCATATCCAGCACTACGATATCCACCCCTTTTTCTTTCGTGAGGATACGCCATTGGTTCTGTATTTCTTCATAGTTTCGTCCCAGACGGTCAATGCTTTTAATGAAGAGCAGATCGTCTTTTTTTATAGTTTTGAGAAGCTGCTTGTAGGACGGGCGTTCAAAGTCTTTGCCTGATAGCTTATCCGAATAGATGTTTTCCTCTGGCACGTTCGCCTCGCGCATGGCGATAAGCTGCC
>CAZDPE010000219.1:0-1940 GCA_964507235.1 uncultured Lachnospiraceae bacterium
AATTCATAAAATAGTTTCCATTCCTACTTTTTGAGGCTTTAAGCCGCAGGCTTCATAAAATTTCATGGCGGATTCATTAAGGCTCCATACATTTAAGGTTACATTATAGCAGCCGTTTTCTCTGGCATAAGCAAGAACTGCTTCATAAAGCTGTCTTCCGATATGTTGTCCCCGAAGATTTTCGTCTACGCATAAGTCATCAATGTATAAGGTTTTAATATCTGTGAGGATATTGTCATTTTTATGCTGCTGAAAAATGCAGAATGCGTAACCCAGCACATTCCCGTTTTCATTTACTGCTGTCAGAATCGGCCGCTTGTCATCATGTATAATATTCCTAAGCTGGTCGTCTGTATATTTCTTTGCACCATACTTAAAAAGGTCCGGCCGCCCTTTGTGGTGCACAAGGCAAACCTGCATTAATAAACTGTTTATTCCAGCCATGTCCTTTTCTGTTGCTCTTCTGATTTCCATATTGACCTCCATTCCGGAGCGTTAGCGGCGGGGCGGAGAGAAATCCGCGAAGGCGATTTTCTCTTCTGCCATCACTATACACCCTGAATTTTATTATAACACAGATTTATTCCCGCGTGCAATGAGTCAAAGTCATGCTTGCATGACCTTGACGAATGCCGCGAGGGTCAATACCCCGCCCCTTGGGGCGCTTCAATTTCCATGCCCCGCTGCTTGCGGCGGGGTTATTGACTTCAGCTTCATTTTTTGTACTCACATTGTTTATCCTCCTGCTTTGGCAGAGCGCGCTTTCTGCTTTCTATCTTAAACACGTTTCATTCATTAAAAAAGTGACAAATATTGTGAAATAAGTTACTATAATAGTAATTGTAACAGAAAAATTTGACCGGAAGTACATAACGGAAAAGAAAGAGGCGGATTTATGGTAAGCAGAACAGTAGCAGATATCAGAAAAAATTGGGCGGAAAGCGACAGGAAAAGAGATGAAGGTCTGACCACGCCGGAAAATATAATGCGGCATGATGATATATCTTATGGGCCTTATGGGGAATTTAATCTGCTGGATATTTATTATACAAAGGATACTGTAAAGAAACAGCCCGCAATTGTCAGTGTCCATGGCGGCGCATGGGTGTATGGGAACAAGGAAATTTATCAGTTTTACTGTATGGGACTTGCCCGGAGAGGATTTACTGTGGTGAATTTCAATTATCGTCTGGCGCCGGAAAATAAATATCCTGCTGCCCTTGAGGATATTAACAGAGTTTTCGGCTTTTTGAAGGAAAAGGGAGAAGAATATTTTGTGGATACCGATAATTTATTCGTGGTGGGGGATTCCGCAGGCGGTCAGCTGGCAAGCCATTATCTGACTATTTTAACGAATCCTGAGTTCGCAGGGCTGTTTGATTTTAAAACCCCTGATGTGAAAATACGGGCGGCGGCCTTAAACTGCGGAATTTATGATGCCAGAAAATGTGCTGAATACGGACTTGACGAACCCTTTTTAGAATATACGGGAAAAGCAGACTGGGAAAACAGCTCCCGGGAAGAAGAAATTATGGAAAGCCTGGATACGATGAAGTATCTGACAAAGGATTTTCCGCCTTCCTTCATTATGAGCGCATATCATGACTTTTTGCTTGAGAATGCACGTCCCATGTATGAAAAGCTGAAAGGACTGGGAGTGCCTTGTGAGATTAAAATTTTTGGAAGCAGGGAGCAGGAGGAAATTGCTCATGTGTTCCATATAAACTGCAGGCTGAAGGAGGCAGATGAGTGTAATGATGAGGAATGCGCTTTCTTTAAAAAATATGAAAATATATGATATTACCCAGGAGCTTTTTACCTGCTGCATATTTCCGGGAGACCCTGCACCGGAAAAAAGGCAGGTGCTTTCCATTTCTGCCGGGACGGCAAAGCCATAGATGAAATAGACTTAAGCAGGGTAATCGGGGAAGCGGAAGTGA
>CAZDPE010000220.1:0-1915 GCA_964507235.1 uncultured Lachnospiraceae bacterium
TAATAATGTATATACTGGTGACTTATGAATGGCATGGCTGAACTGTTACGTTTTTAACGGCCGAAACAGTGTGAGATAGCGGAAAGGTTTCCCTAAAAAGGGAGGATGCCAAGTAAACTTTGTTTACTTGGCATTTATTATGAAAAAGTTATTAATAAATCAATTACTTTAATATTGACTGTTATTGTTTGATCTTATGATGTTAGTATAAGATACAGAAATGTCTAAAAAATGTTATACTAATTAAGTTTTTTTAAATTAAATATGAACAAAATATGAACGGGCTAGTACTCTGGTACCAGTCCGCTTAATGCTTAAATAAAGAGCTAAAACTTTTCAGGTTCGGGGTATTCCACGCAGAAGGTTTCTACCGTAACAGTGCTGATTCTCTGTTCCTCCAACGGCCTGTCTGCATAATCGGTTGCGGTTTCGGCAATTTTATTGACATTTTCCATACCCTCAATAACCTTTCCGAATGCGGCGTAGGCACCGTCTAAATGAGGGCTTGTCTTGTGCATGATAAAAAACTGTGAACCGGCTGAATTGGGAGCCATGCTTCTTGCCATTGAGAGTACTCCCTCGGTATGCTTTAAATTATTTTCCACACCGTTTTGGGCAAATTCTCCTTTGATGCTGTATCCGGGACCGCCGCAGCCGGTGCCTTCCGGATCACCGCCCTGAATCATAAAGCCGCGGATAACGCGGTGGAAAATAAGACCGTCATAAAATTTTTTCTGAATAAGACTAATGAAATTGTTTACGGAAATGGGAGCAATATCGGGGTAAAGCTCTGCTTTGATAACATCTCCGTTTTCCATGGTGATGGTAACAACAGGATTTTGTGCCATGGTAATACTTCCTTTCTTTTCATTTGATAAACAGCGTATTATAATATCTACAGATAATCCATTTGATATTACAATAAACTACTCTTATTTTAATGGAAGAAAATGGAGTTGGCAATGTTAAAATATATTCTGTTTTTGTTAGCTGAATATGATGCCATGCTTACCGGAGAAGAGAGAGCCGGAATTGTTGCAAAGCTGCAGGGCTTTGGGGCAGAAGCCGTGTTTCAAAACGTTGATCCGGCGTGCGCCGTTGATGTGAAAGAAATTGACCGTACCAATACTCTGATTGTGACGGACAGTTCTTTGGTGTTTAACCGTCTCTATGGGGAAGGGTATTATGTCATTGCACTTTATCATGAAAAAAACAGGCAGCAGTTGTTTCAGAATGCCAGATATGCGGTTGAAAATCTTTCCGAGCTGGAATATCGTTCCTACGAGGAAGCATTTCAGAGGCTGGCGGGACTGCCCTGGAGCATTTTAGAAACGAACAGGCTTAAGGTCAGGGAAAGTACGGTTTTTGATGTGGAGGAATTTTACAGAATCTACAGCGATCCGTCCATTACTTATTATATGGAGGATTTGTTCCCGGAAAAGGAGCAGGAGATTGCTTATATGAAGGCGTATGTAGATCAAATATACGGCTTTTATGGGTATGGCTTATGGACGGTTATCCTGAAGGAAACGGAACAGATTATCGGGCGTGCAGGCTTAAGCGTACGGGAGGGATACGAACTGCCGGAGCTGGGATTTGTCATTGATGTAGAACATCAGAGACAAGGCTATGCATTTGAGGTCTGCAGTGCGATTCTTAACTATGCGAAAAGCGAGCTGGAGTTTGATGCGGTGCAGGCTTTGGCGGATGAGGATAATGTTGTTTCCGTTCATTTGCTGGAAAAGCTGGGATTTGTTTTTGACCGCAATGTTACCATATCTGACCGTCATTATAAGCTTTTTATAAAAAAATATAAAAAAAGAGTTGACAGACAATAAAGCAGATGCTATTATCCAATACATCTCAAGTTTGGAAGCAAAATCGCCGCAGTCCCGATAAATAAAGAGCTGCGGCG
>CAZDPE010000221.1:0-1882 GCA_964507235.1 uncultured Lachnospiraceae bacterium
GATATTTATACTATTTCCGTCAATCTGGCAGGACTGCCCGGAATCAGCCTTCCCTGCGGTGTGGACAGCAGAGGGCTTCCTATCGGATTACAGCTGATTGGCGATTGCTTTAAGGAAAAGAAGCTGATTCAGACGGCTTATGCATATGAAAAAGCAAGAGGCGTTTTTGGCAGAAAGGAGGAGAACTGATATGGAAAAGCAATATGAAACCGTCATTGGTCTGGAAGTTCATGTAGAGCTTGCAACCAAAACAAAAATTTTCTGCGGATGCTCCACTGCTTTCGGCGGGGCGCCCAATACCCATACCTGTCCTGTTTGTACAGGTATGCCCGGTTCTCTTCCCGTATTGAACAAACAGGTGCTGGAATATGCGGTGGCGGTAGGATTGGCTACCAATTGTGATATTACCCAGTATTGCAAATTTGACCGCAAAAATTATTTTTATCCTGATAATCCTCAGAATTATCAGATATCCCAGCTGTATCTGCCTATCTGCAGAAACGGCAGGGTGGAAATTGAAACAGAGGCGGGGAAAAAATTCATAGGAATTCATGAAATTCATATGGAGGAAGATGCCGGTAAGCTTTTGCATGATGAATGGGATGACTGTTCTCTGGTAGATTTTAACCGTTCAGGCGTACCTTTGATAGAAATTGTATCGGAGCCTGATATGAGAAGTGCAGAGGAGGTAATTGCATACCTTGAAAAGCTGCGCATGACCATTCAGTATCTTGGGGCTTCTGATTGTAAAATGCAGGAAGGTTCCATGCGTGCCGACGTAAACCTTTCCATAAGAGAAGTCGGCGCTGAGAAATTCGGAACCCGTACGGAAATGAAAAACTTAAACTCTTTTAAAGCAATTGCCAGAGCCATTGAGGGTGAAAGAGAGCGTCAGATAGATTTGCTGGAATCAGGTGAAAAGGTGATACAGGAAACAAGGCGCTGGGATGATAATAAGGGGGAATCCTATACTATGAGAAGCAAGGAAGACGCGCAGGATTACCGTTATTTCCCTGACCCGGACTTAGTGCCTATTGTCTTAAGCGATGAGTTTCTTGAAGAAATCAGGGCAAAGCAGCCTGAATTCCGTGAAGAAAAAATGCTTCGTTACAAGGAAGAATTTGATATTCCTGATTATGACATTGAGATTATTACAGGAACAAAGCATATGACCGATATTTTTGAAGCAGCAGTAAGCATGGGGGCGCAGCCGAAAAAGGTTTCCAACTGGCTGATGGGTGAAACCTTACGTCTTCTTAAGGAAAATGACATGGAGCCTGAGGATATCCGGTTTTCACCGGAAAATCTTGCAAAGCTGATTGCGCTTACGGATTCTAAAGCAATTAACGGTTCTGTGGCCAAAGAGGTCTTTGAGGAAATGTTTAAAAATGACGTTGACCCTGAAAAATATGTGGAAGAAAAGGGGCTTAAGACCGTCAATGACGAAGGCGCACTTCGCAGAACTGTGGAAGAAGTGATTGCAAACAATCCCCAGTCTGTAGAGGATTACCGTAACGGTAAGGAAAAGGCAATCGGTTTTCTGGTAGGCCAGACCATGAAGGCCATGAAAGGAAAGGCCGATCCCGGAATGGTGAATCGGATTTTGAAAGAATTGCTGTAAGGAATGAAAAAACATTTCATTACGCAAAAATCAAGAAAATAATTCAGAAAACTGCTATTTTTGATATAAAAATTGTGCAAAATTGCTTGCACCCAATATTTATATGTGATAGAATATCCCTCGGTGACGCACAAATGTCCTTAAAGCAAAGACTGACATAGACAGATGTGCGGCAGCGAGGGATTTTGGGTCGGTGATAAGATGACATGCGAAGCAGGGCATCGTTCCGTCGGATAAGATGACGTGCGAAGCAGGGCATCG
>CAZDPE010000222.1:0-1855 GCA_964507235.1 uncultured Lachnospiraceae bacterium
AATTGCTTCTATAGGGCGGATGCCCGACATGAAATAAGTTGGCGGTTTATACTTATATTGATTGGTGAAAATATACATTCCGCCAACTTATGAATGGCATGGCTGAACTGTTACATTTCCCTGTTATTCTACTATTATTTGAAGCAAAAATCCATATATTCATAAAAATTTAATATACCGGGAAAGAAGAGTGTGTTAAAATTATGGGTACTGCGGATGATAAATATTCACGGATAAAATAAAATTTGAGGAACTGCCAAATTGGCAGGGTGAGAGGGAAAGATGAAAAATAGAATTGCTGTAAAAGATATTCTGATGCTGCAGACGGTATTTCTAATTTACAGTATCAACAGTATTGTGGCAAAGCTGGCCGCAGGTGAAGAGCGCTTCAGCTTTATGTTTTTTGTTTTTTACGGACTGGAGCTTGTTATTCTGGGGGTATATGCGCTTTTATGGCAGCAGATTATTAAGAAAATCGAATTATCGGTAGCATATGCCAATAAGGCGGTCACCTTATTATGGGCTGTGATTTGGGGGAGCCTTCTGTTTAAAGAACAGATAACGGTACCTAAAGCAGCGGGTATTTTGCTGGTAATTACTGGAATTGTAATTTTAAACAGTGGAAGGGAGGAAGAACAATGAATATGCATTTGATGGTATTGGTTATTTCTGTATTGATAGCTTCTTTTTCGCAGATTCTGCTGAAAAAAAGTGCAGGAAAAACTTATGACTCTGTAATTTTTGAATATTTGAATCCCTATGTAATCTGCGGTTACGGTATGATGTTTTTGTCCATGTTTCTGACGATTATTGCTTATGAAGGAATGGAGTTCACGAATGTGCAGATTGTGGAAGCAACCGGATATATCATGGTTCTTATATTAAGCTATTTCTTTTTCCGTGAAAAAATCACAAAGAGGAAGCTTTTGGGCATGGCCTTTATATTTGCAGGGATTGCAGTGTATTATTTGTAATAATAGTTCAGCCATGCGGAAACAATTGTGCAATAGAACCGTGAGAGCTTGCTCACCAGGACATATTGCGCAATTGCTTCTATAGGGCGGATGCCCAGCATGAAATAAGTTGGCGGCTTATACCTGCATTTTGAGGTGGAAATGTTCATTCCGCCAACTTATGAATGGCATGGCGGAGCTGTTGCTATTTAAAAGGCGGCAGGGAAAGGGACCGGCTTTGCCGGTCCCTGAAATAATCCCTGTGTAATTCATGATAATAGAAAGTTTTAAGAGCAAACCTTCTGTTTTCAGATTCTGACAGGTGCGCCTGCCTGTAGAGAGTCATCAATCGTGTTGTGAACTGCAAGAGAAGCCAGTAAAGTGGTGATAGGAAGATTATTTTCATTCTGCGCCTGAAGTTCACGATACCATTTACTGTATTTATACATACGGTAAGTGGCTTTCATCTTATTCAGCTGTTCTTCATCGGCACAAGCATCTATCAGTTCTTCCCGTCCCTGCATATCCAGATTTACATAATCCAGATAAGAAATACGAAGTTCCGTTAAAGGCTCTGTGCATTTTGGACATATCATTTTATGCCCGTTCAGCATGAAAACACGTTGACAACATTTACAGTAATGCATATACATCATAGTAAAATTCCCCTTTTCTATTTATATATGTTATGTAAAGCTGCATTTATATTTTATAATGTATACCAAAAAAGTCAATAATTTGAAGTGGAATATTACGTTAATTTATCGCCCAAATTGACAAAAAATTATGTAAACCGTGAAAATCTAATTGTTAATATTCTTTTAGTAACAGTTCAGCCATGCAGAAGCAATTGTACAATATGACCGTGAGAGCTTGCCCGCTAAGGGCATATTGCACAATTG
>CAZDPE010000223.1:0-1782 GCA_964507235.1 uncultured Lachnospiraceae bacterium
TGTACAACTGGTGCTTTTGCGCAATAGCTCTGGTGCTTTCAGCACGAAATAATCATTCTGCACAGCTCTCTGGCAATCATGGGATAAGAGGCACCTGACGGTACACGAAGATTATCCTCCAGTATATACCAGCGCTTATCCTTTCCCTGTACCAGATCAATACCTGATATATGAGAATAAATGGCCTTTACCGGGCAAATCCCTTCGCATTCCGCCATATAGCCGCTGGAGGCAAAGATGAAGTCCTCCGGCACCACATGATCCTTCACAATCCTTTTCTTGCTGTAAATATCCTGCAGGAACAAATTAAGCGCCACTACCCGCTGCTTCAATCCTCTTTCCAGATAATCAAACTCTTCTTTTTCAATAATTCTGGGAATGGCATCAAACGGAAACAGCTGCTCCTTAAAGGTATTATTCTTATAAATACCAAATTTCACACCATAGCGGGCCAACAGTTCATTAACCGTATCCGTGTGCTCCAACAAATCCAAATCATACATCATAAATCCCTCCTCGTAAGCAGCTGCAAATGCTTTCCTATGAACCAAAAAGAACGTCCTGCAAATTACAGGACGTCCTCGTCAAATCAATTCATTTATGTTGTATACAATAATACAACTCTCATATTCATTTGTCAATATAAAATCGTTTATTTGACAAAACCATAATGAAACCTATTTTTAAACGCTATAATCAACCCTTCTGCCGCTTTCTTCACTGCTTCCCGCCGCGGTATTCCAATTCACTGCTCTAAGCTTTTTCATAAGCTCTTCCTCGGAGGAGGCCTCTATCGTAATCTTTCTGCTTTCCTTTCTTTCCTTTTTCTCAGCTTCTTTCTTTTCTTCTGCGCGCTTCTCTCTTGTCCGTTCAATACGCTCCTTCTGCTTTTCGGATGCTTTTTCCAATTCCGCAAAATAAGTGACGGAACCGTCCTTGTTAAAGGAAATGCCAAATCGTGCAGAGACTCCTCCTTCAGGTACGTCTTTAGATGCTGCAGTAAAACCAAACTGCTCATTGATCTGCTCTGACATACGCACCGCGCCGTCTATCCTGCTCATGCACTCCTCTTTATATTTTTCATCGGAAGCCATTTTCTCCAGTTCTTCCGGTGTAAATAAAATGGAAAAATCCTTCGTGCTTTTCGCCATGATAGCTTTTGCATCTGCGCTGCTTCCGAAGTTTGCAACAAAGAAATCCATATTGCCGTATTTCTTTGATAATTCCTCCAATATTTTTTGAGCCTTACTGCTTAATTTGATCTCGTCAGCCGCATCAGCTGAGGCTGCCTGATTGCTCTCCTTTGCTTCAAACCATTCCTTATGTTTGACGTAATTTTCCTTAAACCAGTCAAGTGCTGTCTTTGCGGCTTTCTGTAAATAGCTTTTATCCTTTGTACTACCAAATTCATGTAGATATCCATCCATTTGAGCAGCAGTTTCGGGAGACTTCTCATGCATAATCCCGTTATAATCAATCCGTCCCGTAATATGCTCCTGAGCCACTTCTATATGCTCATTCTGAACAATTTCATTCATAAATGCCGCATCCTTCTCTGCCTTCTCGGCCTTCTGGTCCGCTGTAGGTTCCGGTATTATGCTGCCCTTTTGTCCCTCTACCAGCGCTGCCATACCGTCGCCTGAAAACTCTACAATGACATTGTCTCCATACTGTGAACGGATATCGTTCATTACCTGTAATGTTTCTTCCCTTGTCATTTGATCCATGTGAATATTCTTGTGCAGTGAAACCGCATGTCCGGAATGACGGAAACCGTCAGTC
>CAZDPE010000224.1:0-1699 GCA_964507235.1 uncultured Lachnospiraceae bacterium
GCATCTGCCAATCGCTTTGTAATCGGAGCATCACTTTTGAATTTTGCCGTATTTTTCTTTACCAGCAGAAATATGATTCATATGTCCCCGAAGCAGGTAAAAAGGCGTCAGGATTTCAGACGGGAGGTTAAGAAGACAACGAAGATTACAAGGCATAAGTGCGCCATCTGCGGTAGAACGGAAGAAACCAATCCGGAACTGGAATTCCGGTTCTGTTCGAAATGTGATGGCAATTATGAGTATTGTCAGGATCATTTATTTACGCATACTCATGTAAAACATCAATAATGATTATCGGGATGGGAAAAACAGATGGAGAGTAATCAGGAAATATTATTTGAAAAAGCGCTTGAAAAAGTAAAAAAGCAGGCAAAAGAACAGGGCAACTGCATTGAAAGGCGGCAGGTAGAGGATGCTTTTAAAGAGCTTTCTTTATCCCAGGAGCAGCTGGCGCTGGTTTATGACTATTTGGAGAAACATAAAATCGGCATTGATACGGTAATTGATGCGGAGGAACTGCTTTCGGAAGAGGAAATTAATTATCTTGAAATATATAAAAAGGAACTGGAGCTTTTAGAAAACTTCAGCGAAGGTGAAAAGGAAGCATTTACCTTGTCTGCAATGGCAGGGAAAACGGATGCGCAGCAAAAGCTAATTTCCATTTATCTTCCTCAGGTGGTGGAAATTTCTAAGCTTTATTCGGGACAGGGAGTATATCTGGAAGACTTGATTGGAGAAGGCAACGTGGCGCTTGCAATGGGAGTTACCATGCTTGGATGTTTAGAGCATGCAAGGGAAGCGGAAGGCATGCTTGTTAGGATGATTATGGATGCCATGGAAGAATGTATCGCGGACGCATCGGCGGAGTCTGATAAAGATAAGAAGGTTCTTGGAAAGGTAAATAAGGTGGCAAAACAGGCTGAAAAGCTTGCGGAAGAATTACGAAGAAAGGTTACGGTAGAGGAACTGTCCGCAGAAACGGGAATGTCCGAAAACGTAATAAGGGAAGCCATGCGGCTTAGCGGCTTTACAATTGAAGATATAGAAAGAATGGAAGAATAGAATGTCAGAACAAATGAAAGCAGCTTTGCAGGATAACGATTTTAAATATGTCATGATGGACACCGGAAATATATATCTTGGGGCAAGGTTCAGCTATGAGGAACTGCTTTCCCAGGAGATGGTACCTTTTAAATTGAAAACGATTTTAAACCACTATATTTTAAAAGAGGCAAATCCGGAAACTACGCTGGAAAGTGAGTTTTATTATATGGAGAAGGGCACTTTCCTTTATGATACTTTTTCTCAATTGAAGGTAAAAGTCAAAGTAAATGTCCGGATGGAAAAAAAATCTCTGTTTGGAAAAACCAGCTGGCAGTACGGGGAAAAAATTCTGAAGCTTAAGGAATTGACGGAAATCAATCTTGCGAAGAAAAAGGCATCAGGTATGATTGTGCGTGAAATTATCATATCGAAGCTGGGACTGATGACCTTCAGTGTCTAAGCGAAAGCAATATGCGGCCATGCCATTTTTAAGCGGCGGAAGATTAATTTGAGCAGCATCCAATCTCCAAAATTATATAAATCTGACTTGTCTATGGTGGGCGTGCAGTTCTAAGAAGAAAGCTGCCCCCAAAGGCATCTTCACTAAGGGATTTTAATCCTTAAAAGAATAACGGCATAGCTGGCAATACGCTGG
>CAZDPE010000225.1:0-1663 GCA_964507235.1 uncultured Lachnospiraceae bacterium
GCTGCGCAGCAGCGGGTTTTGCGAATGCAGCGTGGAGGGGCTGTAAATAGTAACGACGCAAAATTTTATCTTATATTTACCCGATTATTTATTTTTATTCCTGCTGCGGATATAAATTTTCATTATTCATCCACTTTATCCTTATATTTTACCCTGTAAATTCTTCTAAGGGACTCATTAATTCTGTCTTCAGAGAGAGTACCGTCATTAACAGCCTGAAGCACACCGTTATAAGCCGTTTCAAAGTCCTCCGGCATTAAAATCATATCCGCCCCCGCCTGCAATGCTTTAATTGCAGCCTCATCAGCCGTATAATATTCGGTAATGGCTCCCATATCCATGGCATCCGTAATAACAACTCCATTGAATCCCAGCTGCCCACGCAATATTTCCGTAATCATTTTACTTGAAATGGATGAAGGCGTATTATCTCCCGTAATATTAGGTACGGACAAATGGCTCACCATTACAAAGTCTGCCCCGGCATCGATTCCGGCCTGAAATGAAATAAAATCCGTTATTTCAAAATCTTCCAGTGTTTTCTCTACCGTTACCATTCCATCATGAGTATCCTCCAACGTGCTGCCAAGTCCCGGAAAATGTTTCAGACAGGCACTCACGCCGCCTTCCTGCAAGCCTGCTACACAGGCGGCCACCATGCTTCCCACTTCACCTGCATTGCTTCCGAAAGAGCGGTTTCCAATAGTTTCATTACCTTCCAGAAGCACATCTGCCACCGGAGCAAAATCAAGATTAAAGCCATAACCAGATAAATATGATGCAATCATGTTTCCGGCCTCCTTCGCTTTTGCGGCATCGCCGGATGCGCCAATATCCCCCATATTGCCCGGATTATCTGCCAGTCCGGCCTTTGCAACCCGGCTGACGCTTCCTCCCTCTTCATCCACTCCGATAAATAAAGGATATTTACTCCAGTTTCTTGTATTGGAAAGCATCTCTGTCAATTGTTCTTCTGATTTCATATTCTGTTCAAAATAAATCAGCCCTCCGACAGCATACTGCCCCAGTTTTTCCTTTGTGGTGTCACCTGCCCTGATTGCCACATCTGTACTGGTAAGTGCTTCCGGTGTAATAAAAAACAATCCTGCCACCTTATCTTCAATAGGCATTTCCGCAATACATGCATCCACAATCTCATCCAGATAACTCTTTTCTTCTTCCGCCGGTTCATCAGAAGAAACAGGCGCCTCAATAACAACAGGGTCCACCTGGGACTCTTCCATTTCATTGAGTTGTTCCTGCAGCTGTTTTGCCTGCTTTTTATCATTCATAACAGTCAAGATTTTATGCACCCCAAAAGCAGCGCCGACAACAATCGCCGCTAAAATAATTACTGCAAATATATATGATATAATCTGGTTTCTGACACGCCTTTTATGCCGAAGCTCTCTTCTTTCCATTTCCTCATCAAGTTCTTCTTTTCTGATATCTGCCATAGTATATTATCCTCCACACTTTAACATCATACCTTATTTGTCGTATAATTTCTACAGCAAATCAATTCTTTTTTATTTTTCATCACATGACGAAGCGGGTATCAATCCTTTTTTGATTAATACCCGCTTCTAAACTATACTATCCACTGGTTTTACCTCTTTCCGTATAATTTTTTGTTATTCAGTTTTGTTTTTCTCTTTCGTAC
>CAZDPE010000226.1:0-1643 GCA_964507235.1 uncultured Lachnospiraceae bacterium
TTTTACTTCAGAGCTGACAAAACTGCTCCTAAATTTGCATTTCAGGCAGCAGATATCGTTTACGAAGAGGGAATGGACAGCGGAATGCTGATTTCCGGTATTACTGCTTATGACAGTAATGACGGAGATGTAAGCGACAGGATTGTAATTGAAAAAATGATAGAAAACAGACAGGAGGGATCCTTAATTGTTTTCTATGCGGTCAGCGATAAATCAGGAAATGTGGCTAAGGCTTCCAAAATGTTTCGGGCCGTCTTTGAGGAAGAAGAATCAGAAAGCGAAGATTACGATGCGATGGCAGATCAGCTGATGAAAGCCGGCATACAGGCAGATTTAAGGCAGGTGGATGCGGAAAATGGAGAAGAAAACGGCGGTGAGCCGGAAGCTGAAGAAACGGCAGCTTCTCCCACAGCATCACCCTCTCCGGAGCCTTCGCCAACACCGGAGGAAACGCCTGTTCCGACTGTGGCACCTGCAGCTACAACACAGCCGCAGCAGCAGGAGGCGTCCCAGGCGGGAAATACGTCCGGTGAAACAGCTGCAGATGCTGGAAATCCGGAAGCTCCGGTATTGATTTTGAATACTTCGGAGGTGAAGACTCCGGCAGGCTCAGCGCCTGCCTGGGTAAATGTGATTTCCACATTAAAGGATGATAAAGACAATTATGAAACACTGTTTCATAACCTGAGTGTCAGTAAATATGACAAAAACAAGGCGGGAACCTATCAGGTTACGGTATCCACGGAAGATTCTGACGGAAATAAGTCAAAGGAAGTGCCGCTGACAATTATTGTGGGCTGATGAAGAGATATTTTGCGGGAGTATGAATGTGAATAATGATGCAACATCATAAGAAGAAAAAGAGGGATGAGCAGGCAAACAGCGAAAAGGAGCTTTTGCTGAATCCTGAAAAAGCAAAAAAGAAAAGGAAACAAAGAAGGAAAAAAATACTGATAGCTGCTTTATGTGAGTTAGTGATTCTTGCAGCTATTGTAACGGCAGCCATTCAAATATTCAGGGCCGTGGGCAAATCCAGTCTGATGAGCAGTGCCG
Source organism: uncultured Lachnospiraceae bacterium (assembly GCA_964507235.1). Lineage (GTDB taxonomy): Bacteria > Bacillota > Clostridia > Lachnospirales > Lachnospiraceae > Suilimivivens. The sequence continues at coordinate 1,054 of CAZDPE010000226.1, forward strand.
AAGCAGCAAGACCGGAGCTTGTGCCGATTGAGGCGCAGATGGTTCTTACGGAGGAGGAGGAAAGCAGGTGGCAGGAAGGCTGGATTAAGTATCAGGACAGGATTTATGCCTATAACGAAGATATTATAACCTTTCTGTTTATGGGAATTGATAAAAACAGCGAGGCAAAAGAGGTGGAAGAGGGGACTAATGGAGGCCAGGCGGATGCTTTGTTTCTGGCAGTGATGAATCCCCATGACAAAACAATTAAGGTAATCGGCATTAACCGTAACACTATGACGGATATTGATATTTATAACGAGGACGGCGCTTATGTGACAACCACGAAGGCGCAGATTGCAGTACAGCACGGCTTTGGCAATGGAGTGGAAGAAAGCTGTGAATATCAGAAGGAAGCAGTGGAAAAACTGTTCTACAATCTGCCTGTTCATGGATATGCCGCCATCAATATGAGCGCAATACCCACCATCAATGATGCGGTGGGAGGGGTGGACATCACAGTGCTGGAAGATTTGACGTCACGGGATAAAAGTCTGGTAAAGGATGCGGATGTCCACTTAATGGGCGAGAGCGCCTTCTGGTATGTGAAG
>CAZDPE010000227.1:0-1641 GCA_964507235.1 uncultured Lachnospiraceae bacterium
CATTCGTCAAGGTCATGCAAGCATGACTTTGACTCATTGCACGCGGGAATAAAAATGTGCTTGGCCTGATTTAAAGGCAGATAGGAGTGTGCAAATGACTGCAAAGGAATGTTTGAAAGGCCGCAGAAGTATCCGTAAATATAAGGAAACGCCTGTGAGCCACGAATTATTAAACGAAATTATTGAAACAGCTTCTTATGCACCCAGCTGGAAGCATTCACAGATTGCTCGCTATATTGCAGTGGAAGGCGAATTAAAAAACAAAATCGCCAGAGAATGTACTGAAATGTTCCCTCAAAACGGCGCTATTATTGAAAATGCTCCTATGCTGGTTGCCATTACTTACATAAAGGGACGCAGCGGCTTTGAGCGGGATGGTTCCTTTACCACCGCAAAAGGAGATTCCTGGCAGATGTTTGATGCCGGCATTGCAGCCCAAAGCTTTTGTCTTTCCGCTTATGAAAAAGGACTCGGTACCGTTATCATGGGTATCTTTGATGAAGCTAAAACAGCTTCTCTTTTAGAGATTCCTGAAAATCAGGAAATTACTGCTCTTATTCCAATCGGTTATCCGGATGAAGAGCCTGCAGCCCCCAGAAGAAAGCCCGTGGAGGATTTGCTCACTTATAAGTAATTAATATTTCAAAAATCGAAGAGATTTGAAGCTCTTCGATTTTTTTGGGAAAAAATCAAAATAAAAGGAGAAAAACTATGAAACATCTTATGAACCCTCTGGATTTTACTGTTCAGGAACTGGACCAGCTCTTTGATTTGGCCGGCGACATTGAAAAAAACATGGACAAATATGCTCATGCCTGTGCCGGCAAAAAGCTTGCCACCTGCTTTTATGAACCCAGTACCCGCACCCGCTTAAGCTTTGAGGCCGCCATGCTGAATCTCGGCGGCAGCGTTATCGGATTTTCTGATGCAGGTTCCTCCTCTGCTTCCAAAGGAGAAAGCGTTTCAGATACCATTCGCGTTATTTCCTGTTTTGCAGATATCTGCGCCATGCGTCATCCCAAGGAAGGCGCTCCCATGGTTGCTGCCAGCCGTTCTTCTATTCCGGTAATCAACGCAGGGGACGGAGGACATCAGCACCCTACCCAGACTTTAACAGACCTTTTAACTATCCGTTCCTTAAAAGGAAGACTTTCCAACTTTACAATCGGCCTTTGCGGAGATTTAAAATTCGGGCGCACCGTCCACTCCCTGATTAACGCTCTTGTCCGCTATGAGGGAGTCAAATTCATTTTTATCTCTCCGGAAGAACTGAAGGTACCCGACTACATCACTGATATGCTGAAAGAAAAGAATATTCCCTATGAAGAGGTTATCCGCCTGGAAACCATTATGCCGCAGCTCGATTTCCTTTACATGACCCGGGTGCAGAGAGAACGTTTCTTTAACGAAGAAGATTACGTCCGCTTGAAAGATTTTTACATTCTGGACAAAGCAAAAATGGAACTTGCCAAAATGGATATGCTGGTACTCCATCCCCTTCCCAGAGTTAATGAAATATCCGTAGAGGTGGATGATGACCCGAGGGCGGCTTATTTCAAACAGGTACAATACGGCGTTTATGTAAGAATGGCGCTGATTCTCACCCTGCTTGATATCAAAGTAGATTAAAGGAGGTAATTA
>CAZDPE010000228.1:0-1595 GCA_964507235.1 uncultured Lachnospiraceae bacterium
AATATGGTAGATTTGGAGCAGGATTGTCTATCGGGGAGGACGCAGTAATAACTGAATTTTTAGGTAAACGTTGTTCATTAAATAGTGATGAGCAATCAATAAAAGAGAGCTTACAAATTATTGATGAATATTGCAGATTGCGACTGCCGGATAAATTTTTGGAAGCATATTTTAATATGTATGAGATAAGCAAATATGGAGAGGATAACTGATAATGGCATAGCGCTTACATACTGTTCTTGATGAAACGTTGTTAGAGAATGTGCTAAGGATAAGGTTGATAGTACTGGTATCGATTTCTTTTATAGATTGCGGCAGTGTTGCGTACTCAAAGTAGTAGGAAAGAGAAACATGTTATTGACAATCCTAAATGTCCATGGTACCTGACCTTCTACGGCTATGATAAGAATGGAAGGCTTCGCGCGTCCATTACCAGGACTGCAGGGAAACAGCCATGTAGTATGATCCTCTCGGACAGCTGGTACAGATGCAGGACTGGCTGGGAAAAGCCTGACCATTGAGTGGGACGTTATGGGAAGACCGGAGAAGGTTACAGACCACACTGGACAGAGAACCAGAAAATTCTACGGCAGTGGAAACGGAGCGGAAAACAGCGCCATGGAGAGCATCCGGAAGTATGACAGCACCGGACTGCTGTCAGGAATCATACGCCGGAACAGGGAAGGGATACTGGAACAGTATGAGTATGATACCATGCGCAGACTGACCGGAGTGGCGCAGGACGGCATGATATTAAGAACCTACAGCTTCGATGTATACGGAAACAGGAAAAGGGTGCGGGATTATACTGCAGGGACAGGCACAGGGTATAATGAAACCCCAGCTACAGCTATTGTTGTCCAGCAAATTAAATAATGCTTCAATCGTTATATTATTTTAAGCATAAAATGCTATTAACACAAAATGTCTGCATCGTTGCCCATGAGTTGGGTGGTTGTGGCAGGAAACCAAACTTTGACCGAGGAGGCTCCTGCCACGGCTGTTTACAGTAACAAGGCTATGATAACAAGAGGTACAGTATAAAACAATTTGTCGTATTATGCGTTGGATTAATTTAAACTGTGCTTTTTTTATTTAATGAAAATGCAAGTTTTAGAGTAAACGTCAGTAAGAGTCAAATTCCCCGCCTTGGATAATCAGCATATTTGTACAACACCCTAAAATCTGGGAAACAGAATAAAAAGGAAAAACAGAAACGGAAAATATATTTACACCTATGACAGCAGAAACAGGTTATGTAATAAATAATATTGCTTTTAGCTACATATAAAAGAACTGGGATAATGAATCCCATGAGAAATACTATTTGAGCCGCCAGCCTGAGGCGGCGGAACGGAGATTGGAATGAAAAAGACTATATCAATAATATCAGAAGAATTTGAAAATGAAAAAACAGGTGGAAAAATATTAGATATTATAAAGGACTTTTGTAATAAGCATATAAGATAATTTCCAAATTTGCATAAGAGCTTTGGGTAGTTTTATAAACACTTGCGGGGACTTTTTAGATGATTCCCACATGCAATGAGTCAAAGTCATGCTTGCATGACCTTGACGAATGCCGCGAGGGTCAA
>CAZDPE010000229.1:0-1541 GCA_964507235.1 uncultured Lachnospiraceae bacterium
CAATGTGGGGCTTGCCTGAGGTGTAGGCAATAGCCGTTGTAATGTAATATTTTCCTTTGTTCATATTTATTGAACTCCTTTCTTTAACAATGGAAATTACGCATTTGACAAACCTCTCATTCAAAGGCTCCCTGCTAAAAAAGCTGCCTTCTATCACCGATGACAGAAGACAGCTGTTAGACCGTGGTACCACTTCTTTTTATTCTCCCCTTGCAGGAAGAACCTCTGGGGTACAAATATTCTCTGATTCCAGTAAATATCATATACCCTGCCGCTATAACAGGCGGAACCTGTTGCAATCTAGCCGTTTCAACAAACGGATCGGTGCACTGCTCAGAAGCCATCTTCAGTCCATTGCCGCCCGGTTCCTCTCAGCCACAGCCATGCTGCGGAAACTTTCTCTGTAAAGCTTTCCTGTACCTACTCTCTTCGTCATTGCGTTTCATTTATAAATCATAAACCTAGTATTAGCCTATCACAAAGGTATTATGTTGTCAAATTGAAACACAGAATCATGTTACTATATACAATTACAGCTGTTTTATCATTAAACAATATTCCCGGTTATCTTCTATGACATTTTTTTCATATTCAAACCCCAGTTTTGCAAGCAGACTGCAGGATGCGGCGTTTTTCTCCTGCACCAGTGCCTGTACCCTGTCAAAAAGCAGCTCTTCCTTTGCATAAGCCAAAACAGCGCTGCATACTTCAAAAGCAAAACCTTTTCCCTGAAAAGGAACAGCAATCACAAAGCCCAGCTCAGGCAGTTCATATCCCGCTCTGACGCTTAAGCCCGCCCTCCCGATTATCTGTCCTGTTTCCTTCAGCAGAACCGTCCACATTCCGAATCCGTAAAAGCCATATACCTGCCTGATATAGGCTTCCATATAAGCGCATTCTTCATCAGGATCCTGAAATAAATCTTCCATATAATAAGTAACAGAAGGTTCTGCATAAATCCCATAAAAATCCGGTACATCCGAAACCGTGCTTTCCCTTACCTTCAGGCGTTCTGTTTCCAGAATATCCCACGGCAGCCCCGCAAGCCGCCTGTAGACTTCATCATAAGACATAAGCTTAAGCTGCTGTACATCCTCCACTGCATATAAAGCCTCTTCAAATGAAACCTGCCTGTTCAGTTCATGATAAAGGGCAATCACATAATATCCTCCGTTATATAAATGAAGAAATATTTCCCGGCTGTCGGCAATAAACAAAAGATTTTCCTTTTTATACCGCTCCAATAAAACCGTCGTTTCTGCGCTTATATCTCCTTCAGCTTCCATAATTACCAGCTCTGCTTCTCCTGACGGCAATTCATCTTCAAGCGCCGCCCGTCTTTCCAGAAGCTGTTTATAATAATATGAAGTTACAGCAAATACCACGCATTTAAGCATTGAAATGTCCCTTCACTTCCGATACAATAAATAAGCACAAGTATGTTATGATTATAATATACAACCAAAAAATTGAAAAGAAGGGAAGTACTTGAGTTTCCGCAGTTTTGTCCACAGAAGCACAGAATGCTATCACCCATTATG
>CAZDPE010000230.1:0-1517 GCA_964507235.1 uncultured Lachnospiraceae bacterium
GAATAAAATCAAAGGAGGTAAAGGACTATGGATCTCATTATGGGTATGAACAGTGGTTCGTCTTTTGACGGGATTGATGTGATTCTGGCGGAAACGGAACTGGACGGGGATGGCTTTCCAAAAGCGCCCAGATTTTTGAAAGGCGGTTCCTATGAGTGGCCAAAGGCGGTGGCTTCAATTGTACAGGACGCATTTGTTAACAAAGTCGATATGATAGGCCTGAATCGGCTGAATTATCTGTGTGGTGCTGTGTTTGCAGAGAAAGCTGCATATTTTATGAAGGAAAACAACATTGATCCTTTGGACGTCAAGGTTCTTGGCCTAGATACGCAGACAATCTATCAGGAACAGCCCAACCATGAAGCAATTAGTAACATGACGGAGGCTGAGAAAGGGGATTGGGTAAATCGTTGGCTTTCTGGAAACTATCCTTGTGGGACGCAGATGGGGGACACTTCTGTTATAGCGAATCTAACTAACATAGACACAGTGACACATTTCCGTCCTGCTGACCATACGTGGGGAGGGGCAGCAGCGCCTCTTATGCCATATTTGGATTATATATTATTCCGAAAGAGTGAGGGATATACCATGACTCTGAATATTGGTGGAATTGCTAACTTACATATAGCTCATAAGGATCGTCGGAAAATGTTTGGCTTTGATACAGGTCCAGGCAATATCATTTCAAATTATATGTGCAGAGCGCTTTTTGAAAAAGAGTATGACAAGGATGGAGAAATCGCTGCTTCTGGACGGCCAGATCAGGAACTTTTGGATTACTTCATGCATCATCCTTTCTGGAATCGGCCGGTTCCACGTTCAGGCTGGTCTCAGGATTACAGTGAAGAATATATTAAAAAAACAATTCACAGGTTTAGCCATCTTCGAAAGGAAGATCTTCTGGCTACGGCCTGTGCGTTTACTGGGGCGGCTGTTGCGAGAAGTATGAGAGAAAACGTGCCGGAAGAAGTGATAAGATCCACTAAAAAGTTATATGCCAGTGGAGGCGGAGTTAAAAATCCGCAGATTATGAAGGAGATACGGGAGAGGATTCCGAAGCACATAGAGCTTACGACGTCCAATGAGATTGGGATTCCTCCGGAATACAAAGAGGCTGTGAAATTTGCGGTTATTGCATACTCTACGATTCACTGCATTCCTGGTAATATACCTGCGGCCGGACATGCTTCTCAATATGCGATTCTTGGGAAAATTGCTCTCGCGCCAAGACATATTAAGGGTAGTGTAGAATTGTAGTGAAAGAAAAATTTCAAAGAAAGGAGGAATACGGATGCCATGTGAACAAGAAGTAATTCTTGAAATGAAGAATATTGGAAAAGAATTTGGCGGTGTATGGGTGCTGGAGCAAGTGTCTTTTCAATTGCGCAGAGGAAGCATACATGCATTAATGGGCGAGAACGGAGCAGGAAAATCCACTCTGATGAAGATATTAAATGGGATTTATTCAAAGACAAAAGGAAGCATTCTGCTTAAGGGAAAAGAGGTTGACATCA
>CAZDPE010000231.1:0-1504 GCA_964507235.1 uncultured Lachnospiraceae bacterium
ATGATGGGACAGGCACAATTCCAAACTCTGCTTCCCGGAGAGAACTTTTTTTATTTCTTCAATAGGCACGGACAGCTTCCTAAGAAGCTTAATCTGTTTCAGCCGCCTGATGTCCTGCTCATGGTACTCCCGATATCCGTTCTCCGCCCGGTCAGGACTTAAAAGTCCCTGTTCCTCATAAAAACGGATATTCTTCTTTGTGATGCCCACCAGTTCTTCCACATACTTAATCTTCATCTGGATTCATCCCCCTTGTTTCTTAATGATTTCCCTTTTGGATTTTCCTGTCTGCGTTTTTTATACAGCTTCCACAAGGAGTAATGTCAATAGTTTTTTCTAATTTTGAGTGAGAATATACGTTCGATTAAAGGGTAAAATATTACCCCGCTGCGGCGTGGCGATTGGCACAGCGGGGTAATGTCATACATTATTACAATGCTAAATTGTATTTCACACACTGTTTCTTAAAATCATCCACTGTGAAAGATCTGCGGCTTCATTACTGTTCCACCCGTCTCTTTCACCCTCTCTTTCTGGTTTCCCGGCGCCAGATGCTCCTCCAGCATACTGCTTTGAAACAAGCGCCTGCCTTTATTCCTCCTTAATTCCAAACTCTGCTCATGGCCTCTTAAGCCATATCAGGCCTTCCCAAGCAGCTCAATCCCTACATGAAGGATCGTTCCGCCAAACATCTGGGTCTGTATCATTGCTTTTCTTTTGCGCATATCAAACCCAACGATTTCTCCTTGAAAATCTATCAAATCCCCTGAGATTACATTTACCTTGTCTCCCTTTTTATAGGGAGTATCTGCTGCAATCTGCACCTTGCTGATCCCGATGCAGTGGTCACCCCTTCGCTGGCCAATCCTCCGGATGAAGTCTTCCTCATCCGGATTCAATGTGATATAGCTCGTCTCCTGATCGCCAAGGATTTTTGAAAGCATTGGTATATTTTTTAGTGCAAGAAATAATTCTTTAGAACCCTTTGTTTCTACAAATAAGTATCCGGGAAACAGCCTTTCTGTTACGGTATTCCATTTCCCATGAAACCGCTTCTGAACCTGCCGCATCGGGAAAAAGGTTTCATATACCAGTTCCTGGATTTCTTCCACCTTCTCCAGATAAGTAACCAGCAGCTTTTCTTTCCCGGTAATCGTCTGGATCACCACCATCTGTTTGCACATGCAGATTTTTCCTTTCCATATATGTCCCAACTCTCACTGCCGCCAAACATATGTTGGAACAAAATTTCCTATACGATAAAAAAGACGGCCTCCATCTTTAGTATATATAGGAAACGGCATTAGCCGTTTCCTCTGGCTATATAAACCACAGCTCCTGTTTCGTGGTTGAGATTGCTGTGGCTCCTGCCCGAAGAGCCATCATTACATCTTCCTTATCATCAATCATCCCGCCTGCGATCACAGGAATCTTCTGGACTTTGGTAATGCGGGCAATGATTTTGGGTATAACCCCTGGCAGGATCTCAATGCAATCCGGCTTA